>JAZSNT010000057.1:0-3049 GCA_045536525.1 Acutalibacteraceae bacterium
TCATTGGTATAGATTTCGATAACGGCGGGTTTAAGTTTAGATATACCGAGTTCGTATTGTAGATAACTTCCTGAATAGTAACCGAAAACATTTTCGCCTTCTCTTATAAATTTCTTATCAATTACCTTTTTAGGATTAAAGCATGCAATTCCAAACTGAGTCGTTTTTGGTATGTAGTAAATACCTGAATCAAATTTAACAACCTTTCCGTCCTGACATAACTTTCGCAAATCTCTGCTGATTTGTTGTGGACACCAATTATTAAATTTAATTTCTGAAAATAATATCGGCTTGTTATAACCAAACTCCGATAACAGTGATTCGTATAGATTCATATAATTCCTCCTTTTTGTGTTAATGAAATGAAGATTAACACCTAATTTCATTAACAGTTTTTTCGACAATTTTTTGCATTAGAAAATCCTTAAAAAGTGCTCGGAACCCCCTTAAATACTGGATTTGTGTGTAGAAAAAGACCATACCCTCGTGTGTTGGGTATGGTCTTATTTTAACATCATCAGGACTTGGCAGTGCACCAATAGCACACGCGGCATCAAGCACGAAAGACCCTGTGCAACAGGGCTTTTGGGGAATGTTCGAGGTCTTCTTTACAACAATCATTATCTGTACTTGCTCCGCTTTAGTGATTCTAACTACGGGGATTTGGAATGATGGAACTTTATCGGGTTCTGCTTTAAGCATTGCTTCATTTAATGAGATTTTGCCGGGGATTGGTGGTTTTGTTATAACCTTGGCAACTGTATTTTTTGCTTTATCAACTATTCTGGGTTGGGCTTATTATGGAGAGGTATGTATAGGATTCTTATTCAATAACTCAAAAAAAGCTATTACTATCTATCGTTATATATATATATATTATTTGTGTTTATCGGCGCTGTGGGAAGCCTAGATTTAATTTGGAGTATCTCGGAAACCATGAATGGTTTGATGGCTATTCCTAACCTTATTGGTATTATAGGGCTTATTAAAGTGGTAACTACCGCAACTAAAAAACATTTTAACCCTCAAAAAAACGATTAATACTATTTAAAAATATTCTTGCCTAAAATAAAAAGTGACTATTTTCTAAGTCGTACTTTAAAGGAAAGTAAAAAGGATGTGTAGAATTTCTACACATCTTTTTATTTTTGTTACATCAACTTTTTCATAATTTTTTATTTAATAAGTATGAAAAATAAGATTTCATTCACATTTATAACAATTCCGAATTAAATCATTCTTGCCAACCATATTTTTTAAGGTCTACTGTGCCATCACTCTCAAAGACTATTCCCTCGGCTTCCAGAAGAGCTCTTTGGGTGTCCCCGCCGCCAAAAGCAAAGGCAGCGGCCACTTTCCCCTCGCGATTTACAACCCTGTGACAGGGTATAACTCCGGGAGTAGGATTGTTGTGAAGCGCATATCCCACAACTCGCGCCCAACGCGGATTGCCGGCTTTTAATGCCACATAGCCGTAGGTTGCAACCTTGCCTTTGGGTATTTGTTTGACAACTTGGTAAATTCTTTCAAAAACACTCATTTTTATTACCTCGCTTATATTATATATCTTTCCCCGTTTAATCACAAATTAAAAACAAAACTGACACCACTAAAAAGCAATGTCAGTTTGTTACTTAAAATTAAATTTAGAATTTTATCCTAATTAGTAATATCCGCACAAATTATCCCGAAACAATCCACAAAAATATTATATTAATTCCCCACCTTGCTTACAGCATCGGTATTTATCTCAGCTTTTGGTGCGCCTTCAAATTTAGGTGTAAACTTTTTGCTATGGAAACAAACCCAGCTGTTGCCCTGGCTTACTTCAAGCGGTTTGCCGTCGGTAGTTGTAAATTTAAGAGCGCTTGACGAGCTGCCCTTTGACCATTTGATAGGTGTGTAAGTGCCGTTTACACAATAGTAACCGCTACCTGATGATAAATCAACCTTCTTATGTTTGCCGTCGGGATAATTTGTAATAGAGGTTGAAAGTACAAATACGTTCTTAAAGGTTTCAGTTTCGCCCGTGAAATAATCTTTACGTAAAATATCTCTGAAATAACGTACGTACTTACCGCTATTAGCGTCATACTTAAAGATTGACCTGTATTTAGAAGAATATTCAACAGTTACAGTTTCAGCGGCTAATACATAACTGATTTTTGCATCCTTTGCGGCGAAATTCTGCCAGTTTTTACTATCCTTTATTTCGATATCATAGTTCTTTTTCTCGAACCATTCCCAAATCTTATCGCCGTAACCATAAAGCGTGTGTTCAGTAGCCATTCCGTTCTTTATACGTGTACCTGCGTTATTAATACCAAGTATAAAGGTTTGTGTATCTTTTAAATGCGGTTTTGCATAGGTGTTATCTTGGCCGTGATGAACGTAAATTGCGCCGTGTCCCATAGCTAAATCAATATACGGATAACGAGCCGAACGAACTGTACCAATTTTCTCTACTTTAGAAATATCCTTGAAAACTGCCATAAGGCGAGTGATACCGCCCTCTACCTCTGTTTCATATACAATATCTGCCTTAGAAAGACCTGTTTGTACACTTTGTGCATCACCGCGCGTACCTTCCCAGGCGTTGTTAATCATTATAGCAACCGGACGTCTGTCTTCAAGTTCACTTTCGGTAAGATTTTGCTCACCTGTAAGATTATTCACATAATATATCGGTTCGGGAGCCTTAACCTCAGATGATGTTACCTCCGGTTTAGAATCAACTTTTTCTTCACCACCGCACGCTGCCAAAAACAGCATTAAAACACATAAAATTCCTGCTAATAATTTCCTATACATTGTAGTTGCCTCCCAAGAACCATAATTTTTTATATAATATATACTATACTACATTTTTTATCTTTTTTCAACAAAAAAATGAAGACTCTGCAAAAAAATGAACTGCCCCAAATTGTGCGTACAGCACAAAAAAAGGCATCCATGGTAGCAAATATTAAATTTTAAGCAATATACTGACTTCGTTTTTCGAGCGGAGTCAGTTTTGTTTTTAGTTGGATACGCTGATGATTGTAGAAGT
>JAZSNT010000039.1:0-14011 GCA_045536525.1 Acutalibacteraceae bacterium
ACTTCTACAATCATCAGCGTATCCAACTAAAAACAAAACTGACTCCGCTCGAAAAACGAAGTCAGTATATTGCTTAAAATTTAATATTTGCTACCATGGATGCCTTTTTTTGTGCTGTACGCACAATTTGGGGCAGTTCATAAAATCTCACCTTTTTCATTTACAATATTTTTCAAAACCGCCGTAATAGAATTTTTGCCCGTCATCTGTAATCCACAGTACCTTTATATCGGTGTTTTTGAAATTTTCGGAAAGTAGTTCCTTGCCCGATTCATAATTAAGGCAGAAAAGTGCGGTAGAAAGACCGTCTGCCAACGCAGAATCTTCACACAGTACCGAAACGGACGTGAAATATTTTGCCGGTTGCAAGGTTTCGGGGTCTATTATATGGTGGTAATTATTACCGTTTACGGTATAAAAACGCTGATACGAGCCACTTGTTACAAGTGACAGGTTATTGTCAAGTTCCATTTCTTCGGCATAGGCGGTATCTATTGTGCGGTCGGGATTTTCGATACCGACTTTCCATTTTTCGCCATCGTCACGCTGACCTACAATTTTAACGTTGCCGCCAAGGTTTAAAAGATAACCGCTCATACCGGATTGTTCCATTTGTTCAGCCACTTTTTGTGCGGCATATCCCTTTGCAATAGCACCAACGTCTAACGACAGTTTACTGTCCGTTATAAGTATGGTATTGTTTTGGGGATCGATTACAACGTTGTTAATATCGGTATGACTTGCCGCATTTTGCAGTTGGTTTCGGGGTGGAAGTTCGGCTTCTTCGGGATGTTTCATCCCGTAGTTGCGGTAATCGTGCCACACGGATAAAACACTGCCTAAAGCGATATTGAGTTTACCGTCGGTATTATTATAAAGTTCTTTTGCATATTGCAGTAAATCAATAATCTTAGGGTCTGTCTTTGTGGCTTTGCCTGTGTTTTTATTAAGGCTATAAAGGTTAGTAATACCGTTATACGAATTATATATATCGTACAACTGATGATATTCTAAAAGCCACGATTTGATTTTCACGCAATTATCCTTAAAGGTTCGTTCGTCGGTTTCATAGCCTATAATTGTACTTGCTGTATCGAAAAAATCAAAAGAATAATCGGTGAACTTTTCTTTTGGTTGTTCGCAACCTGTAAAAAACACAAGACTAATTATAAGAATTAAAAATAAAGAAATACAATTTTTCATAATTTAAAAAGAAAAGGGGCGTAAAGCCCCTTTTTTACGTTTTATTTTATAGCTTTTTCGGCGGCTTTTAACATATCGGTAACATCGATGGTGCAACCTGCTTTTGTAAGTGCATCACTTGTTGCCAAATTTGCGATTTCAGAAGCGGTTTTGCCAACACATTCTTTATCAAATGCGGCTGCCTGTTCGTACCATTCGAGTTTAGCGCCGTCGTATACTTTCATGCCGTATTCTTCGCCTTGTTCTAATTTAGTAGCAAGGTTGCCGCTTGTGAGCGGAGTTTTGCCCTTAGAATCAAAAGCAGCTGTAATATCGATAGCATCGGTAACCATAGCGGTAGCTTTACCGTTTTTTACAGTAGCGGCAGTGACGGAAATTTCAACCTCTGCACTACCTGCGGCAGCACCGTTGGCATCTTTGCCCGAAGCAGTAGCAACTACACCGATTTTCAAAGTATCTTCGCTAGTAGTGGTAGAATCTTTTGCGTTGTTTACAGCCTTTTCAACTGCTTTTACAAAATCGGCAATAGCGATGGTGCAACCTGCGTTTACAACTGCGTCGTTGCCTTTACCGTCTGTAACAACGAGCGCCTTAACGTCTTGCAAAGTTTTACCTTCTGTAATTTTTTCAAAAGCGTCAGCCTGCTCGTTCCATTCGCGTTTTATGGAGCTGTATTCTTTCATGCCGTAGTTTTCGCCGAGTTCCTGTTTGGTAGCAAGATTTTCAGCTTTTACGTATTTACCGTCAGCGGTGAAACCGAGTGTGGCATCAATGGAATCAATTTCGCACTTAATGATTTTGCCGTCTGCGTCAAGTGTAACTGCAGCAAAGGTTGTGCTTGTAGTAACAGATCCGTTTGTAGTACCTATAGCGTTCTTAACTTCGTCAATATAAGAAACTGCACCTAAGCCAAACTTCAAGGGCTCTTCCGAACAACCGGCGAGAAGTGCTAAGGAAAATAGCATAGCAATACATAATGTGATACTGAGTAATTTTTTCATAATTACCATCCTTTTAAATTTTTAGTATATTTTAATATCAAAGCACCTGCTATTCCTATTAGTGTGCCTGATAAAATACCGCTTATGCATAATGGAATGAAAGTATAGCCTATTTCTTTGATTGAAAAAATATATATGGCAACTAAAACTTGCGCTACATTATGACAAATGCCACCTACAATACTGATTGTTACAATAGAAAAAAGTTTCGTCTTTTTAAGTAACGCCATAACCCCAATACTTAAAAATGCACCCGCTAAACTTTGCGCAAACATATATGTCATAATTTTGCCAAAAGCTATTGAGACTAAAAGTATTCGTATTAAAGTTACACCAGCCGCTTCCTTTACGGTGAATTTGTACAAAATAAATATGTTTACGATATTGGCAAGACCGAGTTTGACTCCGTAATAATCGGGGAAGAAAGGTGGAAGCGAATGTTCGATAAAAGAAAGCACTATGGCAACCGCTGCAAAAAGACCTAAAAATGTAATTTTTTTGGTGTTTCGCATAAGGCTACTCCTTCACAATTTCGACCACTAATTTATGCGGCAGGCAAATGATGGTTTCGCCAACCTTTGAAATGGGGCTGTGATGTACACATATTTTATCAGGGCAGTCGGCACTTTTTATAAAAGCAGTACCGTCCTTTATGACCAAAACATTGGTGTTTTTACCCGATGTAATTGTATACTCACCATTTTTGTTAAAATTATAACAATGCTTTACCTTTTTGTCAACAATTACTTTTACAAAACCAGGCTTATCATTATTATTATAATTATTATCATTTAGGGTGACTTTCAATACAATACATACGGTTAGTAATAATAAACCTATTCCTACAACCAGAAAAATATCGTTACGCAGTTTTTTATTAGTCATATCAGCCAAATTTATGGATACACTTGGTGGGGCAGACGTCAGCGCAGATACCGCAACCCGTGCACTTGTCATAATCGATAACTGAAAGGTTGTTTTCAACCTTGATAGCACCGTTTGGGCAGTTGAGTTCACACTTTTTACAGCCGATACAAGCGTTCTTACACTTTTTACGTGCGGCACCGCCTTTTTCTTTATTATTGCACATAACTGCAACCTTAGCCACCTGCGGAATAAGTTTGATGATGTTTTTGGGGCATTTTTTAACACATAAGCCACAACCGATACAAAGTTCGGGATTTACGTGAGCGATGCCGTCTTTAAGGCAGATAGCGCTAACGGGGCAGTCAACAGCGCAGTCGCCGCAACCGAGGCAACCGTACTTACAATCGTTAGGGCCGCCGTAAATCATAGAAGCGGCAACACAGGTGTGCACACCGTTATAATCGTTGAGTTTAGATGTGGCTTCGGGGTTGCCGTTGCAACCTACGAAAGCCATCTTTTCAACAACGTCCTGTGCTTCTACACCCATAACGTTTGCTACGTCTGCGGCAACCGTGTCAGCTCCCGGAATGCAAAGATTGGTCTTTGCGCCGTCTTCTGCTACGGCTTTGGCATATTCGTCACAGCCGTTGTAACCGCAAGCGCCACAGTTGATACCAGGCAAACATTCACGTACCTGTGTGATTTTTTCGTTTTCGGGTACGTGCAAGAAATGTGCCGCCAAAGCCAACAGCAAACCTGCTATCAAGCCTACGGCCGTTACTACGGCAAAAGCAATTAAAATACTTGTCATATTTTTTCACCTATTTAAAAATATTCTCAACAATACCGCCGAAGCCGAAGAATGCCAATGAAATGAATGATGCGGCAATAAGGGTGGCGGGAAGACCTTTGAAACTTTCGGGAATTTCGCTTTCCTGAATTTTCTGGCGCATACCAGAGAAAAGCACCATGGCAAGTAAGAAACCAAGACCAACGCCCAAAGAATTAACTAATGCTTCGAGGTAGTTGTATGGGTTACCTGCAAGTGTGGTTTCGGTAAGGTTGTTAAGTGTAACACCCAAAACCGCACAGTTTGTGGTGATGAGAGGCAAGTAAACACCCAATGCTTTATGAAGCGACGGGATAAACTTTTTTAGCGCCATCTCGATAAACTGCACCAGGGAAGCAATAACAAGAATAAATACTATTGTTTGTAAATATGCATATTCTTCGCCGAGAATATAGGTTTGTATCGGCCAGGTAACAGCGGTTGCAAGTACCATTACAAAGGTAACCGCAACACCCATACCAACCGCCGAATTCAGTTTCTTAGAAACGCCAAGGAAAGGACAGATACCTAAGAAGCGGGTTAAAACGTAGTTGTTTACAAAAACGGAAGAAAGGATAATTACAATTAAACTTTTAAAAGTATCCATTTATATTTCCTCCTTTTGATATACTGATTTATTACAAAGCACCCGTGATGGACAGTTATCACAGGAAAACTCTTTCTTATAAGGTGCTTTGCCGTGTGTGAGTTTATATACCACAGCTATCATAATACCGTAAATCAAGAAACCGCCGGGTGCCTGCGCCAAAAAAGCAACAGTATGGTCTTTCAAGAAGGGAATAGGTATATCTGCAAACGTACCTGCGCCGAAAGGTTCGCGAATTATTGCGATAGAGAGAAGTGCCAAGGTGAAGCCCAAGCCCATACCAAGACCGTCAAGCGCTGATTTGCCGACGTTGTTTTTAGCGGCAAACATTTCGGCACGGCCAAGGATTATACAGTTAACTGTAATTAGCGGCAGGAATACGCCGAGCATTTCGTATACATCGGGTACGTAAGCGTGAATAAGCATTTGTACCAACGTAACAAAACCCGCGATTACTACAATATAACAGGGGATACGCACACTGTCGGGGATGAATTTACCCAATATTGAAATTACGATATTCGAACAAATCAAAACTGCGGTAGCGGCAAGACCCATGCCTAATGCACTGATTAGGTCTTTTGTCATAGCAAGTGTAGGACAGGTGCCCAAAACTAAAACGAAAACAGGATTTTCAAGTAAAAGACCTTTTAATAAAGTATATAAACTGCCGTTTTTCTTCATTTAGGACACCCCTTTCAAAATTTTAATAGCATTGAAGACGTCTCCGATAGCGGTTACGTAACCGTTGGTGGTTATTGTGGCGCCGCTTATTGCGTCAATTTGAGAATAATCTTTTTCGGTTTTGCCTTCAAATTGTTTATAGAACTTTTCATCACCGCAAACGGCACCGTAATTAGCAGATTCGGATTGTGAAACAGTTACGCAAGAGGTGATTTTACCGTCTTTGGTAGCGATAACTTTTATAACAATAGGAATACCGTTACCTTGTTGGTATTTATTACCACCTCCGTTGATACCGTATCCTGCGGCGTGTAAAATAAACGTGAAGTTGCCGTCAGTATTTTTGTAAGCTTCGTATACGGACAATGGCATATCTGCAAATTCAGTTAAGTCGATTTTGGCTTTTTGCCATTCTAAAACCTTTACTGCGGCGGTTTCTACTGCCGCTTTGATTGTGGCCTCTGCTTTGCCTGAAACTTTACCCGAAGCATCGGTTGCTATAAAGTTTTCGCCCGAAACAAATACAAAACCTGTTTTGTTTGAAGCAGTATAAACTTTGTCGATGTTTTGAAGTGTTTCAAGAAAGGAAACAGTCTCAAACTCACCGTTTGCCGATGGTAAAGCGGTGTTAAGATTATCGGCAAGGATTTCTTCCTCGCTACGTAAATCTGCACTGCCACCGCTTAAAATGGTTGCGGCGTTAAGTGCATCTTTAATAGCGTTTTTATAACCTTGTGTGGTATAAGTTGCATTTGCGATAGTGTCTACCGAGTCATAATCTTTTGAAGATTTGCCTACAAAGTTTTCACCGTAGGTCTTTTCTTTGCCTAACGTTTCGCTGCTTGAAATACAGGTAGCACCTGTAACAGAGCCGTCTTTATCAATACCGCAAAGAATAACCATATTGGGTTGATAGCCTGTAACGTTTAGTTTTATAGCATAGCCGCCGTTTTCGGCTTTATATGCTTCGATTACGGTATCCGGAAGTTCGTATTTGGAAATGTTAACAGGTTCGAAACTGCCTGCATCGGAATAAACCACAAGCAACGCTTCGTTTGTTTTTGCTTTTTCCTGTTCCTCAATTATGGGAGCGGTTATATAGTGTGTACCCGCAAGTAAGAGTGAAACTACCGCGCATATAATGGTAAGAACAGCAATACTTTTTATGTGTTTACTCATAGTCCTTACCTCCAAACAATCTTCTTTTTGAGAATTTTTCGATATAAGGATGAAGAATATTCATCATAAGTATCGCGAACGAAACACCTTCGGGATAACTGCCGAAAATACGAATTAAAACAGTAAACAAACCTACACCGATTGCAAAGAAAATTTTACCTTTTGCAGTAGATGGGGAGGTTACGTAGTCGGTAGCCATAAAGAAAGCGCCGATAATTAAACCGCCAGAAAATACCCAGTAAATTGCGTTCACAAAATCAAAACCGTTTAAAAGGAAAGTGAGAACGAAAACGGTAGCGATAGAGATAACAGGAATGTGCCAGGTGATTACACGACGGATAAGAAGATATATACCACCTGCAATAAGTGCTATTTTACAGGTTTCACCCAAAGCACCGCCCACGTTACCTATAAGCAAATCCCAAAGGGACGGAAGAGCGTTGTTTGCGGCTAAATTTGCTAAAGGTGTAGCACCTGACGCAGTGTCGACCGCATTTGCAGGGAAAACAGGTGTTGCAAGGTTAGTGAATGCTATAAGCATAAATACGCGTGCGGTCATTGCAGGGTTTACAAGGTTACAACCAAGACCGCCGAAAATACATTTAACAATAATAATTGCGAAAGCAGAGCCAATAACACATTGCCACCACGGAGTAGTTGCAGGGAGATTGAGCGCTAACAAAAGACCTGTTACTATTGCGCTTAAATCATCGATGGTTTGTGTGCATTTTGTGATAAGGTTGAATAAAAATTCAAATAAAATACAAGCACCGATGCAACTTGCAATTACAATAAGTGCTGAAAGACCAAAGATTATACAACCCGCAGTTGCGGCAGGAGAGAGTGCGATAAGCACGTCGAGCATAATTTTCTGTGTGGTGTTACTGCTTCTGATATGCGGAGATACCGAAATATGCATTTTTGTATCCATATTTATTTAACCTCCTTCTTAGGCTCGTCACGGAGCGCCAATTTTGCAAGTTTGTTATTTTGAACGTTAGGGATTTTTGCAGGGCATACGTAGGAACAACAACCGCATTCCATACACAAAAGCGCACCTGCTTTTTTCATGCCTAAGTAATCTTTTGCTTTGTAAGATTTAAGAATTGCCACAGGGCTTATACCGAACGGGCAGTGGTTTACACAAGCGCCGCAACGGATACAAGCGGTGGTTTTGGGAATAAAGTTTTCCTTTTCGGAAAAGGCAAGTATAGCATTGGTGTTTTTCATAACGGGTTTTTCTAAATCGGGAACAGAAATACCCATCATAGGACCGCCGTATAAAACCTTGGCGATTTCCTTTTTAACACCGCAAAATTCGAATATATCCTTAATAAGTGTGCCGATTGGGGCAATGATATTTTGTGGGCTTTCTATGGCATCGCCGTCAACGGTTATGACCTTTTCAACAAGCGGTATACCTGTTTTGAAATATTTACCGATTTCGGCAATGGTGGTGCAATTACAAACAACACAACCGGCATCAATAGGCAATCCGCCTTCACGGATAACTCTGCCTGTGGTGTGGTAAACGAGCACCTTTTCACCGCCTTGCGGATAAACGCTCGGTAATACTTTTATTGAAACGTTATTAACCGATAAAACCATCTTTTTCATATTTTCGATAGCTTTGGGTTTATTTTCTTCAATACCGATGACAACGTTTTTAATATTGAAATACTTAACCAAGATTTCAATAGCGTAAGCCATCATATCTGCTTTGGTGAGCATTGTTACGGTATCGCTTGTGATATAAGGTTCACATTCGGCGCCGTTGATTACAAGATAGTCGATAGGTTTGTCAGTTTTAAACTTAACGGCGGTTGGGAAACCTGCGCCGCCAAGACCTACAATACCGCTTTTTTGTAAAGCGTCAATGCAATCTTCTTTTGAATCGATTGTAGGGGGAGCAATGTTATCGTCAAGTGTCATCTTACCGTCAGACTCGATAGTGATGGCGGTACCGGTAGAGCCGTTTGCGAGTAAAATTTCACCTACTGCGCTTACAGTACCCGAAACACTGGAATAAATAGGTGAAGATAAACCTGCACCTGCTTCGGCAATTAAAGTGCCGACACAAACTTCGTCACCCTTTTTCACAACTGCATTTGCAGGAGCACCTATGTGCATAGAGGTCGGAATAGTGACACTCTTAACAGGTGGCAACGGGGTGGCGGGAGAGTTTGCCGTGTGCTTTCTGTGAGGTAGTTTTACACCTTTAAGATAAAAAGCCATTTTTAAGAATTCCCTTTCTTTACAATTTGCTTTATTTATGGTTTGTTTTAATGGAGAAAATATTCATAAAATACTTGTTTTAAGCTATATTGAACCATTAAAACATAAATCAATTTATTATACAATTTTTTACAGTAAAAATCAATAGATTTTGGCGAAATTTATTGTCTATTTTTTAACAATATTACCATATGGATACCAATGTTTTGGCAGAGAAAACTATGGTTTTTGTGTCAACTCCTTTACGAAAAATATTTACATAGAATTTTCTTTGTGGTATAATATATTTGTAGAAATTTGACTTTGTGAGGTGAGAGCGGTGGATAAATTTGTTTTGCACAGTAATTACAAGCCTACAGGTGACCAACCGCAAGCCATAGAAAAACTCAGCGAAGGTATCAAAAATGGCTTAAAGAACCAAGTTTTGATGGGTGTAACGGGTTCGGGTAAGACCTTCACAATGGCAAACATTATTGCTAATGTAAATAAGCCGACATTGGTTCTTGCTCACAATAAAACCCTTGCCGCACAACTTTGTAGTGAGTTCAGAGAATTTTTCCCCGAAAACGCAGTTGAGTATTTTGTTTCCTATTACGATTATTATCAACCCGAAGCGTATATCCCGGGTAGTGATACTTATATTGAAAAAGATTCTTCAATAAATGACGAAATCGATAAATTAAGACACAGTGCTACTTGTGCTTTGTCGGAACGTCGTGACGTTATTATCGTGGCTTCGGTTTCGTGTATTTATTCGCTTGGTAACCCTATTGATTATCGCAATATGGTTATATCTTTGCGCCAAGGTATGGTTAAAAGCCGTGATGAGTTAATAGAAAAACTTGTTGATTTACAGTATGAACGCAACGATATTAACTTTATACGTAACAAGTTCCGTGTTCGAGGTGACACGGTCGAAATTTTCCCTGCTTATTCTTTGGAAAACGCGGTGAGGATTGAGTTTTTTGGCGATGAAATCGACCGTATTTGCGAAATTAACACCGTAACGGGTGAAGTCAAGGCATTGCTTTCGCATATTGCAATATATCCTGCATCACACTATATTGTGCCACAGGATAAATTGGAAGAAGCGTTAAATGAACTAAAAGAAGAAATGGAAGACAGAGAGCGTTGGTTTATTGATAACGAGAAACTGCTTGAAGCACAGCGTATCCGTCAGCGTACCGAGTATGATATTGAAATGCTCAGAGAAATCGGTACCTGTAAGGGCGTTGAAAACTATTCACGTGTGCTTTCCAGACGCAAACCCGGTAGCACTCCGTCAACACTTTTGGATTATTTCCCCGAAGATTTTATTCTTTTTGTGGATGAGTCGCACGTTACGTTACCGCAAGTGCGCGGTATGTACGGCGGTGACAGGGCAAGAAAAGAAAATCTTGTGGAGTACGGTTTTCGGTTACCGTCTGCTTTTGATAACCGTCCGCTTAATTTTGATGAATTTTACGACCACATAAACCAAGCGGTGTTCGTATCGGCGACACCCGGTGATTTTGAAAAGGAAAAGGCGACAAGAATTGCCGAGCAGGTGATAAGACCTACGGGTCTTTTAGACCCTGAAATATCGGTCCGCTCGTCTGATGGGCAGATTGACGATTTGGTAAGCGAAATCAATATGCGCGTGCCTAAAAAAGAGCGTGTGCTTGTTACTACGCTTACCAAAAAGATGGCAGAAGACCTTACCGAATATCTTGAAGGACTTGATATAAAAGTTCGCTATATGCACTACGATATTGATACCATTGAGCGAATGGAAATTATCCGTGATTTGCGGCTTGGCGAATTTGACGTGCTTGTGGGTATTAACCTTTTGCGTGAAGGTCTGGATATCCCTGAAGTGTCACTTGTGGCGATACTTGATGCCGATAAAGAAGGCTTTTTGCGTAGCGAAACTTCGCTTGTTCAGACTATTGGCCGTGCCGCCCGTAATGCCGAGGGCAAAGTTATTATGTATGCCGACAGCGTTACTCGTTCTATGGAAAATGCTATCCGTGAAACCGAGCGCCGCCGCACTATACAAATGCGCTATAACGAGCAAAACGGTATAGTACCAAAAACTATTAAGAAAGGCGTTCACGAAGTTTTGGAAATCGGCACAAAGGTTAAGGATAAGCCTGTTTCCAAGATGTCACGTGTAGAGCGTGAAGCCGAAATCAAGCGACTGACTGCTGAAATGAAACAAGCGGCTAAAATACTCGAATTTGAGTATGCGGCAACGCTTAGAGATAAGATAAATAAGTTAAGGAAGGGTTAGTAATTGGCTAACGAAAAGATTGTTATAAAGGGTGCTTGTGAGCACAATCTTAAAAATATCGACGTAGAAATCCCCAGAGACAAACTTATAATTTTTACGGGACTTTCGGGTAGCGGTAAATCTTCATTGGCTTTTGATACCATCTATGCCGAGGGGCAAAGACGGTACGTTGAGTCTTTGTCCAGTTATGCCCGTCAGTTTTTGGGGCAGATGGAAAAGCCAAACGTGGAAACTATAGAAGGTCTTTCTCCTGCGATATCCATTGACCAAAAGACCACGTCTAAAAACCCACGTTCTACGGTTGGCACGGTTACCGAAATATACGATTATCTTCGTCTTTTGTATGCCCGTGTGGGTGTACCGCATTGTCCCGTTTGCGGTAAAGAAATAAGCCAACAAACTACCGACCAAATCGTAGACACGGTGATGAAACTGCCCGTGGGCAGTAAAATTCAGATTTTATCGCCTGTTGTAAAGGGTAGAAAAGGCGAGTATAAAAAAGAACTCGAAAATATTAAAAAACAGGGTTACGTAAGGGCAAGGATTGACGGTAATATATTTGATTTAGCCGAAGAAATAACCCTCGAAAAGAATAAGAAGCATTGGATAGAGGTTATAGTTGACCGTCTGGTTATAAAGGAAGATATTGTATCCCGTCTTACCGACAGTATAGAAACCGCAGTTGCGCTTTCGGGCGGTCTGGTTGCGGTTGACGTAATAGGCGGGGAAGAAATGCAGTTTTCACAGACCTATGCCTGTGACGAACACGGCATAAGTATACCCGAACTTACACCTACAATGTTTTCGTTCAACAGTCCGTTCGGTGCTTGTCCGCATTGTACAGGTCTTGGTATTTTTATGAAAGTAAACCCAAAACTTGTGATAAATGATGAAGATGCGTCTCTTTTGGATGGCGCTATAAGGGCTTCGGGTTGGGGTGTAAACAGTTGGATGAATCCCGATTCTTCCACTATTGCCGAGATGTATTACCGTGGTGTTGCCGAGCATTACGGTTTTGACATAAACACTCCGTTTAAAGATTTGACAGATGACCAAAAGAATAAAATTCTTTACGGTACAAACGGTGAAAAAATTAAACTTGTACGTGATACGGTATACGGTGGCGGCACATATTATGCCGAGTTTGAGGGTGTTATAAACAACCTTGAACGCCGTTATAAAACTACAACAAGTGATTATGCAAGAAACGAAATTGAAAGTTATATGACCGAATCGCCCTGCCCCGAATGTAGCGGAAACCGTCTGAAACCCGAATTTTTGGCGGTGACGGTTGGCGGTAAAAATATTATTGAATTCTGTGATATGTCTGTAAGTGCCGAACTTGAATTTATCGACAGTTTACAGTTTGGCGCACGTGACGGTATGATTGCAAAGCCGATTATAAAGGAAATTCGCGAAAGACTTACGTTTTTGCAGAGTGTAGGGCTTGATTATCTTAATCTTTCACGTTCTTCGGGTACTTTGTCAGGCGGTGAAAGTCAGCGCATAAGACTTGCTACCCAAATCGGTTCTTCACTAATGGGTGTTTTGTACATCCTTGACGAGCCGAGTATTGGACTTCACCAAAGGGATAATGACCGTCTGATTTCTACACTTAAAAGACTTCGCGACCTTGGTAATACCGTTATTGTGGTTGAGCACGACGAAGATACTATGCGTGCTTCGGACTATGTGCTTGATATCGGTCCGGGTGCCGGTATACACGGCGGTAAGGTGGTATTTTCGGGTCCGCTTGGTGAACTTGAAAAGTGTACCGAGTCGATTACGTCCGACTATCTTTACGGCAGAAAGAAAATTCCTGTTCCTGAAAAGCGCCGCAAGGGTAACGGCAATTCACTTGTTGTAAAGGGAGCGGCAGAAAACAACCTTAAAAATATAACCGTTAAAATTCCGCTTGGTACGTTTACCTGTGTTACGGGTGTTTCGGGTAGCGGTAAATCTTCCTTTGTTAATGAAATTCTTTATAACGTATTGGCTAATAAATTAAACCACGCCAAGACGATCGCAGGTAAATATAAGTCGGTTGAAGGTATAGAAAATCTTGACAAGGTTATAAATATAGACCAGGCGCCGATAGGCAGAACACCACGTTCAAACCCTGCAACGTATACGGGTGTTTTTGGTGATATACGTGAACTTTTTTCGTCTACAAAGGATGCTAAAATGCACGGTTATAACGCAGGTAGATTTTCCTTTAACGTTAAAGGCGGCCGTTGCGAAGCCTGTCAGGGTGACGGTATTTTAAAGATAGAAATGCACTTTTTGCCTGATATTTATGTGCCTTGTGAAGTGTGTGGCGGTAGCCGTTACAATCGCGAAACTTTAAATATTAAGTATAAGGGTAAAAATATTTATGACGTACTTGAAATGACGGTTGAAGAAGGTATGTATTTCTTTGAAAGTATACCCAAAATTCACCGCAAACTAAAAACACTCTATGACGTGGGTCTTGGTTATATTAAAATCGGTCAACCTGCTACAACGCTATCGGGCGGTGAAGCACAGCGTGTGAAACTGGCTACCGAACTTTCTAAGCGCAGTACGGGTAAGACAATTTATATTCTTGACGAGCCGACAACAGGTCTTCACACAGCCGACGTTCATAAACTTATCGAAGTTTTACAGCGTTTAGTAGATGCAGGTAACACCGTGCTTGTAATTGAGCATAATCTCGACGTTATAAAAACCGCCGACCATATTATAGATTTGGGTCCCGAAGGCGGTGACAAGGGCGGTATGGTGGTTTGCAGCGGCACACCCGAAAAGGTAGCAGAATGTGAAAAATCATACACAGGCCAGTTCCTTAAAAAGATGCTTAAATAGTTAAAAGACTCCTTTCGAGGAGTCTTTTTTAATGCGGAATAAGATGAATTTATATAAAAACATTGTAGGGACAGGCCTCCGGGCTGTCCGCAAAATTTGATGTGATTAATTGGGCAGTCGAGACTCCTACCCCTACGAACTGTCTATATAATAAATATCCATCCGCATAGCGGGTGGTATTTCATTTTCGGGCATAGCCCTAACCGATACTGGCGGCGCACAAGTGCGCTTTTTTGTTGGCCTGCCAGCCATGCAATTTTTACTTACTACCCATAAATGGGTCCCGCGGG
>JAZSNT010000037.1:0-12182 GCA_045536525.1 Acutalibacteraceae bacterium
GCAAGAAGCACAGGCGGCAGCTGATAAAGGTGTAGCTGCAATCGGTATCAGCGAAGACAAAATTGTAGTGATTTCTGCTAAGGATGAAGAACAGCCTGTAACTCAGACTGCATCGGTTATGACACTCGATGAAAATACTTCTGCCTTTGCTGTTGAAGGTATGCGATATTATTCGTATGGGAATGGAACTACAGTGAATGGTCCGTATGTTGATATTCCTCAAACAGGAAATATTGGTACGGTTATTTCTTATATGGGCTATCATTTAATTACAAGTCCTTCATCTAATCAATATAAACTTAAACGTCATGCACAAAATAACGCAAGATACTCGTATTCTTATCCTGAATATTTCGCGCAGATAGATGGAAGAATTGTAATAGCTACCAAACCAAATATTGGCAATCAGTTGCCGTTATCAATCGGTGATTATGTACAGGTTAGATTTAAAACTAATTCTGGATATATACGAAATTACGATTGTATTATAGGTGATTTCAAAGGTGCAGATGCGCCCAATATTTGGGGACATTATGATGGTCAAGGCGTTGTAGAAGTTGTATATCATAATTACAATCCACCTTCTGGTTATAATGCAAATGCAAATAATCCTTGGGGTTCAGGAAGGGTTATAAGAATAACTAAGGTTGGGAATTATGGAAATTACACTTAAAGAGAATCAATAAATTTATAATCAAAAAACTCTACGTAATCTACGTAGAGTTTTTTGATTATAGTTATTATTTTAAATATATAAATTTGATATCGGCATTTTTATTATACAACTTTTTTGATTCAGAAATTAAATCTTTATTAGGCGACAACTCTTTTGTACGATTGATACTGTCCTGCGGTTCGGTAGCATAGTTTTCTTCCCATAAATTTTCAAATGAAAGCTTTTTATCTTTAATTGTCATATATCCGTAATGATCTACTCCGCCACCAACTGTGTAATAAAATATACCAGGACAATTAATGTTGTCTGAACTAAAAAATCTAACAGTACCAGTGAGAAAATCTTGTTCACCAATTAATTCAATAGAATTTTCGTATGTATAAACAGACAATTTTGTGTTTTCAAGAATGAGCAAATCATTAATATTGTTTCCATCAATATCTTTAATATAATAACATAAGTCATCTTGCTTATTTTTCAAATCGTTTAAAAAATTTTCATATGAAGTTATCTTTTTATGGTTTGACAAACTATTAGCAGAGAAAGTTCCTTCTGATTGTTTACATGCAGCAAGCATAAATATCAAACATAATGATGTAAATAAAATAATGATTTTTTTCATAGCGGGACCTCCTAAGATATTTTACTATATTATAGCATAATGCTAACCCAAATAAAAGAAGAAAATGAGGATTTGTAAGAGTTTATATAAAAGTAACCTTTTGCTTTCTATCTTGCATATTATATCAAAGATATGCTATAATTGGAGAAAATTAGAATTTGTTTCTAATTTGACACAAGCATATAATCTGTTAAAGGCGATAAATATGTATTTTGATGATTTAGAAATCGGTATGATGGTAAATATCTCACAAGCTATCATAAAAAAAGAAAAGATGCTATCTTTTGCACATGATTATGACAACATTCCGCTTCATACCGATGAAGAATATGCAAAGAAAACTCCTTTCGGAAAGTTGATTGCTCCCGGTGTAATGTCTTTCATGTCCGTATGGGCAAAATACCTTGAAGTTGATTTTTTCGGCAGTGAACTTTTGGCAGGAAAATCAACCAAAATCGAATGGTTAAAACCTGTATTTGCCGATGATATATTAACCGGCAAAGCAACTATTACAAAACTTATAAAAAGAAACGAAAAAAACGGATTGGTCGAAGTCACGATTGAAGCCTACAATCAAAACGGTGAGCTTGTTCTGACCGACGTCACCGAAGCCATCGTAAAATGCAAAATGCCATAGTTGATAAGCGTCTTAAATTGAGGTGATATTTTTTGAAAAAAACTTATGTAACATCTATGCCCAATCATATAGGTGCGTTTTTAAAAGCAAGTAAGTGTTTTTCCGCATTAGGAATCAACATAACCCGTGTCAGTTATAATAAGGCCGTCGACTCGCATACTCTGTTTATTGATGCCGAGGGAACGGAAGAACAGTTGAATAAAGCAGATATTGAACTCGAAAAAATCGGATATCTTCAAAACAATACAAATAAAACAAGTATTGTGTTAATAGAATTTTGTCTTAAAGACAAACCCGGTAGCGTAACAAACGTTTTAACTCTAATCAATGATTTTAACTTCAATATTTCTTATATCAGTTCTCAGGAAAACGGTACGGATTACCAATACTTCAAGATGGGCTTATACGTTGAGGATGTTGATAAAATCGCCGAATTTCTTGCAGAAGCCGAAAAACTTTGTAAAGTTCGGGTTATTAACTATAACAGTTCGGAAAAAGTTTACGACAACAGTATTTTTTATAATACTTACGTTATGGGATTGTCTCAAACAATGGGCCTTTCAGAAGAAGTCAGCCGCGAACTTTTAGTACACGTAAACTTGGCAATGCAAACGCTCGATGAACAGGGCTTGTCACCGTACAGAACTTTTGATAGCATAAGTAAATTTGCGGAATTGCTCGGTGCTTCTAAGGGGAAATCTTTTGCTCCAAGAATAAGCACACATAAAATTTCCGACAATACGGAACTTATTTTGATAGAGCCGCCGTGCGGCAGTAATACTATCATTATAAAAAGTAATGAAAAAATATTATTTGTTGACAGCGGATATGCTTGTTACCGTGATGAAATGCTTTCGGTTATACGAAATATTATTCCGAACTTTGATAATATCAAGAAAACAATCCTTGTAACTCACGCAGACGTTGACCACTGCGGGTTACTACCGTTATTCGACGAAATAATAACAAGTTCTAAAACCGCACTCTGCTTAAAAAACGAATATCTTGGGAACGACGGTTTCAGAGAAAAGAATCCTTTGCATAAACCTTACATAAATATTTGCAAAATACTCACATCTTATCAGGCAGCCAATCCCGATAAGATTAAGGTTATGTGGAACGATACAGAAAATTTAACCGAGCCTCTTACACAAATTGGATTTTTCGATTTCGGGGAATTACATTTTGAAGTTTATGAAGGAAAGGGCGGCCATTTGCCCGGCGAAATTGTATTGATTGAATATACTAAACATATCGCTATTACAGGCGACATTTACATCAATGTACACGGATTGACGCCCGAACAAGCAGAATACAATCAATACGCACCTATTCTGATGACTTCCGTAGATACTGTCCCCCAACTTTGTTCCGAAGAAAGAAAAGCCATTATAAACCGTCTCGGCGTTGGTAAATGGCAAATTTTCGGCGCACACGGATTTAAAAAGGATTATTCTGTAAGTTCATAATATATCGTAGTTTGAATAATATACCGTATTAAAATATATGTCTTAAAAATTCAAACACCGTACAATTAAATTTTTCTTTCATCAAAAGCACTGACTACAAAATTATAAAGTCAGTGCTTTTTATCTTATTGCCAAATTTTTGATTTAATGATATAATATTAAAAACTTACAAAAGGAGAAAATTATGATTTGCAAAAAATGCGGTGAAAATTTTTCGGACAATTTACGCTATTGCCCTAGCTGTAACACAAACGTTAACGTAGAAGTTCCCGAAAATGAAGTGTTCGGCGAAACTCACGAAGACCGCAAACGCAAAAAGTTTAATTCTTTTTATTTTTAGCCGATTATTTCGGTTTCAATCGCTGTAATTATGGGCTTTGTTGCCTTTATTGACGGTCGTTTGCTTTTGGGACTTTGCTCGGTTGCGGCAATTGTTTTGTGTACATTTGCCGTTTTAATCAGAAAAGGAATTATCTCCCACAAAACCGTTAGATTTTCTATTTTGCTTATTATGTTTTCTTTTCTTTTGATACTTCAGTATATCGCTTTTTGGAATTTTGATATTACTACGTATAAAAAGCTTGAATGGCCAAGCACCACTTTGAGCGAAAAAATCCCTGAAGCCGAATTTAAATTTGGCGAAGTTTTTGAAAGTAGCGAAAATGAACTTAGAATTTCAGTTTATCATGTAAGCAAAGACGATTATAAAACTTATCTTGAGTCTTGTAAAAATACCGAATTTGTATTTGAAGATACCAAATTAGTAAATTATACTACTGCATACAGCAACGACGGATGAAAACTAACCGTGCAATACGATGACGAAAGCACTATGCGCATTTATATTGAAGAAGGCGAGCCGTTTGTGCCAAACGAAGGCGGCAGTTCTTTAGATTTTATGTTGGAGTATATACCGAAACATTTTCCCGACTAATTTTACCTGTTAACGAAAGTTGGTGATGGTTTGCCTTTAAAAACCGAAAAATTAAAAAATACGGCTAAGTTAATGCCGGCAAGCATTTTGATTGTTGTTTTTGGCGGTATCACAGCTATCACAATCTCCTTTTATTTCAGCTTTATAAAATCGCTTTTACAATTAACTGATTCACCGAGTTTTCAACACACATTATTTCTAATTGTTATATTTTTACTCTTTATCAAATTATTGAAAAACCAACGCGTATATGTTAAACTATATCCCGTAATTTACCAATCTTCCGCTTGACTATAAATTTCAATTTTCCTTAAATCTTTTAAAAACTTCTTCGAGGTGCATTATGCAAAAAGTATTATCTATCATTATTCCCGTATACAACGCCAAACAATATATTCATATGACCCTAGACTCTTGTTTAAACCAAAATATCCCTCACTCTGCTTATGAAATCCTTTGTATCAACGACGGATCAATAGATGATTCTCTACTAATATTAGAAGAGTATGCGAAAAAATATGAAAACATTCGTGTGTTTAATCAACCAAACAGTGGTGTTTCTAAAACTCGCAACAGGGGAATAGAACTTGCTCAAGGAGATTATATTTGGTTTGTCGATGCAGACGATATAATCGCTAATAATTGTTTGAAACAACTTTCAACCGCAGCGGCCGAATACGATGTTGATATTTTAAATTTTGAAACAGAAGCAAAAAAAGAAAGAACTTATTTTGAGTCTAAAAATTCATTTAACACAGAAACTTGCAGTAACGAAAATAAAAAATTGCATTTTTTAACTTACGATGATACAAAATGGATGCAAGAAGTTTGGAGATATTGGTTTAAAAGAAAACTTTTATTGGATAACAACATCTGTTTCAATTCAAAAAGTTCGTTTGGCGAAGATACTATGTTTTCCTTTACGGCAACATTATATGCTAAAAACTGTGCCCGTACAAACGAAAAGCTATATCAATATTATAGGCACGATAATAGCGCAACCGCTAAAATAAATTCCGAAAAGCGTTTCATTTATATCGACAGTTTTATTGAAAATGCCAGATACGTAAAAGACCTTACAAAAGACAAAAACGCTTTTTGGAAAAATATAGGAGATATTAAAGCACGTTATTACATTCATGTTGTTGCTTGTAAACTAGTAAGAGAAGGAAGTATTTCTTTCGCCAAAGAAACAATCAAAAAAATGAAGAAGTTTAACTTATATCCATATCCGCCTATTTGGAGCATTCTTAAAAACCACAGCATTAAACAAACCATATTGAATTTTCTGAAATTTTTCCTCAGATTTGAATGGTTTTTATTATTTGGAGTTCGGTGTGTATCTTTAAAAAGAAAAATTTTAAAATGATATATAGTCTTAAATTTTCGACGGTTTTAATTATCGGCGTCTAAAAAAATAAACATCGTCACACTTGCCGTTGACAAAACAATTCTCTCGCCATGTTTATATTAATTTCATTATGTATAAAACAATCGCATCAATTAAAATATCATCAAAACATTATTGTGTCTTTGTGACGTTTTTTTAGAAAGGAGTCTTATAGTTGCAAAATAAAAATTTAGACCTTAAAGCTTTTTTTAAAAATCTAATAACAAACATTTTATTAGGTATACTTGGCGGTGCGATAGGCGCGGTTTTTTCCCTTGCGATAAGTTTTGTGACTGCACTTAGAACCGAACACGATTGGTTGCTTTATTTGTTACCCGTTGGTGGTTTGCTCATTGTTTTTATATATGAAAAACTTAAAATCTCAAGGGTTGGCACCAACAACATTTTGACAGCTTGTGAAGGCGATGAAAAATTATCACCCTGGCTTTCGGTTGGCGTGTTTATTACATCTGCTATTTCCCATCTTTTCGGCGCTTCTGTAGGGCGAGAGGGCGCAGCTTTGCAAATAGGCGGCAGTCTTTCGGCTTTGATTTCTAAGATTTTCCGATTGAAATCTCAACAATCAGGCATTTTAATCCGCGCAGGTATGGCATCGGTTTTTGCTGCAGTTTTTGGCACTCCTATTACCGCTTTTTTCTTCGCTCTGGAAATTGTAAAAGTCGGCACGCTTCACTTAAAATCGGTCATCCCTTGCCTTATTTCCTCGCTTTCAGGCTTTTTTACCGCATTTTTTATTGGCGCTCACCCCGAACGTTTTTCCCTTTCAGATATCCCTGCTTTTTCGTGGCAAATCGCATTGAAAGTAGGAATAATAACCGTTCTCACCGCACTTTTAAGCGTCTGTTTTTGTTATACTTTAAAATATAGCAATAAGTTTGCAAAACAAATCTTTAAACTGCCCTACCATCACATAGTTTTAGGTGGTGCAATAATTATTTTGCTTACTGTTTTTATAGGAAACCAAGACTACAACGGCGCAGGAATAAATATTATAGAGCTTATTTTTGAAAAAGGCACTTTCCACCCCGAAGCCTTTATTTTGAAAATGCTTTTTACCTGTATCTGTGTCGCCGCAGGATACAAAGGCGGAGAGATTGTACCCACCTTATTTATAGGCGCTACTTTCGGGGCTTTGTTGGCTTCGGTTTTAGGCATTTCTGTCCCCTTCGGCGCGGCGCTTGGTATGGTAATCTTATTCTGCGGTGTTACCAACTGTCCGCTTGCATCGATTTTCCTTGGAATAGAACTGTTTTCAGGTGTTGGTACGTGGTATTTCATACCAACTGTTGCAGTATGTTATTTGATTTCGGGAAAAATCAGTTTGTACTCAGCACAACAACACAAATTTAAATACATATAAAACGGTGATATTTTGAAAAAAGAAAACAAACTTATAACCCTTTATACCAAAAACGGTGAAAATTTTGATATAAATAATTGGAATATTTACCCTCGCCCTCAAATGAAGCGAGATTCTTTTATTTGTCTTAACGGCGAGTGGGATTTTTGCACCAATCATACAGGAGAAATACCAACCGAATTTACCGAAAGAATCACCGTTCCTTTTTGTCCCCAGTCTATTTTATCAGGCATTGACCGACTTATACCCGACAGCGACTACCTTATATATAAGACCGTTTTTTCGCTTCCTCAAAACTTTAACAAAGGCAAAGTGATTTTGCATTTTGGGGCAGTCGACCAAAAAGCGAACGTCTATCTTAACGGCACAAAAATCGGAGAAAACCAAGACGGACATACCCCGTTTTGTTTTGATATTACCGAAAACTTAAAAGACGAAAACACACTTGTTGTTATCGCAAAAGACGACCTGGATAATCACGTTTTACCCTACGGCAAACAAAAGCACAAGCGTGGCGGTTTATGGTATACTCCCGTTTCAGGAATTTGGCAAACGGTATGGCTCGAAAGCGTACCGAAAGAATATATTAGGGACATTACCGTCCATTGCGATGACAAATCTGCACATATTGAAGTTGGCGGTATAAAAACAGGTGTTTTAACCTTAGAAACACCCGATGGTGATAGAGATTTTAAAATAAAAGACGGGCAAGTAGAAATTATAATAGACAGCCCGCTTTTATGGACACCCGAAACCCCAAATATATATAATTTCACCATAAAATCGGGTAAAGATAAAGTCGAGTCCTATTTGGCTTTCAGAAAAATTGAAAGTAAAATCGTAGACGGCATCCCCCGTCTTTGTCTTAATGGAAAACCATACTTTTTCCACGGCCTTTTAGACCAAGGTTACTACCCCGACGGTATTTTCACCCCAGCCAGTCCGCAAGAATATAAAAATGATATTTTATCAATGAAAGACCTCGGTTTTAATATGCTTAGAAAGCACATTAAAACAGAACCTCAAATCTTTTATTATTACTGTGATATTTACGGGATGGCCGTTTTTCAGGATTTTATAAACAACGGAGATTATTCTTTTTTGCGAGATACCGCTTTGCCCACTGTTGGTATGAAAAAGTTCCCCGATAAAATCTTGCACAAGGACAAAGCCTCTCGCAAGGCATTTAAAACCTGCGCCCAAAACACCATTAAAAACCTTTACAACCATCCGTCTATAGTTTATTGGACAATCTTCAATGAGGGTTGGGGGCAGTTTGACAGCGCAAATATGTACGATTATTTTAAAAGGCTTGACCCCGACCGCTTTTTTGACACCGCTTCAGGTTGGTTTAGACCCAAAAAAAGTGACGTTACAAGTGAGCACATATATTTCAAAAAAGTAAAGTTCAAAAAAAGTGATAAACCATTTGTTTTATCAGAATTCGGCGGTTATTCTTATAAGCCCGAAGGTCACGTTGCCAACACAAAAAACACCTACGGTTACCGCTTTTTAAAAACCCAAAACGAATTTATGGATGCGGTTGAAAACCTTTATAATACCGAGATTATTCCTCTTGTAAAAAAAGGTCTTTGTGCCACCGTTTATACCCAAGTTTCGGACGTAGAAGACGAAACCAACGGCCTTTTAAGTTATGACCGAAAAGTTTTAAAAGTGGATAAAACACGTACGAAAAGAATAGCAAAAAATATTTACGAACAATTAACTTAACAGCAAAAAGCGACCTTCTAGGTCGCTTTTTTATCTAAACATTGTTTGTACACCGTCTACCAATTCGCCTGCCGCTTTGATGACCTTTGCGCCGCCTTTTTCGATTTTTTTATTATCTTTCATAACCATTTTACCAACGATTACCGCGGTTGCACCCGCAATCATTCCGGCACCCAAACCTTTTATAAAACTGGATGAACTGTTTTGCATTGTTTACCCTCCTTTTTTATTATTTTTGGGTTGTAAAATTACAATATTCAAGGAATTTTGAGCCAAAATTAAAAATTTACAAATTATACTATATTTTTTTATCACTTTGTAGTATAATGAATGTAATTGTGATATTTACTATATCTAAGAGGTATTTAATAATGGGTTTATTTAAGAAACTTTTCGGCGATTACAGCCAAAAAGAAATCAAAAGAATTTTGCCGTTGCAGGCGAAGGTTTTGGGACTTGAAGAGGAATATAAAGCCCTTACCGACGACCAGTTACGCGCAAAAACCAAAGAATTTAAAGAACGTTTGACAACTGGTGAAACACTTGACGATATTTTACCCGAAGCGTTTGCCGCTTTTAGAGAGGCCGGTGCACGTGTACTCGGTATGCGCCACTTCCCTGTTCAGATTATAGGCGGTATTGTACTTCACCAAGGCCGCATTGCCGAAATGAAAACAGGTGAAGGTAAAACTTTAGTTGCTACCTTGCCCGCTTACTTGAATGCTCTGTCCGGAAAAGGTGTTCATATAGTTACAGTAAACGACTACCTTGCAAAACGTGACTCGGAATGGATGGGTAAACTTTATAAATTTATGGGTCTTACGGTTGGTCTTATCGTTCACGGAATGACGAAAGAAGACAAACGCGCCGCTTACGATGCCGATATTACCTATTGCACCAATAACGAACTAGGATTCGATTACTTGCGTGATAATATGGTTATCTACAAAGACGAAAAAGTACAACGCGAACATAATTTTGCCATTGTCGATGAAGTTGACTCTATCCTTGTAGATGAAGCAAGAACTCCGCTTATTATTTCAGGTCAGAGTGAAAAATCTACCGACCTTTATACTGCCGCAAACCGCTTTGCCCGTACCCTTAAAATGTTCAAAATCAAAGAAATGGATGACAAGGCAAGCGATAATGAAACCAATTACGACGGCGACTATGTGGTAGACGAAAAGGCAAAGAGTTGTACCTTAACCCCTGCCGGTGTTAAAAAAGCCGAAGAATTTTTCCAGATTGAAAACCTTAACGACAGCGAAAATATCGCTATCGCTCACCACATAAATCAGGCTATCCGTGCGCACGGTATTATGAAGCGTGACGTTGACTACGTAGTTAAAGACGGCGAAGTTATCATCGTTGACGAATTTACAGGCCGCCTTATGTTCGGACGTCGTTATAATGAAGGTTTACATCAGGCAATTGAAGCCAAAGAAGGTGTACAAATTGCCAAAGAATCCAAAACCTTAGCAACCATCACTTTCCAAAACTTCTTCCGCCTTTATAACAAACTTTCGGGTATGACGGGTACCGCCATGACCGAAGAAGCAGAGTTTCAACAAATTTACAACCTTGACGTTATTGAAATTCCTACAAACAAACCCATTGCCCGAATTGACGAAAACGATGTGGTTTATAAAACAGAAAAAGCAAAACTTTTTGCGGTTATAGACAAAATCACAGAATGTCACCAAAAGGGACAACCCGTGCTTGTAGGTACCGTAACCATTGAAAAGAGTGAACTTCTATCAGCACTTCTTAAAAAACGCGGTATTGTTCACAATGTGTTAAATGCAAAACACCACGAAAAAGAAGCCGAAATCATCGCACAAGCAGGTAAACTCGGCGCTGTTACCATTGCTACAAATATGGCAGGCCGTGGTACTGATATTATGCTTGGCGGTAATGCCGAATATCTTGCAAAGGCAGCGTTGCGTCACGACGGTCTTTCGGAAGAACTTATAACCGAAGCCACAGGTTTTGCCGAAACAAATGACAAAGAAATTCTTGCCGCGCGTGAGAAATATTCTGATTATTATAACAAATTCAAGGCTGAAATCGCCCCCGAAGCAGATGCCGTAAGAAAAGCAGGCGGCCTTGCAATTATCGGTACAGAACGCCACGATTCGCGCCGAATTGATAATCAGTTGCGCGGTCGTGCAGGACGTCAAGGCGACAACGGTAATACGCAGTTCTTTATATCGCTTGAAGATGACCTTATGCGCCTTTTCGGCGGCGAAAGAATTTCTACACTTATGGATACTTTGCGCGTAGATGAAAATATGCCACTTGAAAACAGTATGCTTTCACACACCATTGAAAATGCCCAAAAGAAAAAGGAAGGCATAAACTTTGCTATCCGTAAGAATGTGCTTCAGTACGACGATGTTATGAACAAACAGCGCGAACTTATATACTCACAGCGCAACAAAGTTTTAGACGGCGAAGATATAAAAGAAACCGTTCTTAAAATGATTGATGATACTATTGATTTTTACTGTTCTATTTTCTTGGCAGACGACGCTGTGCATGATAATTGGGATATGAACGGTCTTCGTGAATATTTCTTAGGTTGGATAACCGAACCGTCCGACTTGCGATTTAACGCAAAAGAATTAGGTAACACTTCCCGTGAAGAAATTACCGAAACATTGAAAGAAAAGGCACACGCTATTTACGAACTGCGTGAAAAAGAATTCGGCAGTGAAACGATGCGTGAAATCGAACGTGTAATGTTGCTTCGCAGCGTTGATACCAACTGGATGGACCATATTGATGCTATGGACCAGTTACGTCACGGTATAGGTCTGCGTGCTTACGGTCAACACGACCCCGTCGTTGAGTACCGTAATGACAGTTACGATATGTTTGAAGCAATGACAAACGCTATACGTGAACAAACTGCAAAACTTGTTATGAGTGTTCGAGTAAAGAAAGATGAAGAAGTTAAGCGTGAAAAGGTTGCTAACGAAACAAGCGCGGGCGACAAACCCCAAACCGTAAAAGGTAAAGGTGCCGTTGGTAAAAACGCTCTCTGCCCATGCGGAAGCGGTAAAAAATATAAACGCTGTTGCGGTAAAGACCTCGATTAAAAGGTCATAAAAAAGAATCTGTCTTTTAAGAATTACACTTTTAAGGATAGAAAAATGGCCCCCTTGTGTAATGAACAAGTCCAGTAAAAACGGACAATAGAAAAATCCCCCTCCTATGGTAGAATTTAAACAATTACCATAGGAGGGTATTTTTATGCCACGAAGATATCAACACACATTAGAATTACTACCACAAATCAAGGAAATGTTAGCAAAAGGTAAAACACATAAAGAGATTGAA
>JAZSNT010000028.1:0-14357 GCA_045536525.1 Acutalibacteraceae bacterium
GGCCTTTTTGCCCGACTTTTTATGGTAAACCCCAACCCCCCGCAGAGGGTGCTGGCGTAGGTTTTTGCGATTAAAAGAAGGTCATCTGGCTGGTATCGGGAATACTGGAGGTCACTCCCAGATCCCGTAGAGACTGAAGCACCGCTTTGGTGATGCCCGTACGATGTTGCAGATCGTCGCAAGAAATGTAGGGATCGTTGGGATCGGCCTTTTCATATAAGCTCTTCGCTGCAGCTTCACCCAAACCGTCAATGGCGCTGAAAGGCAAACGAATCTTGCCGTCCTCCATCTTGAACTGATACCAATGAGACTTATACAGATCCACAGGCAAAAACACGACGCCGCGAAGCATCGCCTCGTACACCACGTGTAAAAGTTCAGCCGTATCCTGATCCTTTTGAGACGCGTCCTTACCCTGCTCACGAATATTATCCATCACAAGCTTGACCGTATCGATGCCGCCCTGTACCGTCGCCGCATCAAAGTCGCCGCCGCGTCCCGTTAGGTACGCCGCATAGTATTCGGCAGGATAGTGAACCTTATACCATGCCACGCGCAACGCCGCAATAACATAAGCTGCCGCGTGTGCTTTGGGGAACATATACTTAATCTTATAGCAACTGCCGATATACCATTCGGGCACACCCACAGCACGCATATCGTCTTCCATTTTACCCCAGTCTTCTTTTGATACTTTACCCTTTGCCACCAAACCTTTACGTACCGTTTCGGTAATCTGGAATGCACGACCTTCTTCCATACCTTGATGAATAAGATAAACCATTATATTATCACGGGTACCGATAACTTCAGAAATGGTACAAGTACCATTATCTATAAGGTCTTTTGCGTTACCGAGATATACGTCAGTACCGTGAGAAAGACCCGAAATCTGCAAAAGGTCAGAGAAATTTTTGGGTTTACAGTCAACAAGCATATCACGTACAAACTTTGTACCAAACTCGGGAATACAGAACGTACCTGTCTTTGAATCAATTTCCTCGGGAGTGACACCCAAAGCCTCGGGTGAAGTAAACAGGCTATACACCTTTTCGTCACTCATAGAAACCTGACTTACAGGTATACCCGAATATTCTTCCAAATACTTATAAGTTGACGGAACAACGTGACCGAGCTCGTCAAGTTTAAGAATTGTATCGTGAATAGAATGGAAATCGAAGTGGGTGGTAATTACGCCTGACTCCGCCTTATTAGCAGGATACTGTATAGGGCAGAAATCATAAATTGTGTTAGTTCTGGGCACTACAATCATACCGGCAGGGTGCTGACCTGTGGTTGTTTTAATTTTAGAGCCTTCTACAAGACTTGCCAAACGGGAAAGTTCGGCTTGACTAAGTGTTATACCCTTTTTCTCGGCATAAGCCTTAGCAAAACCAAAAGCGGTCTTTTCGGCAACGGTAGAAATTGTACCTGCCTTGAACACGTTTTCGCTACCAAACAAGGTTTCGGTATATTTTTGCACTTCGGTCTGGAATATATCCGAGAAGTTAAGGTCTATATCAGGTACCTTGTCGCCCTTGAATCCCAAAAAGGTTTCAAACGGGATATCGTGACCGTCACGGTTTAAAGGAGTGCCACAATGTGGGCAGTTCTTTTCGGGCAGGTCGAAACCGGAACCGACTTCACCCTTTGTAAAGAATTCATTATACTGACACTTAGGGCATACGTAGTGCGGTGCCAAGGGATTAACTTCCGAAATACCTGCCATTGTAGCAACGAAAGACGAACCAACCGAACCACGAGAGCCTACGAGATAGCCGTTTTCTTCACTATATGCCACCAGTTTTTGCGCCGAAATATACATTATAGAGAAGCCGTTACTGATAATAGAATTAAGTTCTTTTTCCAAACGCTTTTCTACAATTTCGGGTACGTTTTCACCGTATTTTTTGTGTGCGTTATCCCAACAAATCTCCCTTAATAAATCATCTGAGCCTTCGATAACAGGCGGATAGTTGCCCTCGGGAACAGGAATAACGTCACCGCTTACCATATCGGCAATTTTTTGCGGATTATCTATTACAAACTCTTTTGCACGGTCGCCGAAATACGAGAAATCGTCAAGCATCTCTTTGGTAGTTTTAAAGTAAAGCGGTGCCTGATAATCAAAATCTTCCGCTTCATAGCCCTGACCTGCCATAAGAATTTTACGTATAATATCGTCACTCTTTTTAAGGAAATGCACGTCGCCCGTAGCCACAACAGGTTTACCGAGTTTATCCGCAATTTCTACTATCTTACGGTTGTAATCTTTCAGTATTTCAACACTTGTAATATGACGGAATCTATTAGGAATAATATTTCCTTTCTTGTCCTTTTTGTCGGGCAAAGAAGATTCACGCACCATAAAATCATTATTACCAAGAGGTTGAATTTCGAGATAATCGTAATAATCGGCAATGCGGAGCAGTTCTTCTTCAGGTTTATTTTCAAGTATTGCCTGAAAAAGTTCACCCGCTTCACAAGCCGAGCCTATAATAAGACCCTCACGCAATTCGTCGAGTTTACTTTTAAGTGTTAGCGGTCTGCCCTTGAAATTATTGATATGAGCATCCGATACCAACTTATAAAGATTTTTAAGGCCCACTAAATCTTTTACCAAAATAATTTGGTGATAACGTTTAATCTGCTTTGCATTTGCATTTTTTATATCCAAATCGGTATCATCCACAAAGTAGCCTTCCATACCGTAGATAACCTTGAAATCTCCGCCGTTTTTGCGAATTTTCTTAACTGCACCTGCGGCGGCAGGATAAGCCTGAACAACACCATGGTCGGTAATAGCAACCGCTTTATGTCCCCACTTATAGGCTTGTTCAATAATACTTTCAGCCGAACAAACCGCATCTTTTTCGGACATATTGGTGTGACAGTGCAGTTCCACGCGTTTTTCACCATCATAATCATCGGTTTCTTTGTAACTTTGCAAGACCGCCATAGCATTAGGCTTTAAAATAAAATCTTTCTTATAATTATCAAACTCATAAAAACCACGGATAAGCAGGAAATTGCCGTCTTTGACTTCGGCAACTGTATCCATATTTTTGGGGTCTACAAACATAGAGCAGTTAATAGAGTTTGTATAATCTGAAAATGAAAAACTTAAAATATTACTTTCGCCGCGCTTGGTATTTATAGTACGGACTTCTTTACCAAACACTTCACCCCAGCAACAAATTTCATTATCATCAGGTGATACCGAAATCATAGATTTCACACCCTGAAAATCGGTGCGTCTACCGTAAAACTGCTTCGGATTATCAATATAAACAATACCATTTTGTGGCTTGTCCTCACGCTTTTCAAAAGATATTTTCTTCTCTTCTGCTTTCTTTTCCGCTTTGCGTTCCTGCGGTTTTGGTGCTTCCACAGGTGGCAATTCCATTTCCACGTCTTCGAGTTGACCGATAAATTCTATATCATACTCTTTACCAAAGCGATTTTCAATAACGATTTTAAAGTTCTTTACAAAACCGCTATCCAAAATCTTTTCATAACCGCCGTGCTTTAAAGTTATAATTATTCTGTTATCGCAAAGTTCATATTCTGCACCGTTTAAATAACCGTTCACGGCAGGGTTTTTAATTTTAAGTTCCGCCGCGATATCGCCGCAAGCCTCATGTGAAAAAGCTGTAAACACAAACTCAATATTACAATCATTCAATTGTAATGCCGTTTTTAAGGCAGTATTTATTTTTATTTGGTTTTCGTGCGTTATGTAAGCAGCAGTATTTATAACCATATCCAAACTGCGTGATGCTATATCAAGTTTACACTTTTCCAAAACCGCATTTTGAAGCGCTAAGGACAGTTGTTCTTCAAAGCACTCACCAAACACGTCTAAAACATTAGGGGTTGCCATCATTTACACTCCGTTACATTTTTTCTATTTCTTCTACTAATCTGTCAAGTAATTCGTTCTCTTGTAATTTGCAAATAATCTCGCCTTTTTTAAAGAGCACACCGCAGCCCTTACCACCTGCAATACCTATATCAGCGGCACTGGCTTCACCCGGTCCGTTCACTACGCAGCCCATTATAGCCACGGTTATATTCTTATTTACATTTTTAAGACGTTCTTCCGCCGCTTTGGCAATACCTATAAGGTCGATTTCAGTTCTGCCGCAAGTAGGACAAGATACAAACTTTATCCCGTCGTTTCTAAGCCCTATTGCATTAAGCAATTTCTTTCCTGCTTCAACCTCTTTACAAGGATCGTCTGTAAGTGATACGCGAATAGTGTTACCTATACCACGAAGCAAAAGTCCGCCGATACCAGCAGCCGATTTTATAACACCCATATTTTCAGTTCCCGCTTCGGTAACGCCTAAATGCAATGGATAACGGCATTTTTCTGCCGCTAATTCATAGGCTTTATACATCTTGAATGTATCGGACGATTTGAGTGATAACACTATATCGCAAAAATCAAATTTTTCAAGTAAAGATATATGATAAAGTCCGCTTTCCACCATTGCTTCGGGAGTGACCGAACCGTATTTAGCTAAAATTTCCTTTTCAAGTGAGCCTGAGTTTACGCCAATTCTAATAGGCACTCCTGCATTTCTACAAGCATCTGCTACCATTTTAACCTTGCTTTCATCCCCTATATTACCGGGGTTAATACGCACTTTATCGACACCCATCGCCACGCTTTCAAGCGCTAGGCGATAATCAAAGTGAATATCTGCTACAAGTGGAATTTTAATATTTTCTTTAAGTGCTTTAACGGTTTTAAGGGCTTCTTTGTCGGGAACAGTAACACGCACTATATCGCATCCTGCTTTTTCAAGCCTTAATGCCTGCTCAACGTTTCCCTTTATATCGTGAGCAGGTACACACAGCATGGACTGTACCGTTATCGGTGCGCCGCCGCCTATATAAGTATTCCCCACTTTTACCTTTACCGTTTTATCGTTTGTATATAACATTTCTTTCACCGGTCTTTAATTTAAAAAATCAATCCTAAAATATCTTTTGCCACTATAAACAGCATAAAACCTATCAGTAACACAAAACCTGCCGTATGCACCCAACTTTCATACTTTTGAGGTACGGGACGCCTGAAAATCATTTCAAACAAAATGAACAAGAGTCTACCGCCGTCAAGCGCAGGTATCGGCAACAGGTTAAATATTCCTAGATTTATACTTATAAATGCCATAAGCGGCAACAAGTTCATAAGGCTTTGTTTCGCCGCATCGGCTATTGCCACCGTAACACCCACAGGGCCCGAAACCTGACTTATACCGTACTTACCTCCAAGCAAATCCACAAAACTGCGCCAAATAACCGCACAGTAAGAAACCGAAGTTTTGGCGGTATATTTAATATAACTGCCAAAAGTTTTTTCTTCAGGCTCTACTTTGAAATCTATCGTTAATAAATCTAAGCCTTCCACATTTTCGGAAGCAAACTGAACGTCTTTAAGTTCTTTTTCCTCGCCGTCACGTTCTACAACAATATCTATTTTACCGTCTTGAACGTTAGTGAAAGAATAAAACAAATCATAGGTGGTATAAATTGTTCTGCCGTCCACTTCCAAGATTTCGTCGCCCACCATAAGACCACTTTTATCACTTATGGAGTTTTCTTCAAATTTTGCAACCTTAGTTGTAGCAAAAACTTCACTTGGCGCTAAAATAATGGCCACCATTATAACACCAAGCAACAAATTGAAAAGCGCACCCATTATAACTATCAAAAACCTGCGCCAAGCCTTTTTATTACAAAAGGCGCGTGTATCGGTACTGCCTTCATCTTCACCTTCCATAGCGCAATAACCACCCAAGGGGACAAGATTTAAAGAGTAGGTGGTTTCGCCCCATTTTTTTGAAAACAACTTAGGGCCGAAACCTATTGCAAACTCGTTAACCCTGACGCCCAATGATTTTGCTGCAATAAAATGACCGAATTCGTGTATAACTATAAGCACTAAAAACAAAAGTATAGCCACAAGATAAGGCCAGACCTTATTCCAGATTTCTAAAATTTTAATCACCAACTAATGTAAAATTACAGATTTTGAAGAACACATTGACGAGATAATCTATCTACTTCTAAAATATCTTCCAAAGTAAATTCCTTTTTATTATTAACCGAATATAGCGCTTTTTCCACCAAATCGGCAATTTGTAAAAATTTTATTTTGCCTTCCAAGAAAAGTTTTACCGCCTGTTCATTAGCACCGTTTACAACCGTAGGTTTAAGACCGCCTTCGGTTATAGCTTCTATACATAACGGTAAACATCTGAAAGTATCGGTATCGGGCTTTTGAAAAGTAAGTGTGCCGATATCAGTAAGGCTTAAATGTTCAAAAGCATAATTGCTTCTTTCGGGATAAGTCAGCGCATACTGAATCGGCAGACGCATATCAGGAGTGCCGAGTTGCGCTATAACTGCACCGTCCGAAAACTCCACGCCCGAATGTACAATACTTTGCCTATGAACAAGCACCTCTATTTTATCGGCAGGAAGCACGAAAAGATGCACCGCTTCAATAACTTCGAGTCCCTTATTCATAAGTGTAGCAGAATCTATGGTAATTTTTGCACCCATCGACCAGCTTGGATGGTTAAGCGCTTCTTTAACCGTAACGTTTTCGAGTTCTTTACGGGTTTTGCCAAAAAACGGACCACCCGATGCCGTAAGCAAAATTTTACTGAGGCTTTTTTTCGGTGCGCCTTGGATTGACTGGAAAATTGCTGAATGTTCACTGTCAACAGGTAAAATCTTAACACCTTTTTCACGAGCCCTTGCGTTTACAATTTCACCGCCAGTCACCAGAGTTTCCTTGTTGGCAAGAGCTATATCTTTACCGCTCTCAATCGCGGCAAGTGTGGGACGAAGTCCTGCAATACCAACAATAGCATTAAGCGCTATGTCAGCAGAAAGACTTGCAATTTCACAAACGCCCTCCACACCCGACAACACCTTGATATCGGTATCTTTTAATTTTATTTTAAGTTCTTTTGCTTTTTCTTCTGAAAATACAGCAACCGTTTTTACCGAAAATTCACGTGCCTGTTTTTCCAAAAGTTCTATATTACTGCCTGCCGCTAAACCGTTTACTTTATATCCGTCACGGTGGCAAACTTCAAGAGCCTGCGTTCCGATAGACCCTGTCGAGCCTAAAATTACCAAAGATTTCATTATAACCACCCGTAATAAAGCGCTACAAACATAAATGGAGTAATCATAAGAATACTGTCAAGTCTATCCATTATTCCGCCGTGGCCGGGAATTATATCACCGTAATCTTTAAGTGATACCGAACGCTTGATTGCCGAAGCGAAAAGGTCGCCAAACATACCGAGTATGCAAAACGGAACGGTAAGTATGAGTAGTGAAATGCTGAAATCATCAAACAAATACGATACAACGCCTGCGAATATAAGACTGCAAACTATACCGCCGATTGCGCCTTCAACCGTCTTTTTAGGACTGATTTCAGGACAAAGTTTATGTTTGCCGATAGTAACACCCGTAAAATATGCACCCATATCGCAAACGGATGAAAAAACAAGTAACAGCAATAAATAATATATTCCGTTATTGGCAGTTATTATACCGCAAAGGAAACAAAATGCAAAAACAAACGGTATTGGCAAGGCGTAAGTAGCGAGAATCTTACCCAAATCAAAAGATTTATGATTGATAAGAACCATAACTACTGCATAAATGCAATAAAAAACGGTAGGGATTATCATTTTATCAAAATTATTATAATCGTCCATTCCAAAAACAGTTACTGCAGCGTAAATACCGGCGCCGATTAAAGTCAAATGACTTTGCACCCCTGCCGCATTGTGTAAAAGTTCATAAATTGCGGCAACTGCCAAAAGCGCTACCGTAATGTTTATAAGAATGGGTTGCCACAAAAAACCTCCCGCTAAAATTCCGCCGACGATTAAAGCCATAACAATTCCCGAAATTATACGTGTTTTCATAATTAAACCCCTCCGAATCTGCGGTTGCGTTTGCTATACTCGTCCAAAGCCTGTTCTAAGTGTTTGGGCGAAAAATCAGGCCATAAAACATCAGAAAACCAATACTCCGCATAAGCCGACTGCCAGATAAGATAATTGGAAAGACGGTATTCACCGCTTGGTCTTATAATAAAATCAGGGTCGGGTATATCGTTTGTATAAAGGTGTGCTGAGATGGTATCCTCTGTTATATCTTCAACTTTAATACCGCTTGCCACTATCTTCTTGACAGCGTTTGTAATCTCATCCCTGCCACCGTAATTTATTGCAATATTTACGGTAAGGCCGGTAGCATCTGCGCTGTCGGCTTCATCTTTTTTGATAAGTTCCTTTATATCATCAGCCAAAGGTTCAAGATTGCCTATAAATCTAAGCCTTATATTTTCACCTTTGAAATTTTCGGCATCTTTAAGATGATCTCTTAAAAGATTCATTATACCATCCACCTCTTTTTGCGGACGTTTCCAGTTTTCAGTTGAAAAAGCATAAACGGTTAAATATTTAATACCGATTTTATTGCAGTATCTTGCGATATTTTTAAAAGTTTTGGCACCCGCTACATGACCTGCACTTCGTGGTAACCCACGCTTTTTAGCCCATCTGCCGTTACCGTCCATAATAATAGCGATATGTGTGGGGAAATTACGCTCTATAACCTTTTTTTTGAAAAACATATTACCACCCTGCGTGTAAAAGCGGTCTCACAAAAGTGGGACCGCCAAACTTTAAATTTCTAAAATTTCCTTTTCTTTCAAAGCTGCCAACTCGTCAATTTCTTTGCAGTAATTGTCAGTAAGTTTTTGAATTTTCTTTTCTCCGTTTGCTTGGTCATCTTCGGTAATAGCGCCCGATTTTTGAAGGCCTTTAAGTTTTTCCAAAGCATCACGGCGAGTGTTACGGATAGCCACCTTATTATCCTCTGCGGTACGTTTTACATCCTTAACGATTTCTTTTCTGCGTTCTTCTGTAAGAGGCGGAAAAGCAAGACGGATTACACGGCCGTCATTTTGAGGATTGATACCGATATCAGATACCAAAATGGCCTTTTCAATTTCTTTAAGTGTTGAAGCATCCCAAGGTTGAATCATCAAAATACGGGGTTCGGGAACAGATACGGCAGCCATCTGCTGAATAGGAGTAGGTGCGCCGTAATAATCAACAGTTATTTTATCCAAAACCGAAGCGTTAGCACGACCTGCGCGAATAGACTTATATTCTCTATCCAAAACCGCAACAGTTTTTGTCATCTTTTCTTCTGCAATTTTTAAAAGTTCATTCATAAAAATTTCCTCCTATTTTACAACAGTACCAATTGTTTCGCCAACCATAGCCGATACAATGTTCTGCGGTTTATCAAGATTAAACACTAAAATTTCAATGCCGTTATCCATACAAAGTGAAGCGGCTGTACTATCCATAACGTGAAGTCCTTTTTGAAGAACGTCCAAATGAGATAATACGTCAAACTTTTTAGCGTCGGGGTTAAGTTTGGGGTCGCTGTCATATACGCCGTCAACGTTTGTAGCTTTGAAGATAACGTCTGCACCTATTTCTGCAGCGCGTAAAGCAGCTGCTGTATCGGTAGAGAAGAATGGGTTACCTGTACCGCAACCAAAAACTACTACTCTGCCCTTTTCGAGATGGCGGACAGCCTTGTTTCTGATATAGGGTTCTGCTATCTGACGCATTTCGATAGCGGTCTGAACACGGGCGGTAACACCCAACTGTTCAAGAGCATCTGCCAAAGCCAAAGAGTTTATCGAAGTTGCAAGCATACCCATATGGTCGGCACGTGTGCGGTCCATTTTACCACTGCTTCTGCCACGCCAGAAATTGCCGCCGCCAACAACGATAGCAACCTCTACGCCCATATCAACGCATTCTTTAACGCTTTGACAAACTTCCAATACTTTTTCAAAATCAATACCTACGCCTTTTTCACCCGCAAGTACCTCTCCGCTGAGTTTCAAAAGCACTCTTTTATAAACAGGCTTCACTGAAAACACCCCTTTTATAGTCTTATATATATTCTACATTATAAAGGATATAAAGTCAATCTAAATTTATTGAAAATTACACTTGAAAACTTGTGAAAATGTGGTAGAATATAGTAGTAGAAAATTTACTTTGAGGAGAATTATTATGGCAAAAGAAGTTATGGTGGAAATATCCGCCCGTCACGTACACGTTTCACAAAAAGATTTGGAAATCCTTTTCGGCGAAGGTTACACACTCACTCCTAAAAAAGACTTATCACAACCCGGTCAATTCGCTTGTGAAGAAAAAGTAACCATCATCGGTGAAAAAGGTCAACTTAAAGCTTCTATTTTAGGTCCTGTTCGTCCCGACACACAGGTTGAAATATCATTAACTGACGCTCGTTCTATCGGTGCTTTGGCTCCTATTCGTGAATCAGGCGACGTTGCAAACAGCGGCAAATGTAAACTTGTCGGTCCTTGCGGCGAAGTTGAATTAGAGCAGGGTGTTATCGCTGCTAAGCGTCATATCCATATGACAGTTGCAGACGGCGAAAAGTTCGGCATTAAGGACAAGCAGATTGTAAACGTTAAGATTGAATCCGACGGCAGAAGCCTTATTTTCGGCGACGTTGTTGCACGTGTCAGTGATTCTTATGCACTCGCTATGCATATTGATACAGACGAAGCAAATGCAGCTAAGGTTGGCGGCAACTGTATCGGTGAAATCCTTGACTAATTTAGGTCTTTACCTACATATTCCGTTTTGTAAAAAGCATTGCGCTTACTGTGATTTTTATTCAGCCGTTTTCACAAAAGAAGTGGCAAAAAATTACATAACCGCACTTAAAAGAGAAATTAAACAATGGGGCGGCAAATTAAACCGCCCCATTGATACTATTTATTTCGGTGGCGGTACTCCGTCACTTATTGCCGAGTATCTTCCCGAAATTCTGGAATGTGTAAGGGATAATTTCCATGTTACAAATAAAGCCGAAATTACACTTGAAATAAACCCGCAAAATGATATTCAAAATATACTGGATTCCGCAAAAACGGCAGGTGTAAACCGTCTGTCAATCGGTGCTCAAAGCGGTGACGAAGGTGAACTTTTGTTGCTCGGCCGCACACACACCGCAACCGATACGGTAAATGCAGTTAAAACCGCGCAAACACTAGGTTTTTCCAACATATCACTTGATTTAATGCTTGGTCTTCCGCTTTCAACGACAAACTCGTTGAAGAAAAGTTTAGACTTTTTACTGTCCCTTAACCCACAGCATATTTCGGCTTATATTTTAAAAATCGAGCCTAATACTGTCTTTTATAAAAACAAAGATTGGTTGGAACTACCCGACGAAGACAATATATGCGACCAATACCTTTTTATGTGCGATTATCTTAAATATCACGGCTTTTCACACTATGAGATTTCCAATTTTTCCAAAAACGGATATGAAAGCCGCCATAATTTGAAATATTGGAACTGTGAGGAATATTTAGGGTTAGGCCCGTCTGCACACTCGTTTTTAGACTCAAACCGATTTTACTACCCCCGTGACCTTAAAGCCTTTATTTCAGGCAATGCACCCATACCCGACGGTACGGGCGGCGACCAAAATGAAAAAGTAATGCTTTCACTCCGTCTTAAAAGCGGTGTAGAACTTAAAAGCATAAATCAAAACAAAGCAAAATTATTTGAAAAAGCAGGTCTTGGCACTATTAAGAATGATAATTTCAGCCTTACCGACCAGGGTATGTTGGTTTCAAATCAAATAATTACCGAACTTTTGGAGAACTAAAATGAAAACACTTAAAATTCACCTTATCCGCCACGGCGCTACCGACGCCAACCATAAAGGTCAGTATATCGGCTGTAAGACCGATTTGCCCCTTTCTCCCGAAGGACTTAACGAACTTCGCATGATGAAAGATGATATAAATTATCCCGAAATACAGCGCCTTTATTCCAGTCCGCTGCTCCGCGCAAAGCAGTCAGGCTCGGTGCTTTATCCCGATGTTCCGATGTTTTTGGTGGAAGATTTCAGGGAGTATGACTTTGGCGAGTTTGAAGGCAAAACCGCAACTGAATTGGAACTCAACCCCGATTTTAAAGATTGGGCGGCAGGTAAACTTGCGGCGCCAAAAGGCGGAGAAGACAACACTGAATTTATCAAACGCTTATGCGTAGGGCTCAATACCGTTATTGTGGATATGCTTAATAACGATATTGAACACGCAGGTGTTATAATGCACGGCGGCGCTATAATGATGCTTTTAGGTGCTTGTGCCGTACCGCAAAGACGTTCGGTTGAATGGAGTTGCGAAGCAGGTCAAGGTTATTCCTTGCTCATAACTCCATCACTATACCATAAAAGCGGCATAGTTGAAGTTTTCGATGTGATATAAAAATTAAGGCTTTGGGAAATCCTGAAATCCCAAAGCCTTTTTCTTATCCGTTTTTCAAATCTCTTATACTACGTTTTATCGGTTTATCATTTTCGATATAATCAAGCACTTCCTCGGGTGTACCAACACATGCATAAATTTCACGGCACACCTTGTTTATAAATCCTTCGTCCATAGAATATTCCATAAACTCTTCAAGCTTATCGTAATATCCGTCGATATCATAAAGTGCAATAGGTTTGGTGTGTCTGCCCAACTGTTTGAGAGTCAAAACCTCATAAAATTCCTCAAAAGTACCGATACCACCGGGAACGATTATAAAAGCGTCTGCCAAATCTTCCATCTTGGATTTTCTTTGCGCCATAGTTTCGGTAAAAAACAATTCATCACATTCGGTGTAAATTACTTCAACACATTCTTCCTTAAAAAACTCGGGAATAACACCGTAAATTTTACCGCCGGCCCTCTTAAAACCGCGCGCCGCAGCGCCCATAAGACCGTTGCCGCCCGCACCGAAAACCAAAGAATGACCGTTTTGTCCCAAAAATTCGCCTAATTTTTCAACCTCTTTTATATATTTGGGGTCGATTAAATTACTTGCCGCACCAAAAATACAAATTTTCATATATTAAATACCTCCGTACTTGATATTATATTTATATTATCATTATATCATACCGCAAAATATTTTGTAAATATAATTTTATAAAATATATAGTCCGTTCCGCAAGCCTTCTCCGGCGGGAGAAGGTGTCACGAAGTGACGGATGAGGCGTCAGGTTTGATAAAAATCAACGGGAGAACAATGTGTACAGTGTAGTATGATGGTATACAGGTAGTGTAAGATGATGGTATACAGTTTTATGGTAAAATAAGAGGCAGATAAAACGCAAGAAAGGAAAGTGTTTTAAATGCCATGGGAGAGTAAAACTGTGGAAGAATTAAGAAAAGAATTTATTGAAGCTGCCAAAATAAGCAGTAACTTCAGTTTGTTATGCAGAGAATTTGGGATTACTCGTCGAACGGGATATAAGTGGATAGAACGTTCAAAGGTTACAGGCGATTTATCTGACCGTAGCCATGCAAGAAAGGTTATTAATAATAAAACAAGTTTAAATACTGAAAATTTAATATTAACTTTACGAAAAGAAAATCCCGGATGGGGAGCCAAAACACTTCATAAGGTTTTAGAAAATCAAGGTTATGAAAACTTGCCTTGTATAAAAACATTTAACAACATTCTCAAAAGAAATGGTTGTATATCAAAGGAAGAAAGATTGAAACACCAACCATTTGTGAGATTCGAAAAAGATAAGTGTAACGAAATGTGGCAAACAGATTTTAAAGGAGAGTTTTTAACCCAAGATAATAAATATTGCTTTCCGTTAGATATCATTGATGATCATTCAAGATTTTTAATAAAAATAAAACCGTTAACAAGCACTGCAAATGCGGTAATTCCTTGCTTTAAAGAAGCTTTTTATGAGTATGGTATGCCAAATCCGTTCTCTCGGATAATGGTTGTCAGTTTGGAGGGTTTCATCAAGGATATACACATTTTGAAAAGTGGTTAATGAATCACAATATATTACCCATACATGGAAGAATAAAGCATCCGCAAACGCAGGGCAAAATTGAAAGATTTCACAGAACTATGAAACAAGAGTTATTAAAGTATAATACTTTTGAAGATATAACACATGCTGATGAAGCTTTGCAAAGTTGGCGGTTAAAATATAATAATATCCGACCTCACGAAGCACTAAATATGAAATGTCCTGCTGAGATTTATAAACCAAGCAACAGGACATATACGGATAAAGTAGATAAATTTGAATATGGCGGACAGTATCATATCATAAAAGTTAATAGTTGGGGTTATGTTAGATTTAACAGTTGGCAAATTTATTTGAGTGAAACAATGATTAACGAATACATAGAATTTCGCCCGAATCCCCTAGGG
>JAZSNT010000031.1:0-62251 GCA_045536525.1 Acutalibacteraceae bacterium
CCGCAAAGCAAATATTTCTCTTTCGTATTCCTTTATGTTTCTATATTCTCTTGGCATAAAAAATCCCCCTATGGTAGTTGGTTTTATTCTACCATAGGAGGACTCTTTTTTCTATTGTCTGTTTTTACTGGACTTGTTCATATTACCAAAGGGGTTATTTTATTACGCCAAGTTCATATATTTAAGCCAACCTAACGCTTCCTTTATCCATGCTTTATCATAAGAATAACATAGTTTACTGTCATCAAGCGTTTGCTCGTCACAAGTAGCAACACCGTGCTGACCATACGGGAAAACACGCAATTCAAACGGAATTTTATGCTCACTCAATGCGTTTGCATACGCAAGGCTTGAATAAACAGGTACTACACCGTCCGCTGCGGTATGCCACAAAAATGCAGGTGGAGTATTTTCCTTTACGCAATTTTCAAGACTGAAACGTTTCATTTCGTCTTCGGTTAAAGGGTGGTGACCTACAAGGTTTTTAAAGCTTCCTGCGTGACATTTTCCTTCTACCGCCGATAATACGGGGTAACACAAAACCGAGCCGTTTGGCGCTTTACTTTCTGAAAAAACTTCACGCACTTCAGGACAATCGAAACTTGTGCTGTAATGACCTGCCAAATGACCGCCTGCCGAAAAGCCCATTATGGAAATCTTACTTATATCACATTTCCATTCATCTGCGTTTTGATAAATAAGTTCCATCGCCGCCGCGACTTCACGGATTTGGGTAGGAAACTTTGCAGGTGCACAGGTGTACCACAAAACGAAAACGTTAAAGCCTTCGGACAAGAAATGAAGACCAATAGGCTCTGCCTCTCGAGGTGAACACATAGAATATCCGCCACCGGGGCAAATAAGCATTGACGGGCGTTTGAAATCAACCCTGTTCATCACCTCGTCCGGTAAATAAGCATCCAAACGTGGAGCACCGCTACTTTCACCTAACTCAGGGAAAATTTCCTTTAAATTAAACTTCTTAATAATCATTTGAATTCTCCTATCTTAAAGCAAAGTAAAGCAAAACCGCTATACCTACCACTATACGATAATAACCGAAAACAGCGAAGTCGTGCTTTTTAACGTACTGCATAAGTTTCTTGATGCAAAGCATTGAAACAAGGAATGATACCACCATTCCCACTGCCAAAACGCCAAGTTCCTTAGGTGTAAAGCTGCTTTCGGACAAGAACTGAACTATTTTAAGCGCACTAACCCCAAACATCGTGGGTATTGCCATAAAGAAACTGAATTCCGAAGCCGCAGGACGTGAAACACCTATTATCAAGGCACCGATTATGGTAGCGCCCGAACGTGACGTGCCCGGAACTACCGCCAAAACCTGAAACAAACCGATAAGCAAAGCAGTTTTATAGGTTATTTCCGACGTTGAAGACACACTGAACGTACGATTTTTATTGAGTTTTTCCACCACGATAAAGGCTATACCGTAAACCACCAATGCAATACTTATTACAATAAGACCTATATCACGCGGCTGACCATTTTCGGAATACATCACAGATTCTATTTTAGAGTCAAGCACTATTGCTGCCACAGACGGTAAGGTTGCCACCAGTACCTTAAACCAAAGCACCCATTGGTCTTTTTTAAATACACCTGTATCTACAGACAGGATTTTGGCACCCTTATCGGGCATTTTAAAAGGCCAGAGTTTTTTCCAGAAAAGAACAATTACAGCGAAAATGGCGCCCAACTGAATGACGTAATTAAACATATCGGAAAAATTGCTTGAAACGTCATCACCGAAAGGCCATAACCCCTGCGTTAAAATAAGATGCCCCGTACTGCTGACAGGCAACCATTCGGTTATACCTTCAACTATACCGTACAGTATAGATTTTATAAACTCAATCATACAATATCCCTTTCCTGAATCATATAACTATTTTAAAAGGGTTACTAAAATTTAGCAACCCTTTTTTGTTAATTTTCCAAAATTTCTTTATAAAGTCTTATATATTCGTTTGCCGATGCCTTCCAGCTGTTATCGCACTTCATAGCTCTGCGGCGCAAAATGTCCCAACCGTCTTTATCCTTATATCCTTCAACCGCTCTCCAAACCGAAGTTTCCATATCATGAGCATTGTAATCGGCAAATGTAAAGCCATTGCCCTTGCCGTCACCACTATCGGTAATAGTATCATTAAGACCGCCCGTTTTACGAACTATCGGGATTGTGCCGTAACGAAGCGCTACCATTTGTGCCAAACCGCACGGCTCACTCAAAGAAGGCATTAAGAAAATATCTGCACCGGCATAAATCCTATGTGCCAACTGTGGCTTAAAGCCTAGTACCAAACCAACCTTTTCGGGATATTTTTGTGCCATTTCATTAAAGAAGTTTTCAAACTCATATTCACCCGAGCCCAAAATAGCAAACTGTACGTCCCATTTAAGCATATCTTCAAACACACACTTAACAAGGTCGAGACCTTTATGCTTTACAAGACGGGTAACTATACCGATAACGGGAGTATCGGCTTTTTCGGGAAGTCCCATCTCTTTTTGCAGCTTTTGCTTATTGACTGCTTTTTGAGCCAACGTATCTATCGTATAATTTTTATAAATCAGCGGGTCGGTTTCGGGATTGTAAACATCGATATCAATACCGTTTACTATACCTGTAAGCTTAAATGTAAAGTTTTCCAAAATACCATGCAACCCATGTGAATAAAACGGGTCTAAAATCTCTTTTGCATAAGTCGGTGATACAGTAGTAACCTTATCTGCGCACTGTATACCGCCTTTCATAAGATTTATACAACCGTCATATTCCATTATACTGCGGTTTTCTTCGGGAAGTCCTAAAACATCACCGTAAAGTTCGTTACCGTATTTACCCTGATACTGAATATTATGTATGGTGTAAACTGTTTTTATATCTTTATAAAGTTCGTTTTGCTTATAAAAAGCATCGAAATATGCGGGGATTAAAGCGGTTTGCCAATCATTACAATGAATAACGTCAGGAATAAAGCCTATATGCGGAATAACTTCAAGCACCGCACGTGAGAAAAAGGCATAACGTTCGGCATCATCATAATAACCGTAAAGCCCGTCACGGTTAAAATAATACTGATTATCTATAAAATAATAGATAACGCCGTCCAAATGCGCTTCAAAAACACCGCAATACTGTCTTCTCCACGCAACCGGAACAGTAATGTTACAAACGAAAGTCATGCTTTTACGCATTTCTTCCGAAATAGTGCCATATAGCGGCAATATAATACGGCAACCTACAAATCTTTTGCGAAGTGCCTTGGGTAGCGCACCTGCAACGTCAGCAAGACCACCCGACATAGCGTAAGGATAAGCCTCACTGGTAGCAAACAAAACTTTCATTATTTTTCTCCTATAAAACTTGATTCTTATCTATAAAGCAATATCTTTCTTTTGTACCTTTAAGCACAACGCCATCGTCAACCGACGCGTTTTTATCAGCGATAACATTGTTAATAACAGCATTTTCACCAACCTTGGTTTCCTGCATTAAGATACAATTTTCCACAACAGCACCCTTACCAACTTTAACTCCGCGGAAAAGTATGCTGTTTTTTACGGTTCCCTCAATAATACAGTCGTCACCAACAATACAGTTTTTAACCAATGCTTCTACACCATAACGTGTCGGCATACCATCACGCACCTTGGTGAAAATAGGACGCTTTTTATTAAATAACTGTTTTCTGACATCCTTTTCCAGTAATGCCATACTTGCTTCATAATACGTAGCGGTATTATCCATAACTGCCACGTACTCGCTATGCTCAAAACCGTAAATTTTTAATTCTTCGGTCTTATTTGCCAAAACCTCTCTTGCAAAAGAAGTCAGACCGTCATCATCCGCATCACTTGCAAGTTTCAAAAGCAAATCTTTATTTATAATACTAACGCCTATACCAAAAGAAACTTCTTTGCTTTCTTCGGTAAAATCTATTCCTGTTACGCGGTTTTCTTTATCAAGAGTCAAAATCAATTTTTCATCTGATTTTTCAGGCAAAATGCCATTGTGGTAAACCACGGTAATATCGGCTTCTTTTTCTTTGTGTTGTCTTAAAGCGGAAGATAAATCTATATTAGCGATAATGTGCGAATCATAAAGTACAATATAATCCGCACCGCATTTTTCAATATATTCGGTAGAGCCAACAATTGCCGATACCGTACCTGCAAAGCGCTTTATACCACGCTTATAATAAGGCGGAATAAAATACACACCGCCGTTTTTGCGGTCCAAATCCCACGAAATACCGTTACCCACGTGGTCCATAAGCGAACGGTAATTTTCACGGGTGATAATACCAACCGAAGTAACACCTGTGTTTACAAGATTGGAAAGCGCAAAATCAACTATTCGGTATCTTGCGCCGAAAGGAACAGACGCCATAGAACGATTAGCGGTAAGTTTTTTTAGTTTATCATCCGAATTTGCAAAAATAAGACCTGCTACTGCTGATGTTCTCATACTTCGTCACCCTCCTCAACGTTTTCGGTAATCATTTTACTGGCACCTACAATGGCGTTTTTGCCAACCGTCAGATTATCGCCTATAACCGTGATGCCCCAATTTTCGTCACCTGTGGCATTAGGTTCTTCACCTACAACTGCACCCTCTTCAACCACACTGTTTTCGGCAATTATTGCATACTGTACCTTAGAACCGCTTTTAATAACTGCACCCGGCATTACGAGTGAATATTCAACCGTTGCGCCTTCTTCAACCATAACGTTCTTGAATAATACCGAATAATCCACCTTACCGTAAATTTCACAACCGTCGGTTATAAGAGAATTTTCAACCTCTGCTTCTTCTGATATGTACTGCGGAGGCATACCTGTGTTTTTAGAATAAATCTTCCAGTTTTTATCTGCTAAATTAAGATTGATTTTTGGATTAAGCAAATCAAGATTTGCCTCCCACAAAGAGTCAACCGTACCGACGTCTTTCCAATAATCGTTAAAACGGTAAACCTTTAACAACTGATTGTCCGAAAGCATCATCGGAATAATATTTTTACCAAAGTCATTAGAAGAATCGGGGTCTTTTTCATCTTCGGTTAAATAATAACGCAATTTTTCCCAAGTAAAAATGTAAATACCCATAGAAGCCAAAGTGCTTTTCGGTACTTTCGGCTTTTCTTCAAATTCATAAATAGTGCCGTCTTCGTAGGCATTCATTATACCAAAACGTGAAGCCTCTTCAAGTGACACGTCCAAAACCGCTATTGTACAATCCGCACCGCTGTTCACGTGTTGTATAAGCATATCGGAATAATCCATCTTATAAATATGGTCACCCGAAAGAATAAGCACGTATTCGGGGTTATATCTTTCCAAAAACTGCAAATTCTGATAAATAGCGTTTGCAGTACCTTTATACCAGTTACCACCCGCCTGTCCATGATAAGGAGGTAAAATATGTACACCGCCGTCGGTACGGTTCAAATCCCACGGCTTACCCGAAGCCACATAATCGTTAAGTTCAAGTGGCTTGTACTGTGTGAGAATACCCACCGTATCTATACCCGAATTGGTACAGTTTGAAAGCGGAAAATCTATAATCCTGTACTTTCCGCCATAAGGGACCGCAGGCTTGGCAATTTTGCTTGTAAGGACACCCAAACGGCTACCCTGTCCTCCCGCAAGAAGCATTGCTACGCATTTTTTACTTTTCAAAGATATCACTCCCATTATTTTAGTATTTCTACCTAATATATTTATTATAGCAGTAAAAAATACCATTTTCAAGTGATTTTTGTCAAAAATTTAAAAGGCGCAGATATTTTTCTGACAAAAAATTATGCAAATTACACAAAAACCGCAATGCTTTACAATATAGTAATAAAAAAGCGACGCTTCTAAAATGAAACATCGCTTAAAATTTAATTGTGATAAAGTTTTTTGGTTTGATATTTAGGTTCGAAAGTGATATTTACACCTAATTTTTTGAAGATGTTTTCATCCACACGTGACAAAATAACGGTGGAGTGTGCTTCCGAACCTTTAAGATTGTGGGCTTGTTCAAGCGCTTTTTTGGCGATATCGCTTGTAACCGCGCAAATTGAAAGTGCTTCCAAAACTTCGTCAATATGAAGACGAGGATTATGGTTACCCAAAATACCTGTTTTAAGTTTTTGAATAGGTTCAATAATCGTAGGTGAAATAAGGTTGACCTCGTCGGGTATACCTGCCAACTCTTTAAGACAGTTGAGAATAAGCGCCGAAGAAGCACCCAAAAGACTTGACGTTTTACCTGTTATTATCTTACCGTTCGACAACTGCAACGCCGCCGCAGGACCGTCGGTTTCTTCCGCACGTTTAAGTGCCGCCGCCACAACAGGACGGTCTTTAACGCTAACCTTTGCCTGTTTCATCAAAAATTCAATCTTCTGTACGTCTGACTGTTCGCCCATACCCTGTCTCAGACTTACAAGGGCATTATAATATCGGCGGATAATCTCCTGCTTTGCGGCACAACTTACCGCTTCATCATCATATATAGCAAAACCTGCCATATTAACGCCCATATCGGTAGGACTTTTATAAGGCGACTCACCCAAAATAGTTTCCAAAATAGAGTTAAGCACGGGGAAAATCTCTATATCACGGTTATAATTTACCGTGGTTTCGCCGTATGCTTCCAAATGGAACGGGTCAATCATATTAACGTCGTTAAGGTCGGCAGTAGCAGCTTCGTAAGCCGCATTTACAGGGTGTTTGAGCGGAATACTCCAAATCGGGAAAGTCTCAAACTTTGCATAACCCGCCTTTATGCCACGCTTGTTTTCATGGTATAACTGTGACAAACAAGTCGCCATTTTACCGCTTCCGGGACCGGGAGCAGTAACTATAACCAATTTACGACTTGTTTTTATATAATCATTTTTACCAAAGCCGTCTTCACTTACTATAAACGGAATGTTAGACGGATAATCTTCAATAGGATAATGACGGTAAACCGTAATACCCAAAGAAGTAAGGCGGTTTTCAAAATTTTGCGCCGACGGCTGACCTGTATAGCAGGTAATAACCACACTGCCTACATACAAACCTATCTGACGAAAAGCATCGATAAGACGCAGAGTTTCCAAATCATAAGTGATGCCAAGGTCACCGCGCCTTTTGTTCTTTTCAATTGCATCAGCATTGATAACAATTACAATCTCCGCTTCGTCTTTAAGTTCCAAAAGCATTTTAACCTTTGCATCAGGCTCGAAACCGGGCAAGACCCTTGCGGCATGATAATCGTCAAAAAGTTTGCCGCCGAATTCGAGATACAACTTATCGCCAAATTGGTCAATTCTATCCCTTATTTTCTGCGACTGCAAACTTATGTATTTTGAATTGTCAAAACCTTTTACACTCATTACTACATCCCCTAAATCAAAATACCTAATTATTGTACCAAACTTTTAACTATTTAACAAGTTAATTTTTATATACTTTCAAAATTTTTTCTGCGCGCTCTACAATATCCTGTTTTAAAGACTCGGGCGATATTACTTTTATGCTATCACCAAAGTTCATAATAAAAGTTACAAGCGCTTCGCTTATTGCGGCTTTATAAGAAAAACGGAACTCGTCTTCGGTGACATTTGTTATAAAAATATTTTCTGAAAAACGGTCGGCAACCGTCTTTGCTATTTCTTTTTTACAACACAGTTCTACCGTTTCTACCCTACCCGAAAACATACCGAAAATCTTATTTGTATAATCGGCAACGTCAAACACTTCCTTGTACTCACTCACTTCGGAGAAATGCCGTGCCTTTTCATTTGTTTTCTCGGCTTTTTGTATGCGGTCCAAACGCAAATGCACAAGATTATCGTATTTCTCATAATTACAAATTAAATAATAATGGTCATCCTGCCAAGTAAGAGCATAAGGGCTTACCTTTCGCTTTTTTATAACGTTTACGAACTCTCTGCCTTTGAGTTCACGTGAAATATAATCGAACTCGACCTTAACACCGTCCATTATTGCGGAAGAAATTTTATCTATATTATAAAAAATTTCTTCATTACTGCATTTTTGCGAATAATCAAAATATATATCCTTATTGCGTTTTTGACGCATAGGTTCGCTAAGCATTGAATCGAGTTTTTTCACAAGTTCGCGTGTTTTTTTAGGGCTTATAAACTTAGCAGTACGCACTGCATCCGAAAGTAAATATATTTCGGCTTCTTCAAAATCCCTTTCACCTAAAAAATAACCTCTGGGCGAAGAAGAATATATTATGTCATAACCGTAAACGCAAAGTGACTCTATATCAGCATAAATAGATTTACGTTCAGCCTCTACTCCTTGCGTCGACAACATTTCGCAAATAGCCGTAGCGGTAAGCGGATTTTGCTCATCGCTATGCTTTTTCAAAATATCAAGTACATATAAGATTTTTAATTTTTGTCCCCAAGATTTAGGCATTCTTTCATCTTCTCCTCAAACTCGGTTTTTGTCATAAGCGCATTTATCACATCCAGCATCGCGTTAGGTGATAAATTCATAGGTAAATTGAGCGCCGCAAGTACTTTTTGACGGTTTTCACTCGCATTTCTTGTGCCCGAAAGACCGTATATAAACATATCAGTCTTAGTTACAGGGTCTTTGTTCTCCACAAGACAGCTCCCGTCAATTCCGCTTTTTTCGAGCGCTTTCTGAAGTTCATCTTTGGATACGCCCTCAACCCCTAAAAAGCCTTCCTTAGACGGTGAACTTTTGCGTTTTTCTTTGCCTTTAAGTTGCGGTACGTATACGTTTATAATCTTGCCGCCGTGTGCAATATTTTTTATGTGTGAACGTATCAAATTTCCTGCCGAATCACTATCGGTCATCACTATTATTCCGTCACGTTTTGCAAACGTTCTTATAAGTTCGCACTTTTCTTTGTCACCGAAAATTCTGAATCCGTCGGTTTGTATAATCAAAGCATCTACCACGTTTTCAAGTGCGATTTTATCATATTTGCCCTCTACAATTACGGGCATTCTCAGTTTAATCAAGACCTTCACCTTTAAGCGCTATATAGCCGAGACGCACCGCCAACTGTTCGAGCGCCGTGCGTGAATCGCCCGAGAACGATTTAAGGCTTTTATCTGCCGCGCGCAAAGCATCAAAACTTAAATCAAACTTTTTATAGTCGAACTTTTTGCTGTCATTTATAGCGTTTCTCACAACAAACTCTCTGCCAAAATAACCAAACTGTTCTGTTATTTCCGCAACCGACATTCCGCGTTCTTTGCCTACAAATGCACGGTACCTATCAACGTAAAAATTAGATATCGTGCTTATAATCACAATTGGTTCTACCTTTAAATAAAACAATTCGTCAAGTAATTTAAGCGCCGAATTCATATCACAATTCACAATATACTTTGAAAGGTTATAAACACTGGCTTCTACCGTTTTTACACACACGGCATCTACCGTATTTTTGGTGATTTCACCCTTTTTAATGTAAAAACACAGTTTTTCAAGCTCTGATTTAAGTGTATTTATGTCATCACCCGCAGTTTCAACCAAATAGCGTGCCGCCGTGCCGTCGAAAACGCATCCCCTTTTTTGCGCACCTGCCGTCAGCATTTTGACAAGTTCGGGCACTGTTCGGTGGTTGAGTTCAGCAGCGATGCCGTTGTTTTTTTCTGCCAATGTCACAAGTTTGGAAAACTTATTATTTTTCTTTGTAACAACATCCACTACGTCAAAATAAAGAATAAAAACGCAACTGTCGGGGGTTTCGGATATAATTGTACAGAGTTTATCGTAATCATTTTTAGAGCATTTTTCAAAATCATAATCAGCAAGAATTACAACCTTTTTATCGCTCATTACAGGGAACTGCAAAACCGAATCGTAAACGTCTTGCAAATCGCTTTCCCCTGTAAATTTTTGGAAATTGAATATATCATCTTCGTCGGAATAAGTATTGCTTATTTTTTTAACATAGGTTTTCTTTAAATATCCGTCATTACCCACAAATATATACACGTTACGCTCGGTATTTTTAATTTCATTTTTAAGCGCCGTTTCAAAAATCACAGACATATTGCCTTTTTACCCCCTTCTTTTATCTTTTTAGCTCTTATTTCTTTTAATTTTAACATATCATTACGTTTTTTACAAGCAAGTAAAATACATAAAACCAGAATTATTATTCCCAAAACCAAAAACGCCGTCCAAGAAGGTAATTGCATAGTAGCAAACGGTAATGAACCGAAATAATTTATAACCCAGTTTATATAGCGCACAATCGCTTCACTCAGTATGAACAATATATTTTCTAAAAACGGTAAGCACAAACCCAATATACATAGTACCAAAGCCACACTTGTAGCAATCCCGATAAGCAAGTTTGTTATAATAGAAACATTTGAAACATAACCGAATATATAAATTGCTATTGGAGCTGTGAACAAAAGAGTGGAAACGCTTATCACAACCGACGAAAACAACGGTGCTACTATAAAATTACCCCAAAACCGTTTTTTACAAACCATTTCTATAATAGGTGATGCCACCGCCAAAATGGCGAATGTTGATAACGCCGACAGTTGAAACGCCACACTGAATATTGCAAAAGGATTTAAAAGCAAAATAACAGTTACTGCAAAACCTAACGAATTTTCGGGCGTATTTTCACAGCCAAGTACCAAAGAAAACGCTATAAATATATACGTAAGGCCTGCACGCAGTATCGACATCGTAAAACCGCATACCGCCATTACACCTATCGTCACAGCAAATATAACCACCGCCTTTAAATAGCGGTTATAAAGAAATTTATTACATAAAAACAGAAAAAGTGACACTATAATGGACAAGTGCATACCCGAAACCACCATAACGTGCGAAACACCTGAGCCCTTTACGTTACTGTAAAACTCATCCGAAAAATAGGACCTGTCGCCCGTGACGAGCGCCAACATAGTCGCCGCTTCTTCACGTTTATAATCTCCGAAAATCTTATCCTTAATATATTCACGCACCGAGCCCACAACACCGAGTACGCCATCATTTTCTCCCGTGTACTCCATATACTTGACGTAACCGTTTATATAAACCGACTCGGCATAATTGGAACTTTTATATTTTTCTTTAACCGCATTAAGCTGTATACCTGCCTTTATATTTTGCGCATACTCCATACTGCCGTCTTCATAAGTAACGCTCACCTTATCTCCGCTTTCAAGCACGTCACTCTCTACCGTTTCAAGTGTTACGGCATAAAAAGTTCCGTGACAGGTGGGCTCTTCCACAACGATAAATTTGCCCTCGCAAAAGCGTCCGTCAGCTTCACTCTTTTTGTCGGCATGAGTAGCAGTAATAACTGCGCTCATACTTACCGCCAGAATCAAAATAAACGCAAAAATCAACTCACCACGCACACGCTTGTAAATCATAAAGAAAATAAATGCAACCAAAAGCAGACAAATAACAAAAAGTGCCGTTTCGGAATAAAAACTTATAACCGAAATGACACTCGCTAAAACCGCACATAAAAGCATCGGTCTTTTTGTCAAATAATCTACCATAACACTCAAACCCCAAAACATTAAATAACAAAGTTATTATACCATAACAAAAAATCGGTATCAAGGGTGAAAGTGTTATTTATAAATATAAAACAAAAGGACTACCAAAGTAGTCCTTTTCTGGTGACGGTGTTCATAATCAGTCTCAAACACGAGGTTAAAATTATAAAAAAAGAATGTTCATAACGGTCAAGTCCGTTATGAACATTCAACATGGTGCCGCTGACCGGACTTGAACCGGTACGATATCGCTACCGAGGGATTTTAAGTCCCTTGTGTCTGCCTATTCCACCACAGCGGCATATCATATATGATATATTATTTAAGCATTTTTGTCAAGAACTTTTTGACGAATATCTTAAAAAAGTCTTGACTAAACATCTTTTTTATGTTATCATAAATTTCGTTCTAAATGCGGGTGTAGTTCAACGGCTAGAATCCCAGCCTTCCAAGCTGGTTGTGTGGGTTCGATTCCCATCACCCGCTCCAAAAGAAAAGTTGTGCCTTTAGGTGCGACTTTTCTTTTTTTATATGGATGGGAATCGGACAAGGCATTTAAAAACCTATTTGTAAATTATATGTATATAATTTTACAAAATAATTGCATTATTTTACAAATGGGTATATAATGTATATACTAATATTCAGGATGTGCAATTATGTCTACCGCCAAGCAACGCTTAAATTATATAACTACTGCGGCAGTTATCGCCGCCATTTATGCGGGGCTCACCTATTTAGGCAATTTTTTCGGTCTTTCGTACGGTCCTATTCAGGTGCGTTTCTCCGAAGCACTAACAATATTACCTTTATTCACCCCCGCTGCCATACCCGGTCTTACAATAGGATGTTTTATTGCCAACATCGGTTCCTTTAATCCTATTGATATGATTTTCGGCACGTTCGCCACTTTTTTAGCAGCGGTACTTACCTATTTGACACGCAAAATCATTTTTAAAAAACTTCCGCTTTTACCCATTTTATTCCCCGTAATTGTAAATGCCTTTATTATTGGATTAGAACTTGCCCTTTTCTATCTTAACGGTTTTACTTTTGCCGGGTTCGTAATTTCCGCTTTGGAAGTCGGTACAGGGCAACTCATTGCCTGCTACGGTTTAGGGCTTCCACTTTATTTCACACTAAAAGGCAGAAAATTTTCTAAATTTAACCTTTTAAATCCAAGGATGTGACACAATGAACAATTTAATGAACTTTCGCAAATCGGTAATGCGACTTATAAAAATGTTTATAGTAGCATCCATTACCTTTGCGTTTGTGCAGACATGGGTAACAAATTACACCGTTTCACTTTTTAGCCGTGACGGTAACTACGTTGTTATTTTTTCATTTGTATTTTTGCTCACTATATTTTGCTCACTTTACGGCGCATTCAAGGTGGGCATAAACCGCATACACGAACTCATATACAGTTTCACACTCTCCATACTAATAACAAACTTTTTGATGTACTTGATGCTTAGTCTTATCGCACGTGAAATGGTTGTTATCACGCCGCTTTTAATAAGCGTGGTGTTTCAGATTTGTATTGCGTTTGTAGGTTGTGCTTGTGCCAATACCGTTTATTTCAAACTTTATCCTGCAAGACGTTTGGTAGCTCTTTTTGGCGACGATGCTACAGGTTTCCAACTCATAAACCGTATGAGCCGTATCCCCGAGCGTTTTAAAATAGAACGCGGTCTTAACGTTAATTCGACCTCTATGGAAGATATTAAAAAAGCGATTTTGCCGTTTGACGGGGCGCTTATTTGCGACATAGACAAAAACCTTGAAAAAGAAATTTACGCTTATTGCTATGCCCAGCGCAAGCGCATTTATATGTTACCTGCCATAACCGATATTATAATAAATCACAGTTACGAAATTCAGATTGGTGATACTCCCGTTATTATGAGCCGAAACCGCGGACTTACCACAGAACAATTGATTTTAAAACGCATTGTGGATATAGTAGTTTCCGCTATTGCACTTATACTTTGCAGTCCGTTTATGCTTGGGGCAGCCATTGCCATAAAATTAGACGACCACGGTCCCGTTTTCTTTAAGCAAAACCGAATTACCAAAGACGGTAAAATTTTCAACGTTTTAAAATTCCGTTCTATGATAGTTGATGCAGATAAAGACGGCGCCAAAAAAGCCGAAGTCGGCGACAACCGTATAACCAAAGTAGGCAAATTTATCCGTGCTTGCCGTTTGGACGAACTACCGCAACTCATAAACGTTTTAAAGGGTGATATGTCGCTTGTTGGCCCCCGACCCGAACGTATAGAAAACGTATACGAATATTCAAAAGCATATCCCGAATTCAAACTAAGACACAGGGTAAAAGGCGGTATTACGGGCTATGCCCAACTTTACGGCAAATATAACACAAGTCCCAAAGATAAACTCAATATGGACCTTATATATATAGAAACCTATTCCATTATTCAGGATATCAAGCTTTTGATTCTTACCTTTAAGGTGTTATTTATGAAAGAAAGCACCGAAGGTTTCGATGCTTCTGCCAACGCTAACGTACGTCCCAAAAACACAAAAAACAAAAACGGAGAATAATTTATGGAACTCAATTCTAAGAACTTTAAAAAAATACTCGCTTTGGTGTTTTTTTCAGCGGTAATTGTTTGTTGTGTATTTAATATAACAAATGTATTTTCCTTTATTTCTACCGCTTTTTCCTACATTTCCCCTATTATAGCAGCGCTTTGCATTGCCTTCGTTTTTAACGTGCTGCTTAACGCTTTGGAGAAAAAAGTATTCTTCTTTATGGACAAGTCCAAGCGAAAATTTATGTTCGCACTAAAACGCACAATTTGCTTGTTGCTAACTTATATTATTGCTTTTGGTTTAATTGCACTTTTGGTTTTGTTCATAATACCCGATATTGTAGAAACCGTTTTGCAAGTGGTAAAAAGTTTGCCTACGTTCCTTTCGGACATACGTGAATGGTCGGTAGACATTTCTAAAAACTTCGGTATTGAAGCTGAAAGTATTCCTGTTTTAAATCTTGATACCGAGTCATTGACCAAAGGACTTCAAAGCATACTCGAAAGTTACTCGAACAGTATAGTTGACGGTGCAGTAGACGTTACGTCTTCGGTTATAGGCGGTATATATGACACTGTATTCAGCCTTGTTATTTCGGTTTACATTTTAGCACAAAAAGAACGTATAGGACGATTTACCAAAAAACTTATAGACGCTTATATCCCTAAAAAGATTGGCAAACGTGTATATCATGTTTCCGCACTTGCATCTGACGCTTTTTCAAAATTCATAGGCGGTCAGCTTATTGAGGGTTTGGTAATTGGTGTGCTTTGTTACATCGGTATGCGTATCTTCCATTTGCCAAATGCCGCTACGGTTTCGGTTTTAGTAGGCGTTACCGCTTTGGTTCCCATTGTGGGCGCTATTACCGGTGTGGCTATCGGTTTCCTTTTAATCGTTATAACCGACCCGTTGAAAGCAGTAATCTTCGTTGCATTTATGCTTGTACTCCAACAAATCGAAAGCAACCTTATTTATCCTCGTATAGTGGGTACTGTTGTGGGGCTTCCCGGTGTAGTAGTCATAAGTGCCGTACTTATTGGCGGTAATTTAGGCGGTATAATCGGCGCACTGATAAGCGTCCCTATATCCGCAGTAATATTCGTATTGCTTAAAGAAGGTATAAACAACCGCAAACTAAAACTTAAAAAAGAATAAAACAAAAGGCTGTAAAAGTGAGTTACACTTTTACAGCCTTTTTCTTTATACTATGCCCTGTTACAACACAATTAACTCTTTTGGGCTTTGGGTGAGATTTTTATAACCGTTGTCGGTCACAACTACCATATCTTCAATTCTGACACCGAAGGTGTTTTCAATATAAATTCCGGGTTCTACCGTCATCACCATACCGCTTTTTAAAAGAGTATTGTCCCGTATATTAAACGCAGGGTTTTCGTGGATATCTATACCCACGCCGTGACCTAAACCGTGACCAAAACATCCTTCGTAACCACAAGAATATATATAATCCCTTGCTGCTGCATCGATATTTTTACAAACCGCCCCTGCTTTTATTTTTTCGAGCGCCATTTTTTGTGCAGTAAACACGGTATCATACACTTTTTTCTGCTCATCGCTAATATTCCCCACAGCCACAGTTCGTGTCATATCCGAACAATAGCCGTTCCATTTTGCTCCAAAGTCCATAGTGATAAAATCGCCGTTTTCTATTTTTTTATCGCTCGGCACACCATGTGGCAAAGAAGAATTTTTACCTGACACCACAATAAAATCAAACGCAACACCCTCACTACTGTTTTTACGGGCGAAAAACTCTAAATCAAGCGCAATCTCCTTTTCAGTTTTACCCACTTTTATTCTATCTAAAATATAACCGAACGCTTTATCGGTTATATTTTGCGCTTTGTTTATAAACTCTGTTTCATCAGGGCTTTTTACCTGACGCAATTCGTTTATTTCTTTTTGCAAAATATCTTCTTTTGAAAGTTCTATTTTACCAAGTTTGCTTTCTAAGTTCAAAAAAGTATTAAAACCTATTTCTTCGGTTTCTACGAACACTTTTTCAACACTGTTATTTTTTAATATTTCGTTTATTTGATTTTGCATACTTTGGCAAAGCACTACTTCTGCAACGTCAACCACACTCTTCGCTTTTTCATAATAACGAAAATCCACAAGTAAAACCGCTTTTTCTTTTGTAATAACCACCGCACCTGCGGAAGATTTAAACCCCGTAAAATAAAAACGGTTGCTGTCACTTAATATAAGCGCCGCCTCATTAACCTTTAATACACTTTGTATTTTTTCTGTTCTTTTTTTCATTTTTTGCTCCTTTTAAAACGGCGATAGCCTTGCCGGACAAAATCCACACCGCCGTAACGTTTATAATAAGCATTATACCGTTAAACAACTCTGCCGTGCGCCAAGTAAAATCGGTACTTGCAAAAACACAAAAAAGACAAACGGACGGATAAATAAAACAAAACAGTTTTTTACCTGTCTTGCCAAACAAGTACTCCGAAAAATTCATTCCGTAAAATGCCCAACCGATAATACTTGAAACCGCAAAAAGACAAAGCATAAAGCCTAGACTCACCGACGAAAAACCGCCGTAAACCGTACTGAAAGCATTTACGACCAGTTCACTTGATGCGGCATCACCGTAATTTATAATAACCGAACTGCAAAGGATTGTCAATGCCGTCAAGGTACATATAAGTATCGTATCAACAAAGACCTCAAATATACCAAACAACCCTTGCGTATACGGGTCGGCATCTTCAACCGACGCATACGCCATACCAGACGTGCCCATACCTGCTTCGTTGGAAAAAACACCCTTTTGCGCTCCCGAAATAACAGCAACACTTAAAGAACCTACTGCGCCACCCGTTACCGCGCTCGGTGAAAAAGCGCCTTTGAAAATATTTACAAACGCATCATCTATCAATTCGTAATTTTTAAAAATAACCACAAGACAAAGAACTATGTAAAGCACCGCCATAAATGGCAAAACAAGCGTAGTAAAACGGGTGATTTTTTTTACTCCGCCCGTAATTACCACCGCCACCAAAACAAAAATAATAAGTCCCATAAAAAGTCTTAAATAAAAGTTTTCACCCATAACCGAAATACAGGCGTTGACCTGTGTCAGATTGCCTGTGAAAAAACTTGCACCCAGTCCCGACAAAGCGAAAATCAACGATACAACACTTAAAATTTTACCACCGTGCATCTTTATGTAATACATAGGTCCGCCATAAAATTTACCGTTCTTTTGTTTTCGGTAAAGTAGCGCCACACCAATTTCTACCGCTTTTATCGCCATACTGAAAAAAGCGCTTACCCACATCCAGAATACCGCACCTGCACCACCTACTGATATAGCAAACGCAACACCCGCTATATTGCCTGTACCGATAGTAGCCGAAAGTGAATTACATACCGCACCAAAAGAAGAATTTTGCGACTTATCTACACAAATCGCCGTTTTTATGGCGCAAAAAAATTTCCGTACCTGCACCGCGCGTGTTTTAATGGTAAAATAAACCCCTGCCAAACACAACAACACAAACGGAAACATGCCCGAAATCAACTGTAAAACCCAATCAAAAAAATCTTTCATATCATAAAACCTTTACCTTTCAGTCAAATAATACTTACTTCAAAAAATATTTATGATACTTATTGAAATTTTTATATCTATATAGTATAATTTTTATGTATATGCAGAATGGGGTGTTTCCATATAATTTATCTTGATAACAGTGCAACCACCAAACCTTGTGGTAAAGCAATAGAATATATGAACAAAGCGGTGACGGAAAATTGGGGAAACCCGTCTTCTTTGCACGTTTTAGGTATGAATGCAGAAATGGCGGTTGACGATGCACGAAACTGTATCGCCAAATTCATAAACGCTGCGCCAAAAGAAATCATTTTCACCGGCGGCGGCACCGAAGCCAACAACACCGCAATTATGTCGGCTTTGCACCGTAAAAACCGTGGCAACCGCATTATCACTACTACAATCGAGCACCCCTCGGTTTTAGAGGCTATAAACTCACTCGAAAAATTTGGATTTGAAATAATACGCCTTAGTCCTGACAGTAACGGTGTGATTTCGCTGTATGACCTTGAAAACGCGCTTAACGATAAAACCGTGCTTGTCAGCATTATGCTTGTAAACAACGAAACAGGCTCAATACAGCCCATAAAAGAAGCGTATGAACTAACCCACCGTCTTGCCAAAAACGCATTTTTCCATTGTGATGCGGTTCAGGCTTTTGGCAAAACCCCTATAAACGTTAAAAATTTAGGGATAGACCTTTTGTCTGCCAGCGGTCACAAAATACACGCGCCAAAGGGCATAGGCTTTCTTTACTGTTCCCAAAAAACACACATCGCCCCCTTACTTTTAGGCGGCGGTCAGGAAAACGGTATGCGCTCAGGCACAGAAAGTGTGCCGCTAATCTGCGCCTTACACGGTGCAGTTGAAGAACTGCCAGACCTTGCAAAACAGTATAATACTACAAGTAAACTCTGCAATTACGCAAAAGAAAAATTACTTGGCAGTAATATTGCTACGATTAACTCCCCTGACAATGCATTACCCTACGTACTTAACGTATCGGTAAACGGTTACCGTTCTGAAACACTTTTACATTTTCTTGAACGCAAAAACATTTTTGTTTCAAGCGGCAGCGCCTGTTCAAAAGGCAACGTCAGTTACGTTTTAAAAGAAATGGGAAAAAGTAATAAGCAAATTGACTCGGCGTTGCGCCTTAGTTTTTCACGCTTTAATACCAAAGAAGATATTGATGTTTTAACAGAGCAGTTAATCTCTGCCACCAAAACACTAAGAAAGGCATAAAATGAAAGAAATTATACTCATTAAAAACGGTGAATTAGCCCTTAAAGGTCTTAACCGTTGCAATTTTGAAGACATACTTATAAAAAATATCCGCCGCCGACTTAAAAGTTTGGGCGACGTAACCATCAGAAAGGCTCAATCGGCTATTTATATTGAACCGCAAAGTGACGATTTTGATTTTGCCGAAGCGCTGGCACGTGTAAAACTGATATTCGGTATTGCAGGTTTCAGCCGTGCTTGTGTTTGTCTTAAAGATATGGACGATATTCTCGAAAAATCGGTAGAATATTTAAAAGAGCCTTTGGAAAAAATAAAAACATTTAAAGTAGAGGCTAAACGTGCTGACAAACGTTTCCCGTTGACTTCACCCGAAATTTGCCGTGAAGTAGGCGGTATGCTTTTATCAAAATACCACCATTTAAAAGTGGACGTTCACAACCCCGATATCACGGTGTTTGTTGAAATACGTGACACCAACGCTTATATACGCGCCGAACAAATACAGGGCGCAGGCGGTTTACCCGTTGGAACCGCAGGTACTGCTTCAATTTTGATTTCGGGCGGTATTGACAGTCCCGTTGCCGCCTGGACAATGGCAAAACGCGGTCTTCGCCTTAACGCTATACATTTTGCAAGTCCGCCATACACAAGTCCTCGTGCCGAACAAAAGGTACGCACCCTTTTATCGAAAGTGGCTCGTTACAGCGGTTGTATAAATCTGGCTATCGTTCCCTTTACCGAAATTCAGGATAAAATAGCCGAAAACTGCCCCGAAGATTATTTCACCCTTATTATGCGACGTATGATGATGAGAATCGCCGAAAAAATCGCAAAAGATTCGGGCAGTTTGGCGCTTATTACAGGTGAGAGTTTAGGTCAGGTTGCAAGTCAGACACTCCCCGCCCTTGTAACAACCGATTACGTTACAACTATACCCGTACTTCGTCCTCTTATTGGTATGGATAAAGAAGAAATCGTTACAATTTCACGTAATATTGACACGTTTGAAACCTCAATTTTACCTTATGAAGATTGCTGTACCGTATTTACTCCAAAGCACCCGAAGACTCGTCCTACGTTGGAGTCTTGTGCCGAAGCCGAAAGTAAACTCGATATTGAAGCACTTATAGAAAAAGCAATCAGCGAAACCGAGTATACCTATATAGATTAAAGAGGTATTGTTTTGAATAGTGAAATTTTAAAATCTGCAACTGAACTTGTAGAATATTTAAAAAAACATAACAAAAAAATCGCCACCGCAGAATCCTGCACGGGCGGTATGGTATCTTCCTATATAACCGCCGTATCGGGCGCTTCTTCTGTGTTTGAAATGGGCGTTACATCCTATTCTAACCGTATAAAAAACCAAATACTTAAAGTAGACGGTTATACCCTGCAAACCAAAGGTGCCGTGAGCGGTGATACCGCTATGCAAATGGCGCAAAACATCCGCTTACTCTCAGACGCCGATATCGGTGTTTCGGTAACAGGTGTTGCAGGCCCCGACGGACAGGACGGCTATTCGGCAGGTGTGGTTTTTATAGGTATAAATTATAAAGAAAATACCGATTTTTACAAGTTGGAAATCGAGCCACGTGACCGCAACTATGTACGTGAACAAGCAGTTTTACTGCTTTTTAGTAAAATTTTAGAAACTTTAAAAAGTTAAAAGGAGAAACAAAATGTTTCAAAACTTTAAAACCGACATTATTTACTACAACACTTTAACCGATTTTGAGTTGGAATTTAATTTATGCGGTTGTTGTGGCAGAATGAGATTATTAAACGACAAATGTAGCGATAAGAAGACCCTGCTTCTTTCACTTTCAAGGGCTGTATCCCGCAGTCGCGTGGTAATTGTAACCGCTCCCATATTTAACGGCGAAAACATAATAGGTACTATTGCCAGTGCAATAGGCAAAGAAACCGAAACCATAAATAATAACGAATTTAATATTGCAAGTGAACAGGAAATCTCTATAATAAAAGGTTCTCTGCCGTTGGTTACCCCCGACGGTATTTTCGGCGGATGCATAATCGAAAGCGGACCGCAAAGCCTTATTATTTTAACCGATAACAAGCCCGTCAGAAAAGCGCTTATGAAAACTCTTATACATCCGTATATAGAAGAAATTCACACTATGGAAACTTCCTCTGAAACCGAAGAACCTATGTCGGAAGAACTTCCGGGCGAAGAAACAAATGAAGACACAAACGAAATTATAACCGAAGAACCGGAAGAAGAAATGCCCGATTCTGATAATGAAGAAATAGAAAAAACAGACACCGAACCCGACGGTGAACAGACTGAATTTGTGTTAGAGAGCGAACCTGACGATTCTCCCGATTATTATGCAGAAGAATTTGAAGACCTTTATACCGAGGTTACTCCTAAAAAACGCAAAAATGACGTTGAAGACGAAGACGACGATTATTATTATGATGGCGATTATTTCACCGAAGAATCGCCCAAAAAGAAATCCCCGATTTTAAGCCGATGGATGCTTATAATTTCCATCATCGTTTTATTAGCAATTGCCGTTTTATGTTTCAGTATTTTCTACGTTCCGTCAACCGAAGGTGTTTCACCCGCCAATTACGTCAAAGACGTGTTTAACACTCTGTTTGGATAAAATTAAGGACTTGAAGAAATTTTCTTCAAGTCCTTTTAATTATGCTTTTACGCTTCTTTCAAGCCATACTACGCCAACATCCAAAGCATCGAACATAGTTGATTTTGTGCTTTCTTTAACTATGCGGTCTTTTTCTTTAAGCTCAGTATCGCTTTTCAAAAGTTGTATAGTGATTTTATTGGGTTCGCCATCTGCATTCTTAGAAAGAATGGTAAATTTTACAACGTAGGCTTCACTCATATCACCGTAATAAATCTCATCACCGCATCTGACAAGCGGCTTGCCTTTATATTCTAAAAATTTCTCTGCCATTTTTTACTCCTTTTCAGGCACTTCGCCATAAAGATTAAATCTGAAAAGCAATGTTTCATCCTCAGGTTTTGCACAACGTAAAGTAGCTTCCGCAACCTCGGTATTGCTTAAAATGGTACTAAGACCAATCATCTGACAAAGCTTGGACTTTAAGTTTAAAACATCACCGTCAGTAGTTTCAAGATAAACGTCGCCTTTGCATTCATCGATTGTCTTGATTAAATCATCAAAATCAACGTTGTGAAGCTTAATTACTCTCTTATCCATTACACATTACCTCCAATTATTCTATTTTAAAAGTATAACTTATATATTTAAATATGTCAAGTATTGACTTTTTGCAATTTTTTCTATATTATATTATTTGTAGAAATTTGACTTTTAAACAAAGTATAAGGAGAATGTCATTTTGGAAAACGCAAACAAAAGTATGGAAACAATTGTAACGTTGGCAAAAGGTCGCGGTTTTGTATATGCAGGTAGCGAAATTTACGGCGGTCTTGCTAACAGTTGGGACTACGGCCCTTTGGGTGTAGAACTTAAAAACAACATCAAAAAAGCTTGGTGGAAAAAGTTTGTTCAGGAATGTCCTTATAACGTTGGTCTTGACAGCGCTATTATTATGAATCCTGAAACCTGGGTAGCATCAGGTCACTTAGGCGGTTTCTCTGACCCGCTTATGGACTGTAAAAACTGCAAAACCCGTCACAGAGCAGATAAACTCATAGAAGATTACGTAGCCCAAAACGGTCTTTCGGATAACCCTGCCGCTATGAGCGACAGCGAAATGGCTGAATATATCAGGGAACACGGTATCGCTTGTCCCAACTGCGGTTCACACGATTTTACCGATATCCGCAAATTCAACCTTATGTTCAAAACTTTCCAAGGAGTCACCGAAGACAGCACTTCTACTTTGTATCTTCGTCCCGAAACCGCACAGGGTATTTTTGTAAACTTTAAAAATATAGCACGTACATCAAGAAAGAAAGTTCCTTTCGGTGTGGCACAAATCGGTAAATCTTTCCGTAACGAAATCACACCCGGTAACTTTATTTTCCGTACCCGTGAGTTTGAACAGATGGAACTTGAATTCTTCTGCAAACCGGGTACCGACCTTGAATGGTTTGATTTCTGGCGCAGTTACTGCCGTGACTGGCTTTTAAATCTCGGTATGGATAAAGACAGCCTTCGTCTTCGTGACCACGATAAAGATGAACTTTGCTTCTATTCAAAAGCTACTACCGACTTTGAATTTTTATTTCCATTCGGTTGGGGTGAACTTTGGGGCGTTGCTGACCGTACCGATTACGACTTAACTCAACACGCCAACCATTCGGGCGAAAGTATGGAATATTTCGACCCCGAAACCAACGAAAAATACGTGCCTTACGTTATTGAGCCTTCACTCGGTGCTGACCGTGTGCTTTTGGCTTTCCTTTGCAATGCTTACGACGAAGAAAATGACGAAAACGGCAACGTTCGTGTTGTTTTACGTTTACACCCTGCATTAGCGCCCTTTAAGGCTGCTGTTTTGCCGCTTTCTAAGAAGCTCAGCGAAAAAGCCGGTGAAGTTTATTCTTCACTTTCAAAATATTTTAACGTAGACTTTGACGACGCAGGTTCAATAGGTAAACGTTATCGCCGTCAGGACGAAATCGGCACACCTTTCTCTATTTGTTACGACTTTGAGTCCGAAGAAGACGGATGTGTAACCGTTCGTGACCGTGACACTATGGAATCAGTACGTATGCCAATCGGCGAAGTTAAGGATTATATCGAAAAAGCACTAAAATTCTAGTTCCCTCACTTAAAAGGAGGCAAAATTATGCAAATTGCAACCGAAATGATTATACCGCTTATTTTAGGCCTTACCTTCTTCTTATTTGGTATGAACGTAATGTCGGGCGGTCTTGAAACAATGGCAGGCGGCGGCCTTGAACGCACAATGAAAAAAGTCACTTCTAACGATTTTATGGGCTTTTTCTTGGGTGCGGGTGTTACCGTTGCCATTCAGTCATCTTCTGCATTTACCGTAATGCTTGTAGGTCTTGTAAACTCGGGTCTTCTCAATTTTAGCAACACCTTCGGTATGATAATGGGTTCTAACGTAGGCACCACGCTCACCGCCTGGCTTTTAAGCCTTGCAGGTATTGAAGGTGCTTGGTACGTAGAAGTATTAAACCCAAGTTTCTTCGCTCCCATTCTCGCTTTCTTTGGTATTGCTTTACAAATGGTATCCAAAAAGAAAAAGCGTAAAGATTTAGGAAATATCCTTATAGGTTTTGCTATACTTATATGCGGTATGGACCTTATGAGCGGTTCAATGGAATCGGTAAGAGAAGCCAAATGGTTTGTGGAATTTTTATCAACTCTTAAAAATCCGATTGTGGGCTTACTTGTTTCCACCGTATTCACCGGAATTATACAATCATCTGCCGCAACTATCGGTATTGTTCAGGCTTTGGCTTTTGCAAGTGCAGGTACCCCCAATGCAATTACTTGGGAAATGGCCATTCCTTTGATTTTAGGCGCAAATATCGGCACTTGTGTCACCGCACTTTTGGGTGCTGTCGGCACAAACAAAAACGCAAAACGTGTGGTTGTAATGCATTTCTCAGTAAACGTTTTCGGCTCAATCTTCTGTATGATTTTATTATATGCTCTCAGATTTATGGGTGTAAGCGTTCTTGGTACTGAAATTGCAATGGTAGGTGTTGCAATAATCCATACATTATTCAATGCTATCAATACCGTACTTTTGCTTCCTGTAAAAAAACTGCTTATCAAATTCTGTACTTGGATTGTCCCCGACAAAGAAGAAAAACAGCATACCGTATTTTTGGACGAGCGTATCTTCAACAATACTCCCCTTGCTATTTCAGAATGTCGCCGACTCACCAACGAAATGGCAGAACTCACCCGTGTTTCTTTACACAAATCGGTTGACCTTATATTCAACTATCAGCAATATACCGTTGACCAGATTCGCGAAGAAGAAAATTTAAGCGATAAATACGAGGACAAGCTTGGCACTTATCTTGTAAGATTAAGCCATAGCAACCTTTCGGAAGAAGAATCACATCAGGTTGCACGTATGCTTCACAGTATTGGTGACTTTGAACGTGTAGGCGACCACGCACTAAACATTTGCAAACTTGCCGAAGAAATGCACGAAAAAAATATTTCTTTCTCGGATGACGGTAAAAAAGAAATCGGTATTATCGGCGATGCGGTTAAAGAAATTATAAACCTTTCAATTCATTCTTTCATATCTGACGACCCTGCAACCGCTTCTCACGTAGAACCGCTTGAACAGGTTGTAGACCAGTTGCAGAACAAACTTAAATCGTTACATATTGCACGTTTGCAGAATAACGAATGCACCATTGAATTAGGTTTCATCTTTACAGACCTTCTCAATAATTTTGAGCGTGTATCCGACCACTGTTCAAATATTGCGGTTTATACTATGCAACTTCCCGGTGATAAACTCGATGCACATAAATATCTCAACAATATCAAAACTTCGGAAAACGCTGAATTTATGGCAGATTTCGAAAAGTACGAATCCATATACGCTTTACAGTAAAAATCCATTCATTCCACTCGTTTTTTAGCGGGTGGAATATTTTTTTAAAAAATTTTTCAAAAAATTTTAACATTTTTTTATGTTTTTCTCTTTGTGATATATGAAGGGCAATTACATCACAATCACAAGGAGGAACAATTATGTATATTTGTAACAAATGCCATTTAGAATTTGCCGAGCCTGTGTTTTTAAGCGAAAATCACAATTTGGATTCGCCGCCATACGAAAAAGTGGCGGCTTGTCCGCTTTGTGAATCTACTTCGTTCACAAAACAGTCCGTATATTACTGTAAATATTGCGGTGCAAGACTCAGCAAATCCAAAACCGACTACTGCAACGAAATTTGCAAAGAAAAAAAGCGCAAACTCTTAATAAAAGAACAAAACCGCAAAAAACTCATCTACGAAAGTCCGTTATATCAACTTTCACGCGAAGCCGACGACTATAACAAAACCCACAATACGAAATTAAGTTACGGGCAGTACGTCACGCTTGTAAAGTGCAACCTTGAAAAAGAGAGCCGCAAAAATCAACGCATTAAAGATAAAAAAGAATTTCTTTCTTCTTTTCTTCTGCAACAAGCCAAAATCAACCGCTTACAATCGATGCTTGAAGACCGAACAATCAGTAACTCCGAATTCGAAGAACGGGTTTTAAAATGCGAAAAGAAACGACTGCAAATAGAAGAAAAAATCGAAAAAGTGGATAACGAGGTTTTACGTGAAGTTTTAACCCAAAAATACCTGTGTGGAAAAACACTTGAACAAATAGCGCTTATACTCAATTTCAGCAAACGTCACATCGAACGTTTACACATAGCGGCGCTTGAAAAATTAGAACTTTAAAGATGTTAAATTTGATTTTTTGCAACTTTACACAAAAACGCAAAAAAAAGTTAGGTTATTTTAACAATAAAAATCATACAATTTACGATTGACATTATAACCCTTTTCATTTATAATACTATTATGAATGATAAAATACGCAAATGGTCTATTCATTTAGAAGCAAATGCGTTTAGGAGGATTATAAAATGAAAAAAACATTAGCCATCATTTCAACCTTGGTTATGGTTTTCGGTGCAGTAGCTTTTACCGCTTCCGCAGAAGAAGCAACACCTACCGTTACAATCGTAACCAACAAAGGCAGCGCTGTTGAAAAAGGTACTACAACCTACTTCACAGTAAAATTTGAAAACTTCGCAAGCATTAAAGGTATTGACGTAAATATCACCGCTGACGAAGCCATCACTTTGGGCTCAGTTACTTCCTACGGTTTCAAAGGCGATGCAACAACCGCAGAAGGTGTAAACTACACCGAAAGCAATGACGGCGGCGTGCATACAATCCGTTTTGTAGATTTAACTGCCGGTGGCGATGCAAGAATTACATTTGCAGCAACCGTTAACGTTGATACCGCATCAGACCCCAAAATCAACGTAACAGGTAAATACGCAGACAGCGGCAAAACTTTCTTAACTGTTGACGCTCCCGCCGAAGGCACTTTCGAATTAAAGAAAGAAATCAAAGAGGAAGATAAACTTAAATCAGAGAATACCGAAAAAGATGCCAAAATAGATATTGCCCCCGAAGCAGGTAAATTCATACCCCAAGGTTCAGTTTATTACAAAGATGGTAATAACTATGTTTTTGCAACAAAAGACGAAAATGGTGATTTTATAGCAGATAAAGGTGCTGGTACCTATACATATCAGTCTTATACTATTCCTGCAAACGGTATCACCACTTTCGGTGCTTCTAAGGACCTTAACAATGAAAGCGCTCTTCGTTTCGGTAGTTATTCCAAACTTGCAACAGACGGAGCTACTCACGGTACTATGATTTTTGAAGGCGCATGGCTCGAACTCAAAAACCATTACATAAAGAAGGGTTACACCGTTCAAGAAATTCTTCCCGCTGTTTATGCGAATGTTCTTAGCACTCTTGAAAAACCCGAAAACGAAGGTAAAACATTTGTAAAATATACCGTTAACGGTAAAGTAGTTAATGTTTACATCTTCGGCCAAAAGAATTATATGTGGAAAGACGAAACCAAAGGAATTTTGGAATACACTCTCCGCTTAAACGGTACAGAATCCGGCAAAATCTATACCGCCGCAGCTTTCTCTAAGACACAAGCCGGTGTTGTCACATTCACAAATGACGTTAAGAGCGTTAAGAAATAATTTTGAGGTAATTTAAATGAAAAAGTTATTCACACAACCCGATATTGAAATTCTCTCTTTCCTTTGCGATGCCGCACCAGGTGTAGATAGTGCAACTAAACCCGGTGAAAACGAAGGCGCAGAAGGCGATAGCGAAACCATCTTACCGTAAATTTTATTTATAGGTGTAATAATGAAAAAAAAGACGATTGCAATTGTTTCAATCAGTTTGGTTTTAGCGTTTTTGGCAATTTCGGTTATTGCCACATTCCCGTCTTATCTTTTTGAAGACAACGGTACTGACGGCACAAGTTCTATCCAGAGCGGAAACGTAACCGAAAGCGTTCAGGGTGACGACGTAGGAAATCTTGGCGGTGACAACGGAGTAGAGGGTATTCTCCCCGACGTAGAAGAAACTGTCAATCCTTCTACCACAGGATTTGTGAAATTTGCTTCTGCCGACGGCGTAACCGTCAAAGGTGAAACCAATGCCTTCCAAAAAGGCACCGAAGTTGAAATTGATGAACTTGGTATTTTTGATAAAACTTATTACCGTGCCCGTCACTATGTAAGAGATTTTGCCGACGATTATGTGATGTTTGATATCACAGCAGAAAAAGACGGTAAATCCGTTACTCCTGATGGTATAGTGAAGGTTGTATTCACAATCCCTGATGATTTTGAAAGCGACGAAATCGAAGTTTATTACTTGCTTTCAAACGGTGTTCAGAAGCTCAACTGCACAGTTGATAAAACCACTAAAACCGCAACTGTAACACTTACACAACCAGGTGTTTTCATCTTAATCGATAAAGATACCACTGTTAAGGAAGATACTTCAAGCGATGTTTCATCAACCGAAAGTGACACGTCCGGTGATACTTCAAGTGATGCATCATCCGATTCTTCAAGTACCCCGTCCGACACATCAAGTGATTCTTCGGGCACTTCTTCCGACAACAGCACTCCCGATTCGAGTGAGACCCCGTCAGAAGACCCCAACAAAGAAACTATGGACGGTTGGACTCCTTGGTATTAAAAATTTAAAAGCAACTCTCAAACGAGAGTTGCTTTTCTTTTTAAATATCAGATTAACTTAAATTACAAATTGTAGTTTGTCGAGTGCCCCGACGGGCAATTACGCCGTTATACTTTGCAAAAACACAACCCTTTACCCCGACATTAAGGTAATGGGAGAATTATAGTTTATATGGGAGTTGAGTATATCTTCAGGAAGCCTTCCTCTGTGAGGAAGGTGGCACACCGTAGGTGTGACGGAAGGAGTATAACGAAACCTTAACATTTACAAAAACCTTTTATTATGCGTCTTTTTGTGGTTTCGTACACTCCCTCTCCCGACTTCGTCGGGAGCTCCCTCCCAGAGGGAGCCTTTTGTTTGTACAAATTTTTTACCCCTACAAACTATAATTTGAATATATCTATACGGTCTGGGTGGCAGTCGAAAAATTTTATAAAGTAGTAGCGTAATTGCCCGTCGGGGCACTCGACAAACTATAATTTACCATCGGTACTTTTTCTATATAATTCATTTATTGACTTAATTTCAAAAATATAGTATCATTAAACAAAGGCGGTGATAATATGGTATGTAAAATAGCAGATTTTATAATAGATTTCAAAAACATTTCTGCCAAGGCGGAATCCTTTCTTAAAAAATACAGTTGCAAAGATATACCGCAGTTCATAATCGATATTACACCACAAGACATCGAAAATGCATACACTCTAACTGCCACCCCACAAACACCGCTTCAAGCGGAATTTACCGCACTATATACCAAACTTATTTCCACCATCCCACTTTATGACGCCTTATTCTTCCACGCTTCTTTGATAGAAGTCCACGGAGTCGGCGTAGCGTTCACAGCCCTTAGCGGTACAGGTAAATCCACCCACACTAAGCTTTGGAAACAGTTACTTGGTGAAAAAGTGGAAATAATAAACGGTGATAAACCTATTATCCGTTTTATAGACGATATCCCCTACGGCTATGGCACCCCGTGGTGCGGTAAAGAGAATTGGGGTAAAAATGCAAAAACGCCCATTAAACATATTTGCTTCATTGAACGTTGTGCCTATAATTCTTGCGAAAAAATCACTCCGCAAAATGCATTAGAAAACATTTTTAATCAAATCTTTATCCCCAAAGACCCTACTGCCGCTTTTAACACTTTGAGTCTTCTTGACAATCTTTTTAAAAACGTAAACGTTTGGGTGATAAAGTGCAATACCGATATCAGCGCCGCAGAAATCGCTTACAACACTATATTTGGAGAAACAAAATGAAACTTAAATACGAATACGTAATAAATACCGTAGCAAATCAGATAGTTGCCGTACCTCTTAACTGTGGAAACGGCAAACAAAATATAATAAAAACCAACCAAACAGGTGCGTTTATATTAGAACTTTTGAAAAACGACATCCAAAAAGAGCAGATTATAGAAAAAATATGCTCTGAATATGAAATTGCTGACCTTGATAAACTTAATCTCTGGGTTGATTCGTTTATCGAAAAGCTCAAGTCAGCGGACGTGCTTTGCGATGAATAACAGTTTTTCTATCGCCAAAAATCTTTTAGAGCAAAACGGTGAAATTGTAGGCATTACAAATGGCGACAGTATGCGTCCTTTGTTCCGTGACGGTAAAGACCGTGCTGTAATCATCCCATTGTCAAGACCTATAAAAACTAACGACGTATTGCTTTACAAAAAACAAACCAGTGACGACGTTGTTCTTCACCGTGTCATAAAAGTAACTGCTAACGGCCCTGTTTTTCGTGGCGATTCGCTTTATTTTAAAGAACTGAACGTGAACCGCACCGATATTATAGGTATAATGCGCGGTTTTTACCGCAACGAAAAATACTACGACTGTAAAAAAAGTTTTAAATATAAACTATACGTTTTTTATATTCGCGCAAGTTACCCATTACGCCGACTTATTCACAAAATCAAATCTTTTTTCAAAATACTAAAACTCAAATTTTAAGAGCCCGAACAAAGTTCAGGCTCTTTTGTTATTCTTGTGGTTGTTGTGTCTGTTGTGGCTCGGTTTCCAATATAAAGCGCTTCATTTCTTCCTTAGCAGCATCTATATCGTAAGAATAATACCATACTCCACGGATAGTCTTGCCCTTGCCTTTTACGTTGTCATTGGGTATACTTAAACTTTCCATTTCAGGTTGGGATGTAACCGCCCACACACCGATATCGGTAATATCCTGTGAAGACATCGAGGTTGTGCACTCTGAAAGCACCATTTCCACAACCTTGGGCAACTTCGTAAGGCTTGTATCCTTAACCTTGTCAAACATAGCCATCAAAACTTCTTTTTGACGGTTTCCACGCTCTACGTCGCCGTCGATTTTACGGATTCTGGCATAACACAAAGCCTGTGTTCCATCAAGAATTTGTTTGCCCGTTTTCGTAATATCGTCACATTTAAGCGAGGTCTGTTTATGAAGTTTCGGGAAAATGTAACTGTTAAGATGGTCCTTTTCTTTTTGATTTACATCAATTTTTAAACCGCCGATATAATCTATAATACGGGAAAACTCATAAAAATTTACGGTAACGTAATCGGTAATTTCCAAACCAAAGTTTTTATTTAAAGTCTTAACCGAAAGTGTAGATTTACCATAAGCGTATGCATGTGTCAATTTATCGTGGCCCTTACCATCTATCTCAACATAACTGTCACGAGCTATTGAAGTAAGCTTAATTTTATTGTGGGTTTTATCAATAGTTAAAACTATAACTGCATCCGACCTGCCCGAACTGTTATCCTGGCGGGAGTCGATACCCAAAAGCGCTATATTTTTGACGTCTGCGTAATCACTGGTTTTAATATGCAGTTCTTCCGGTTTTTCATATTCTAGCGGCTCTTGGTTTATATGTTCATCTATATAAGACGGTATTATCCACTTTACAGCCGCATAATATCCGCCGACACCCAATGCGATTAAGCAAATAAGTGTTATCGAAATCGCTTTCAAAAAGCCTTTGCCCTTGCTCTTTTTCTTTTTATGACTACGTGGTTTACTCGAAGAAGAAATATCTTCGTATTGGGTCATACTGTATATATCTATACTGTCCTTATCATTATCATACTCATTAGTATAACGCATAACATTCTCCTATTTTTAAAACTATAAACAGTATACGACATTTTGCTTCAAATGTCTATACTATTCTTCCTCTTTTTATTGAAGAATCGCCAAATTTTTTACGCACGCTATATATAGAATCCTCAATCTTTTCATTTTGCTCTTCATTTTCACTATTGCCGAAAACATCTTGCTGTACCGCATCTCTGTTTTCTTTAAGCCCTATTGCCCTGAGTCCTACCGACCGCAACGGCTCAACAAAATTATAGTTTTCCTTAAACAATTCAAAACCTCGCTTAGCCAAGGTTATTGCCGAATTAGTAGAGTGTGAATAAGTACAACTAAATTCCTTTACAACAAGCGATGACGTGCGTATATGCACCTGCACCCCTGTTGCGTAAAGTTCGTTTTCACGCAAAGTGGCAGATATATTTTCCGCAAACTCCAAAAATGCTTTCCACACTTCTTCATTATTGGTGAAATCTTTTCCGCAAGTAACCGACTTGCCTACACTTTTAGGTTTGTTATTATCAGTAATAGCAGTAACGGGAGAATTATCCTCCCCCAAAGCATGGCGTTTTATATCTATTCCGTTTTTGCCCAGAAGCCTTTGCAAAGTTTTATCGTCACAAAAAGTGATATCCCCTATTGTCTTAACACCTATTGAATTAAGTTTTGCGGCGTTATTTTTGCCAACAAATAAAAGGTCACTTATAGGCAACGGCCAAATTTTTTGCTTAAAATTCTCCTTGGTTATAACGGTCACTGCATCAGGTTTTTTGAGGTCAGACCCCAATTTAGCAAATACTTTGTTAAAACTGACGCCCACCGAAATAGTAAGCACCAATTCACGCTTTATATCCGTTCTGATTTTATTTGCAATCTGCTCGCCGTTTCCGAAAAGCAAAGTACTGCCCGTTACGTCAAGCCAACACTCATCAATGCCAAACGGCTCTATTAAATCGGTATACCGCTCATAAATTTTTCTCGCCCTGTAAGAATATTCTTCATACTCTTTATACAAAGACGGCAAAATTACCAAATCTGCGCATTTGCGTTTCGCTTCAAAAATAGGTTCGGCAGTCTTTACGCCAAATTTCTTTGCAATCTCGTTCTTTGCCAAAACAATGCCGTGCCTGTTTTCAACGTCTCCGCACACCGCCACCGGCATATCTATAAGGGTAGGATTAAAAAGAAGTGAAACTGACGCAAAAAAATTGTTAAGGTCACAATGTAAAATTATCCGTTCACCCACATAATCACTCCTTTGAACATTTGTTCCTTTTAATATTTTACCACCATGACCCCTAAATGTAAATATGCAATTTTTGCCGTTATTGAGCAAGCCCTTTAATTCATATAATTGCATATACAAACATTGGAGGTCTAATCGTGTTTAATCTTATTTTACAGTTACTATCTAATTTTTATTATTTTGCGCTTCACGTAAGCGGCACAGGTTCATTTCCGGCGCCTCTTAGCGCAAAAAAAGAAAGCGAATTATTAGAAAAAAGCCGTTCGGGCGACTTGGAAGCGCGCAACAAACTTATAGAACATAATTTACGTCTTGTGGCGCATATCGTTAAAAAATATTACTCTACCAGTTCCAATCAGGATGATTTGATATCCATAGGAACCATAGGGCTTATTAAAGCAGTTTCCACATTTAAAACCGATAAAAACATCCGCCTTGCCACCTATGCTTCAAGATGTATTGAAAATGCTATCTTTTCCTGAATGACACATCACACTCCTTTCAGGTGCCAAATTAAAATTTACGGTATCCTCTGCGCCACAGAGGACGATGTGAACATCATCGTCCCCTGTCTCGTCATTATGGATAACAACAATATGATGAACAATCTTTTTTATAAGCTCCATTTTCTGTTCGTATGTTGATATTTCCATAAGTTGTGGGAATGTTACTATTTTAGATTTTACACTTTCTATTTCTTCAACAGAATAGTTTTCTGATTCGATTCGCTCGTTTATACGGGCGATTTTTTCTGTTATTTCTTTTTTCTGTGATTGTAAACCGTGTATATCCTCCCATATAAATTGCTTATCTTCTGCTGACAAATTGATATCTCTTAAATTTTCTCTTTGTGCAAAAATACCTGCATCAATTATTGACAATTCTTTTTCAAGTGCTTTAATCTCTTGTCGTTCTTCTTTTTGTGATTTCAGCAGTTCTTCACGGTAGTTATTAAGTTTTTCATAATATTTATCGTCAGGGCAATTCATATGAATAATTGTATCAATCACAAATTTGTCAAGCTCATTGCCATTTATGTCTTTGCTTGTGCAACCGTTTTTATCTTCCATTCGTTTGCGACAACGATAATTAAATCGCAATTCGCCTGATTGCGTATAACGGTTTGAAAGTGTTTTTACATTCATCCTTTCATTACATACAGGGCAAAATACCAAACCGCTTAATAATGCTTTTGACGTTTGTCTCGGTCTATCATATTTATCAGTATTCTGTTTAAGAATGTTCTGCACCCTTATCCAATCAAAACCACTTATTATACCTTTATGTTCGCCAACTGCCACAATCCATTCACTAATGGGTTTCGAGTCGGTTATTTGGGTAAATTTTGGGTTTAAAAGTGTTGATGTGTCCTTTTTCTCTTTTTTCTGCTCTGTCTTGTTATAAACCATTAAACCGTGTTTACCGTCAAATTCTTTTTCTTCAGCAAACACCGATTCACTATATTCAGAAAAATAAGAAAAAGCATCACTATCAGCTATACAGTAAACAGGATTTTTAAGAATATTTTTAACACTTATCCTTGTATGCTTTTTACCGTTTCGGGTGAGTATACCTTTTTCGTTTAAGTAATCTCTAACGGCATTCATAGACTTACATTCTAAATATTTACTGAATATTTTTTTTACAACTTCTATTTCGCTATGTATCGGCTCTAAATGGTTTTTAGTGCTTTTCTTTCCGCGAATTTTGATAACTTCCTTTTTTGATTCAAAACCCAATGGCGTTGTGCCACCAAGCCAACGCCCCTCTTTTGCGAGTTCGTGCAAATTATCAGAAATTCGCTCAGCGATTATATTTCTCTCAAATTCGCTGATAACAGATAAAAGTTTGAGTATCAGGGTTGATTCGCTTGTGATATTTGATATTTTGTCCGAGCAAGAAATAAACATAACATTATGCTTGTCTAAATGTTCTATTAAAGCCATCATATCGCCTGTGTTTCTGCACACACGGTCAACCTTATAACAAAGTAAACATTTATAATTGTCAATAGAGTTTATAAGTTTTGTAAATTCCTTGCGGTCTGCATAGAATCCCGACAAACCCTCATCCATAAAAATGTCTGTATTTTCATCGGTAGACTGAACATCAAACTCAGAATAGATATGTGCTTTGCACTTGTCTATCTGTACTTGAATACTATTTCCTTTTTCGGTCAATTTTGATTTGCGGACATAAATAGCAAATTTTTTATCCATATTGTTTTTACCTCCATAATATTAGTTTTATTATTTTTTACTGTGTAAATATGTCTGTTCAAGGTCGGAACGGTCAGCACCGTGACCTAACATTTTCATGGTTTCTTTTTTGCCGTGATGTTTTGCATATTCCTCGGCTCGCAATTTTCTTATACCATGCACACCCGATTTTGTTTCGCCAATAGAAGTTTTTATCCCTAATTTTTCGCAACGTCTATGCAAATATCTGTTTACAGAATCCTTTTTGATATTAAATAATTTATCTTGTGGTTGTTTGCCTTTTATAATATCACGACAAAATTTTTCTGTCTGTTCGTCCATTTGAATTTTTCTTGTGCGTCCGCCTTTGTCCTTATAAATAATAATCTCTTTGTTTTTAAAATCCAAATGTCTTACTTCTATTTTTTCTAATGTATTCACCCTGCAACCTGTAAAAAATGCAAAATTCAGTGCCTTTAAACTTTCACATTTTCTATCTGTATCTAAAATCATTTTCATTTCGTCCATTGTGAAAGAAAACTGTTTTGTTGTTTCTGCACGTTCGATTTTTTCTTTATCAATATTTGTATTATAATCCGTCTTTATAGTAAAGGTTTTGTTGACACATTTTGATAGTTTTAGAAGATTACTTTTATAAGTGAATATTGTTTCCTCACTACAACCTTGCTGTATCTTTATATCAATGAATTTTTGGCACATTAAAGGCGTTATGTCTTTTACCTGTTTAATATTATATTCATCCTTAATATATTTAGAAAAAGTATGTGCAAAATCTTTCAAATTGTGTTTTGCAGACAACGACTTAATTACATGACTGTCGTCAGTAATATGATTCTTTTTTGAACTGTGTTTGTCAAAGTGTGGTATAAAACTTAAATCAATCGCAGAATTAAATTGATAAAATAGTGATTTTGACATTGAATTTACACTCCTTTTTATTATGTCAGTACTTTTGTAGGCATTGTCGGACAAACGCACAGCGTCCGCCCGTTAATGCCTACAAAAAATTTTAATAGGTGGGTGTCAAATCGTCACCTGACACCCAAATTATCGCTTTTGTTCAGATTAAAAGCAAATAGCACCGTCGCACTTTTTGCTCCAAAACAACGGCAAAAACCGTTGATAAACCGACATATAACTGTCGGCCAATTTCCAACCAACTGCCCACGATAAAAAGCAATTAAGATTGGATACTGTTGCAACACACTTAACAATGTTTTATGTGCTGCAATCAGCAGTTCTTATGTGTGTATTTTCTGTGTGTGATTTTCTAAGAGAACATTCCTCCTTTTGAAATTTAAATTCCGCATTTAAGTATTAATTTTATTCCGCCTGCCTTTTTTAATAAAAGATATATAATCATGATTCATTAATTTTTAATTAATGTCAAGAAAACTTTGTGAATTTTTTATTAACAAAGTTTCGGTTATATTTTTCGTTATATAAAACAAGTGGGCCCCGAAAAATCGGGGCCCACCTGTTTCTTAAATAAACTTTATTATCTTCTTTAAAAATATATTTTCTTCAATTAAATTCCGCTTTAATTTATTCTATTCCTAAACTTTTATAACATTTCGCCTTCTTCTATTTGAGAGGTATATTATAATAATTAACTATTTTTATTTAAATGTCAAGAAATAATGTGAACTTATTCTTAATTTTTCCTTAGTTAAATTCTGGTCAAAAAATCACTCTATCGTTTAATACCAGTTATTATAAAGTTATTCCCTTTCTTTTCAATAACGAAAACATCATATGTTCCCGTAGGTCCATCGATATCCTCATATGCCGCCTTGGCAACTATTTTATTTGCAGAAAATTCAGAAATAGAAATATCGCCATAGCCTGCTATTCCAAATAGTGTAAGAAATACATATAAATTGCCATTATCGTCATTGAAGAAATTTTCACTATTAAACTCATAAATAAGGGATTTATCTATGTGTTTTAATATGTGCTGTTTGACATTTTCAATCGAATGACAGCAAGTGATTTTATACTGATAGTAATAATAATTATTCTTTTGTGTTTGGGTTAAAAACCTAGACATATCCAAATCACTATATTCAACATCACAGCAAGTGCCTAAAAAGGAAAATTGATGATATTTTGAAATTAGATTCTCAGCAATTTCTTTTGCTTCTGTTAAAGTTATATTTGTTGTTTGCTGTTCATTAGTCTCCTCCGAAGATGTTGAGTTTGAAGTAGACGGATTTGAGTTTTGTTGAGATGAAGAACTTTGCTGAGAAGAACTCTGTTGTTGAGACGATATATTTGTTTCCGTGTGCTCCTTAGGTGAAGAAATTGCTTCTTTAATTCTCGCCTTGTTGTTTTTTGCATACTCCTCAAAGTGTTCAAAAGAATCAAACTCGGTGTTTTCTTCAACAATATATAGAGCCATTATCATTTGTTCAAGTTTGGCTATTTTATTTTCATAATACGAATTATCTTTGCCGTACCCCTTGAATGAATCACTCATTATCTCGAAACATCTTTTGCTTGCAATAAGTGTCAAAAGCAACGATAACCTCTTATTTTCGGTTTCTTTATCAGTTTTAAAGGAATATCGGTTTACTTTAGAAGATGCAGTGAGGACAATGTTTGAATATGTCGGCAGATTAGCAATATCACCGTAATCGTATGGCATAACAGACTTGAGGGCTATTCCTGCCACTTTTGAGGTTGCGGTATATACTGATATTGGGCTTAAAAGTTCACTTAAAACCTCCTCAGAAAACATTTGTGCTATTTCTTTAACTATTGCAGTTTCTACGTTTTCTCCATATAGATTATACACCTGTTTTGCAGCCTTAAAATCTTCTGATTTAGAATTGCTTTTCTTATCTACTTCATAAACAGCGGCTAACATCTGTTTATGGTCTTCAACTTGATTAACATATGTATGAATATATGTAAAAAGTTCAATATAATCAGCAAAAGAAATATCACCTTTTATCCAAGCATCGCTAAGACCTTTCAAATCATTGGTTTTAAGTTCTCCTGAATCATAATAGGCTTTCAAACTATCAAATAATGCTCCACCAGTATTAGAATCAATATTAGATTTGCCAGCCGCTTCAACCCAACCAAACACTGATTTCAATTTCTTTGCAAGACTATTAGTAGCTCCAAAAAGTTCTACCGTAGAATTGAGTTTAGAAGGTTCTTGCGCTAACGCTTTTAAATAAAGGTTATCATCTGCCAAAAATTCAGAAAAGATATTTTTATAATCATTATAATTTCCCGAATATGTGACATCGAGTCTATCAAACCTACAGCCTGTTATTGTATCCAAAATATAGTTTGGCACCATAAACCACCATAATGCCAAAGTGCTATTTCCAAATTCTTCAGATATGTTAAACCAATAATTTTGAATATCAAAATTATATAAAACTTCAGCTAAAGAAAGTTGATTATTTGAAATATAAATAACATTTTCTTTAACTTCATATATATCTGCATTCAATATAGGCAACATTTGTGTCATGGGTAAATACAATATGTTATCTCGTTCATAATAACCTTGAAGACCAATCAAATATGTGTTTGAAACTCTTATTTTTTTATTTTGTCTATCTATGTGGACAGATTTTATTGCTTTAGAAAACTCTTGACCATCAATAAGAAACAAATTATTTTCAGGATTAAAACTAAAACGTGTATATTTTGAAAAAGATGTTGCTGGAATATATATTTCACCATTATCAATAATAGCTTTTTCTGTTACAACACCACTACCCGAATCGATATTAACTTCATAAAATTTCTGTATTTCTTCCGCGCCTACAGATAAACTTGGAAGAATCATTAATATACACAATACAATTGCTAATACTTTCTTCATTTTAATTCACCCTTTGCAAATTTTTCGAGCATATCGGTCAATGCAGTCTGCGAATATGTATAAAGATTTCCTGACATTGCATTGATAAAACTATCAGAATATGAGATTTGATATTCGCCGTTAATTTCATATGCATAAATTTCGGCTTTTGTCTTTACAGTTTTGGATTTTTCTATTTGTTCGCATAAAAACTTATTTATTTCATTTTCATCTTCGGTTTTCGGAAAATCTTCCGCATCAACAGATTGCAGTTGCTTTGAAACATCTGGTGCGGTAATTTCTGCAGTAATTATATATAGACCGTCTTCATTCGTTACGGATATTAATTCATATGAAGAACTTTCTTCCAGCTTTGTGAGATATAGAGGTTGCTCTTCAATTTGTGTTGCCGACCACGTATTTTTAATTGCTGTTATCATTTTGTTGTCTATTTTACTATTTGACTTTTTAAATAATAAAACTAATACTATCATAATAGTAACAGCTATGCAAACACCTATAAGTATGACAATGTTTCTTTTTGATAACAATTTTTTCAAATTCATATTAAACATCTCCTCAACAATAAAAAAGGTGTGTAGCAGAGCCACACACCGAAAAAATGCATAACCCTACTTTGCACCACACAAAGCTCGCTCCAAACAGGGATTGAGTAATAGAGCATACATTTTTTACCTAAAATGTATACCCTGATTAGAGCAAAATATTCTGCTTTGTGTGGTTGTGGTTATTATATCACATATTGTTTTTATAAACAAGCCTAAATTATAACAATGCAAAACAATAATTTCTAATTTTTCTTGACAAATTGAAAAATATAACTTATACTTTCGTCACTTTTGTAAATTTTTAGAGAAAAAGTAATTGAATTGTTTTATGTAAAAGAATAATATCATAAAAATTTCTACAACTGAATATCTTTGTTTAGGAGGCTAATATATGGCTTTTAATGCAGTCATACATTACCCGAACGACGAAAAAGATAGGTCAAAGTTGATAGAAGACATGACTACATACAGATTATTGATATTACGAGATTACCTTTCTAAAATCGACACAAGTTCGGGTAACAAAATCAAGATTGTTGATTTATTGTTGCAGGACGAAAAAGAGTAAAACAACGGTGGTGTATTTTGTTACACCACCGTTGTTTTATGGAATGAATTTAATGTCTTTGAGTTTTTGATACCTTTCTCTTGTTATCATACAAACACCATGTTCCCACTTTTCAATCTGTCTACGATTTACACCGACCTTTTCGCCAAGTTCATATTGTTTGAGTTTCAATTCCTTTCGCCTTTGCCTTACAAAAACAGAATAAGGATAATCAATAAAGGTCAAGTATTCGTCCATCAACAAATGTTTGTCCACACCAAGAGCCTCAGATATTTTAATAATTATATCATAAGGACAGTCAAGTTGATTATTCTCATAACGAATCATTGTAACCCTATCAATGCCGATTAAGTTTGCTAAATCGTTGCCAAACAAGTTCCTTTTCTTTCGGTAAAAGGCAATCCTTTCGCCGATAGTTGCACTGTCACTTATAGTGTGAAGCGGATAAACAAATGAAATAAGGACATTTCCGTTATTATCATAATGAATAAACCTTGTGTCATTGAGGTCAAAGTAGCGAACGAAATTCTGATGTTTTTCCGCAATCAGCGAAAATCAGCACAAGATGTTTATATAAGCGACCCTATTGATACTGATAAGGAGGGTAACGCACTAACGCTTATCGACGTTATAGCCGATAAAAGCGACATAGTAGAAGAACTTGACACAAAATTCAAATTGCAAAAACTGAAAAACATATTAAAACCCACGCTCGACCCACGGGAATTAGAAATCATCGAACTACGTTACGGGCTTGGCGGTCGGGAAGAACTCACCCAACGAGAAATTGCGAAGAAACTGAATATATCACGCAGTTACGTCTCACGTATAGAAAAATCTGCACTCGAAAAACTGCGTTCAAAATTTTAAAGAGCAGTCGTATGACTGCTCTTATTTATTCTTCACATGCAAACACTACATTTTCTAATTCACAAAACTTGGTAACGTCAAACTTTATTCGTTTAATAACGGTCACAAGCACACCCACGTTGCCCTGCGCTCCACTCTTTGGCGGAACAATTGTATACCTGGCTTCGTCGCCTATTTTTTCAAGAATTTGCTCTATCGCCTTGTTCGTCTTGTATAAATCATCAAGTTCTATATACACAAGTTCTGTTGTTCTTTTACGCTTTTCAAACCTTGTGAAAACTACAATAGCAATTAAAAACAGTACGGCACAAATAATTGCGCCCATATAAAAACCGTAACCCAAAGCAATACCGATAATACCGGTAGTCCATACACCTGCGGCAGTTGTAAGTCCTGTTATAACGTCGTTATTCTTTATAATAATCATACCTGCGCCCAAGAAACCGATACCCGATATAACCTGTGCCGATATACGCATAACATCTCCGCCAAAACCAAGGTTTTCACTAACGTATATACTCATAAGTGAAGTCAAACAAGCCCCCAATGCTACTAACACGTGTGTTCTCATACCTGCGGCTCGGCCGTGTTTTGCGCGTTCGCTACCTATTACCACACCTACCAATACTGAAACCGACAGTCTTGCTACGACCTTAAAAATAAAACTGTTTACAATAATACTAATAAACTCCATCTTTCTCTTCCCTTCACTATAAATATTTATATATTATATACCTATTTTTAAATTTGTCAAGTGATGATTAACTTTTAAATGTATTTGGCAGCGTAGTTATACCTGTTATATATAATATTTAGATACTTTTTTAAAACTGCACTAAAAACATCATATTTTTGTCTTATATACATATTATATATATATAATCTTTATAAAAATTTCAAATATTTTTAAATTTTTTCAACCCCCATATTTAGTGAATTACCAAAAAAAGCCATAAAAAAGACCCAATTTATTGTGATTTTTTGTTTCGCGCCTCGATTTATCAACTTTTTATTAGCGATTTTGTAGGGTTGCACAAAATATTAACGAAAAATCCCTTTCAAAAGTGTTACAAACTTGTAACCTTTTTGTAATCTTTGCGTTTTGTTGTGCAAAATGCACAAAAAACACCCACTTTTTTATTTTGACAGTAACAAAAAAATAGAGTATAATACCACTTGCTTTGAAAATCAAGCCAAAAATTTCATTTGGCCCATATTAAAGGAGTTATTGGATGATTAAAAAAATTAAAAGTAAAATGTTCGCTTTATTACTAAGCAGACGTGTTCGCCTCGGAGTTGCGGCTGTACTTTGCGCCGTTACCGTAGCAGCTACTACTTTAATTCATGGCTCAATCCACACAATTAAAATATTTGATGGCGAAACAACCTACACCGTACGCTCATTTAATAATAATGTAGCATCGGTTATGAACAACGTAGAGTTCGATTCCAATTATAAAGTTATGGAAACTGCAACACGTGACCGCGTTACATCTGTTAAGATTTCTTACGGTTTCCCTGTTTACATCACATGCGGCGATAAAACAACCGAAACTATTTTCCACGGCGGCACTGTGAAGGAGGCTCTAAAATCCGCAGGTTTTACACCTGACAGTTACGATTTCACAGAACCTTCTTTGGACACGCAAATTATTAACACTTGCTATATCGATTATACCGATATAGATTACGTTAAAACCACTAAAAAGCAAACTGTTCCCTTTAAAACTAAAACCGTATATTCAGATGAATATAAAGAAGGTACGAAAACCGTTACCCGTAAGGGCGTAAACGGTGTTAGCGAAGTAACTGTTACAACTAAGGTTGTAAATGGCGTTTCGGTTTCGGAAACCGAAACTTCTAAGGTAATATCTAAGCCTGTTGCTCAAACTGTTACCGTAGGCGCTAAATCCAGCACTCCCAAAAACGAATTTATTTCTACACTTAATCCTACGGTTGATTTTGAACTTGACGAAAACGGTGTACCCGTAAACTACAAATCCAAAATGACCGTACGTGCAACAGCCTATACACACACAGGCAACCGTTGTGCTACAGGTGTTAAACCCCAACCCGGTTATATTGCTGTAAACCCCAAGGTTATCCCCTACGGAACCAAGATGTTTATTAAAACCACAGACGGTAAATACATCTACGGTTACGCAGTAGCAGCCGATACAGGCGGATTTATCAAAAAGCACCCCACAGGTATCGACCTTTTCTTTGATTCCGAAAGTGAATGTCGCAAATTCGGTGTAAGAACTGCTGAAATTTATATTTTAGAGTAATTGAATTTTAAAGAGGTAAAAGCAACTCGCTTTTACCTCTTTTTATATTTAAAATTTATTCATTTACAGAATAAAAAGTTTGCATTTTTTGTGCTTTTACTTTTTTGACAAAGTCTGTTTCGCTTTTAATAGGTTTGTCAGCACACATACCCGCCAATTTAACCGCTCTTCCTCCGCAGTGGTTATCAGACCCTGCAAACTCTAAAAGTCCGTAATTTTCGGCATATAACTTAGCCATTTTGTTTTCAAAATCAGTACGACAGGCATTTATAACCTCTACGCCGTGTATACATCTTGGAAAAAGGCGGATATGGTCTATATAACACGCTTCCCTGAACGGATGTGCCTGAATAACCAAAGCACCGTTTTCCATTAAAAATTTAAGCATTTCACTGTTAGGCATTTTCATAATTTCAGGGTGTTTAAAATACCATTTCTTACTTAATCCGTACACCAAAAAATCCGTGCCGCCATAAGTGGTCTCTATCCCTAAAAACACCTTGATTCCAAGTTCTTCGCCTATTTTAACAGCTTTTTCATAATCCGAAAAATAATATTCCAACGCATCAGTATAGGTGGCATCGCCGTCAAGATTTATATTCCCGTTTATAAAATGATTAGTAATGAAGATACCGTCGTATCCTGCTTGTTTATAAAATTTAACCGTTTCTTCAACACCTGCACTTGCGCAACGGCTTACAGGCGCAGTGTGAAGATGAGTTTCATATTTGTACATAACTTTCCACCTCGTACATATTATAATTCAAAAATATTTAATTTGCAATATTTCTTTGCTTTAATTTTAAAAGGCAGTTCCTTTTTTTAAGGAACTGCCTTTTAAAATTATTTTTTATCACGGCTTCTGCCGTATAATTCGGTAGTTTCACACACTACTTTTGCAAGCCAGTCGTTTATACAACTGCCGTCAATTCGCCAAGTCCAGTTATTACCCACGGTTGACGGAGTATTTATCCTGCCTTCGTCACCAAGACCGATAATATCCTGCATCAACAAAATACAAGTATCTGCTACCGAGCGCATTGCCGCTCTCATCATCGCCCAGTTAAAACTGTCATTACGCTTTGCAGACAAATACTGTTCGGCAAATTCTACCTCTTCGGGCGCATTATTCTTGACCCAACCATTTATGGTATCATTATCATGAGTTCCTGTATATACCACACAGTTAGTATTAAAATTATGTGGCAAATAATCATTATCACTATCGCCGTCAAAAGCAAACTGCAAAACTTTCATACCGGGATAACCTGATTTTTTAAGCATTTTAAGCACCGCATCGGTCAAGAAGCCTAAATCTTCGGCTATAATCGGCAAGTTTTTACCCAATTCACCCTCAATCGCTTTGAAAAGTGAAATATCGGGTCCCTTGACCCATTTACCGTTTTTAGCGGTAGTATCACCGTAAGGTACAGAATAATAGGACTCAAATCCACGGAAATGGTCAATTCTCACACAATCATAAAGAGACAACACATATTTAAGACGCTTTTTCCACCAAGCAAAACCGTCAGATTTCATAAATTTCCAATCGTATAGCGGATTACCCCACAACTGACCATCAGCCGAAAAAACATCGGGCGGACAACCAGCCACCGCCTTGGGTTTTAAATCATCATCCAACTGAAATTGCTTTGTATCAGACCACACGTCAGCCGAATCGTAAGCCACGTAAATGGGGATATCGCCTATTATTCTTATCCCCTTGCTATTTGCATAGTTTTTAAGCGCAAACCATTGTTTAGCAAACATATACTGAATAAAACAGTAAAACTTAATGCTTTCTTTATGCTCTTTTTGAGCGGTTTTTATAGCATCCGCTTCTCTGAAACGGAGTGCTTTATCCCAGTTTTCCCAAGAAATATCGCCGTTAGCGTTCTTAATAGCCATAAAAAGCGCATAATCTTCAAGCCAATATGCGTTTTCCTTACAAAACGACTTGTAACCACTGTCTTCCTTAAAACGCCTGAATGCCAAACGTAGCAACTGTAAACGATTTTGGTATAATTTACCGTAGTCGACCCTGTCAAAACCTCCAAAATCAAACGACTCAAATTCCTCTCTTGTCAAAAGTCCTTCCCCTATCAAAATTTCAGGATCAATAAAATATGGGTTGCCTGCATACGACGAAAAAGACTGATACGGCGAATCGCCGTAATTTGTGGGGTTAAGCGGCAATATCTGCCACCAAGTCTGCCCCGATTTATAAAGAAAATCGACAAATCGGTATGCTTCATTGCCCAACGTACCGATACCTCCCTTTGACGGGAGCGAAAATATCGGCATTAAAATTCCGTTTGTTCTCAACAAACTCACCTTTTCTTTAAGTTACTTGAATCTAATTTTCCGCATTAAAGCAATTTTATACCGAAAATGACGTGGTTAATTTTCTTGACAGTTTTTTGAAATCAGGCTTTTTCACAAAATGTATAAACTTTTTAATATTACTGCGTGTAAAACAATAAAATACAAAATCTGCAATAAGCACCGCCAAAAGCGTTGCTTCGGTTTTAAAAACAAAGCGCAAGAATACAGTCAAACCGCCGCACGCAATACCGTATAATGTCTTTTTATATCTTGCCGCACTTGTAAGATTATAACCGAGTGTCATAAAAACACTAGCAAAAAACAAACCGCCGCCCAAAAGCGATACTGTAAGGCTTTGACCCAAAACAAGAGAAATTACAGCAGTCGTAGCAACAAAACTCACAGGTATTGCAGGACTTATAATACGGCGAAGCATTAAATATATTCCACCAACTAAAATAAGCAACACCGATGTTTCTCCAATATTACCGCTATGTAAACCAAAGAAATACAACTTTACCGACATGGAAGAAGTATACAAAGACTCCACGGGCAAAGAAACTTTGGTATTCAAAAACGGCAGTGCATACACACTAAACTTGCTTAAAAACAAAACAAACAGTAAACCTCTTGCAAAAAGCAATGGCGTTGTAACTTTTAGCACTTTATCTTTAAATAGGGTTTTTATAAGCAAGGTTGAAAACACGCTGACTGCTACAACAAGCCAAATATTAAGCTTGGAACTGAGATTAAGCCCCAACAACAAACCACTTATCACAGCCGTTAAACTTATTTTAAAACCTTTTTTGAGGATTAAATTACACAGGAAATCCAATCCGACTGATAAAACAACCGATAACGCCAAAACCAAAACAGCCCTGACGCCAAAAAGCAAACAGCCGAAAACCGCACATGGCAAAAGGCTTATGAAAATGTCTGCTTCAATCGATTTTCCAAGTTCTTTTTCCTCTTTTTTACGATAGGTGAAAAAATCTTTAAATATCGTAAAAATATCCTTGACACCCGATATTTTTTTATTATTTATATACATTCTTGTTCTCCTTTAAAAATATATAATTATTTTACTATATCATAACATAATTTTCAAGTATATCTATTGCTATTTATAGGCATTTGTGGTATAATCTAAAAAGAAGAAGATAAAGGAGAACCATTATGAAAATATCAACCGAAATAGGTTCTGCCGCCACTCTTGTCGGCGAACATAAAGCAATAGAGCTTATAGCCAAAGCAGGTTTTGATGCATGGGATTTTTCTATGTTAGAAATGGCGGATTATGACTACCAGAACAAGTGCCTTCGACCTACGAAACATCCTCTCGCAAGTAATGAATATTTAAAATTCGCACGTGAACTAAAAAAAATAGGCGAAGATAATGGTATCCATTGTAACCAGTCACACGCACCTTTTCCATCTTGTGCGAAGTGTGTGCGTGACTATTTGAAACGCGCGATTGAATGTACCGCCGAAGTGAGTGGCAAGATTTGTATTATACATCCTCAAAACAGCGGTTCCTTACAGGAAAACACCGAAATGTATCTGGAACTTTTACCCTTTGCAAAAGAATGCGGTGTTAAAATCGCAACTGAAAATATGTATAATTGGGATGAAGAAAAAGACCATTGCTGCGATGCAGCTTGTTCTACTCCCGAAAGTTTCAACGCTCAGCTTGATGCAGTAAACGATGATTCTTTTGTTGCTTGTCTTGATATAGGCCATGCCGAACTTTTAGGAAGCGGCACCAGTGCGCCCGAAATGATAAAAGCGATCGGTCCGCGCCTTAAAGCGTTACATCTTCACGACGTTGATAAACGCTATGATACCCATCAGTTGCCTTTTACAATGCTTGTGGATTTTGAAGCCATAGCAAAAGCTTTAAAAGAAATCGGCTATGACGGTTATCTCACGTTAGAAGCAATTTCTTATTTGTCTTCATATCGTGAGAAGACCGCTCTTGACGGACTTAAAAAAATGGCAGAAGCCGCAAGGCGTATAGAAGCGCTAATGCAAAAGTATTGATTCAGGTGATGAAATGTTCAGAAAAACCAAAATAGTATGTACCTTAGGCCCTGCTTGTGATAGCCGAGAAACAGTTGTTGAAATGTGCAAGTCGGGTATGAACGTAGCACGTCTCAACTTTTCCCACGGCACACACGACGATCACAAAAAGCGCATAGAAACCATAAAATCTGTGCGTGAAGAATTGGGACTTCCTGTTGCGCTTTTGCTTGATACGAAAGGCCCTGAATACCGCATAAAAACATTTGAAAACGGCAAGATTATGCTCAAAGACGGCGATAATTTCACCTTTACAGCCGACGAAATAGAAGGCGACGAAACAAAAATTTCGGTAAACTATAAAGGTCTTGCCAATGATTTAGAAATAGGAGATAAAATTTTACTAAATAACGGTCTTTTAATTTTTGAAGTTGAATCTTTAAGCGATACCGACGTAAACTGCAAGGTTTTAGTGGGTGGTGAACTTTCCGACCGCAAGAGTATGAGTTTTCCGAACAAAACCTTAAAACAGGTATATCTTAGCGAACAGGATAAACAGGATATTTTGTTTGGTATAGAAAATGATATTGATTTTCTTGCTTGTTCTTTTGTTTCCTGTAAGCAAGACCTTATCGACGTTAAGGAATTTTTACAGCAAAATGGTGCTCGTGACATTGATATTATTGCAAAAATCGAAAACCGTTCAGGTGTAGATAACATAGAAGAAATCTGTGAAGTTTGTGACGGTATTATGATAGCACGTGGCGATATGGGTGTAGAAATTCCGTTTGAAGAACTACCTGCTATTCAGAAAAAACTTATAACCAAATGTCGCCTTTTGGGTAAACGTGTTATTACCGCTACCGAAATGCTCGAATCTATGATTTATAATCCACGTCCCACCCGTGCCGAAATTTCGGACGTTGCAAACGCAGTTTACGACGGCACAAGTGCGATTATGTTATCAGGCGAAACTGCCGCAGGTAAATACCCCGTACTCGCAGTAAAAACAATGGCTAAAATCGCCGAAAACACCGAAAACAACATACACTACAATAAGCGATTTTTAAACCGTGCGTTTAATATTAAAAATACAGTAGACGCCATTTCACACGCAACCTGCGGTATGGCAATTGACATTGATGCCAAAGCAATCGCCGTTTGTTCCATTTCAGGCATCACCGCACGAATGGTATCCCGTTTCCGTCCAAGCGTTCCGATTATCGGCATAACCACCAATGAAACCACTTGGCGCAGACTGGCGCTTTCTTGGGGCGTTATTCCTATGATGTGTGAAAACTTCACTTCTACCGACGTGTTGTTTTACAGCGCTTCAAGATTAACCAAAGATCTTTTAAATCTCAAAAAGGATGATAAGATTGTAATAACAGGCGGTGTAACCAACGGAAAATCAGGTAATACCGACCTTATAAAAGTCGAAACGTTATAAAAAAATTCCCCGATTTCTCGGGGAATTCGTTTTATTTATTACTGATTGTTTTCAATATATTCTACAACATCACCGATAGTTTTAATGTTTTCGATTTCTTCATCAGGAATCTCAACTTCAAACTCATCTTCGATAGACATCAATATTTCTACAACGTCAAGACTGTCTGCATTCAAATCTTTACCAATATCAGTTTCCATCGTTAAAGTATCTGCTTCAACGTCAAGTTGCTCTGCCAAAATGTTTTTAATTTTATCAAATGTCATAAAAATCCTCCTAAATAATCTGTGGAAAGACAGGTCCTTATATAAAATAATATGTTTTTTAAGGGCATTTGTCAATACTTTTTTTATATTATATAAAAAAGGTTGCAAAATTATGTTATTTAATTTATAATAGATATGTTAATTTTTTATATGTATGAAAGGTAGGTTTGTGCAGCTTCGCACAGTTACTATGGCTAAGGAAAAACTCGTAAAATCTATCACCTCAATGAATGAAGACTTCGCAAAATGGTATACCGACGTTTGTATCAAAGCAGAACTTATCGACTATGCGTCGGTTAAAGGTTGTATGATTATACGTCCGTACGGCTATGCTATTTGGGAAAATATACAAAACAATATGGACAACCTTTTCAAAGAAAAAGGTCACGAGAACGTTTATATGCCTATGTTCATTCCCGAAAGTCTTTTGCAAAAAGAAAAGGACCACGTGGAAGGCTTTGCACCCGAAGTTGCCTGGGTAACCCACGGCGGTGAAGAAAAATTGGAAGAACGCCTTTGCGTTCGTCCTACGTCCGAAACCCTTTTCTGCGACCATTTTAAAAATATTGTTCATTCTTACCGCGATTTGCCGAAACTCTATAACCAATGGTGCAGTGTTGTACGTTGGGAAAAGACCACTCGTCCCTTCCTTCGTTCACGTGAGTTTTTATGGCAAGAGGGCCACACTCTCCACGCCACCAAGGAAGAGGCAGAAGCCGAAACAATCCAACAGCTTAACGCTTACGCCAAATTTGCGGAAGAATATCTTGCTATGCCCGTTGTAAAAGGCGTTAAAACCGCAAAAGAACGTTTTGCAGGTGCGGAAGATACATATACTATTGAAGCATTGATGCATGACGGCAAAGCTTTACAAAGCGGTACTTCTCACTTCTTTGGCGATGGTTTTGCCCGTGCTTTTGATATTACGTTTACCGATAAAAACAATCAGCCCCAGTATCCTTATCAGACTTCCTGGGGTACAACAACCCGTCTTATCGGTGCGGTTATTATGACCCACGGTGATGATAGCGGTCTTGTACTTCCGCCTATGATTGCTCCTATTCAGACAGTTGTAGTTCCTATCGCAACCCATAAGGAAGGTGTGCTTGAAAAGGCTAATGAAGTTTATGCACGTCTTAAAACTGTTTGCCGTGCAAAACTTGACGACAGCGAACAGTCACCGGGTTGGAAATTTGCCGAGTATGAAATGAAAGGTGTTCCGCTTCGTATCGAACTCGGTCCTAAGGATATTGAAAACGGTGTTTGCGTAGCAGTTCGACGTGATAACGGAGAAAAGGTTATCGTAAATCTTAACGAACTTGAAACCAAAATCCCTGAACTTTTGAAGGCTGTTCAGGACGGTCTTTACAACAAAGCGCTCGAACGCCGCGAAAAGATGACATATGACGCACACAATCTCCAAGAAATGAAAGAAATCGCTGATAACAAGCCAGGTTTCATTCGTGCTATGTGGTGCGGCAACAGAGAATGCGAAGACAAACTCAAAGAATTTGCAGGCGTAACCTCTCGTTGTATACCGCTTGAAGGCGAAGAACAGTTAAGTGACAAGTGTGTTTGCTGCGGCAAACCTGCTAAACATATGCTCTATTGGGGCAAAGCTTATTAAAAAGCATACCACCGGTAAACCGATGGTATGCTTCACACCTATAAAGGGGTCACTACTGGCTTAGCCCCTAAAATCAGCACTGAAAGTTTAACAACGAATTACAATCTCAGACAGCCGCTCACGTGCGGCTGTCTTTTTGTATAGCGAAAATGTGATGGAAATAACATATCATTTCCATCACATTTAAAATTTACTTAAATTTATTTTTTGATTTCGGGAAGACTTGCAGCAGCAACCGACTGTCCAACACGACGTGATTTTTCATCCGGAATGTGAAGTTCACACTTTTTGCTGAGCTCAGGGAATTCTTCTGATAACACCTTGTTTGCACGATCAAGAATAATCACACCGCCTTCTCCACTTGTTACACGGCCCATAATAAGAACGTGTTTGATATCATAGAAAAGACTGTAATAAGCAATTGCATAACCGAAATAAACACCGATAGTATCATAAATAGCAGCGGCACGGGGGTCGTTTTCTTTCATAAGACCCTGAACAACTTTGAGTTTTTCGGCAGGAGAAAGATTTTCATCAAGTTCGATACCGGCAGCAGGAGCTAATTTAATAACACCGTCTTGTGAAAAATATTTAACACCGCAACCATAGTCTCCCGACCATTCGTCAACCATAGCATCCTTAGAATAATCAACAGGCGCAAAGGCAAGTTCGTTAAGCCAACCTGTGATATTACCTGCAGGGTCAACGTAACCGCCTGCTTCACTGGTACCCATAGCGATACCAAGCACTGAGTTATCCTCCAAGTCCATAGCACCTGCCAAAGCAGTAACGTCACCGTCGTTAGCAACCTCAAGCGGAACATCTTCACCAAATTCTTTGGCAATATCTATGTACATATTCTTAACATATTTTTCAAAATCTTCATCAGAAACCTTTATGAAGAGTGAAGCTGTCATAATACGATTGTTTACGTAACAACCTGCGGAAGAAACGCCGATGGCGTCAACGCGTGGCATATGCTCTGCGGCAGATTTCATAGCAGCCATAATGCCGTCATACTGATATTTGGGGTCGGCATTGAGTTTGGGGAACCAAACAACCTCTTCGGAATAAACACTCTCACCGTTAATAACAGCACTAACCTTGCGGTCAGAACCGCCCGCATCAAAACCGATGCGGCAACCGTCAAGATGACGACCGATTGGTGTAGCAGATTCCTCTGTCTTAGGCGCTTCCTCAATAGGACGCCATTCGCAAACCAAATCTTTTTCGTAGATTTTCTTCATCATCATACAATCAAATCCACGAGCACCCTCGAGGCAGTATGCCTTTGCGATACCTTCATAAATCACCTTAGAACCGGCAACAATAACCTTGTAACCGCCCTTGACCCACAAAAGAGTTTTGATAATACGTTCAACAATGCCAAGATTTTCTTCATCGTGCCCTGTTCCGTCAGGGAAAACGGTCATTTCAAAAGTAGAAATAAAGCCATTGTTACGTTCAATACCGATAACGAGTTTTTCACCGTTTGCAGCCTTTGCACGTGCAATAAAATCGTTATACACTAAAATCATCGGTTGAAAGCCTTTGTCTAATTTTGCTTCAAATTTAAGATTCATATTTAATCTTACCTCCTATAATGGTTTTTAGAATATTAAAATCATCATCGGTGATGATAATATCCGCATCCTTACCGACTTCGAGCGAACCCTTACGGTCGTGTACACCGATTGCTCTTGCAGGGTTAAGACTTGCCGCCGCAACCACAGACCAGAATGGCATATCTGTATTGTCACGCACGTTTTTAACAGCGTTATTGAGTTTCAGTACACTACCCGCAATTGTACCGTCTTCCAAAAGACATTCGATACCGTTTACGATAATCTTTTGTCCACCCAATGTATATTCACCGTCAGGCATACCACCCGCACGTGTGCAGTCGGTAATAAGTACAAACTTATTGTTTTTAACCTTTGCAATAAGTTCAAAAAGACCTTTATGTATATGGAAAGTATCACAAATGAGTTCGGTAGAAACGTCACGCAAAAGCGCCGCACCTACCACACCGGGATTGCGGTGCAATAGACCTGTCTGGGCATTGAAAAGGTGGGTAATATGTGTAGCGCCCGCGTCAATACCTGCCATAGCCTGTTCAAATGAAGCATCAGTATGACCGATAGAAACCTTTACGTCGCAATTTTTACAAATTTCAGCAATTGCTTCTACGCCGCCTTCCATCTCAGGCGCCATAGTAGCAAGTGAAATTATATCGGCATTGTCTATTACAAACTTTGCATCAGGATCTTTTATATGTTCTTCCGCCTGTGCGCCCTTTTTCTTGGGATTGATAAACGGACCTTCCAAGTTTACACCCAAAATTTCAGCTCCATCCCAATCCTTACTTTCTTCCTTTAACGAACGGACAACGTCCAAAGCGGTATTTATTTCATCCATACTAACCGTCATAGTGGTAGGACACCAAGAAGTAACACCGTTCTTAATAATTCCGCCTGCCATTTTCTTAATACCGTCGGCAATACCGTCAGATGTATCTTCACCTAAATAACCGTGGATATGAATATCCACTAGTCCCGGAGATACAAAACCGCCCTTGGCATCTATAACTTCTGCATTTTCAGGAATATCCTTAATATCCGCAATTCCGACAATTTTATCTTCAAACGCCAAAGCGCTGTTTTCGAGTATACCGTCGGGCAAAACAATCTTACCATTTACAATATATTTCATAAACCTTTAACCTCCTTATTAACTATTACTAACATTATAGCATTTAAAACTCTGCATTTCAATATTATAAAAGAAATTTTTTGAATTTTTAATGGAATTTCTTTACTTTATTATTTTTTTTTGATACAATTAAATTAAATATAACTCAAAGGTGATTTTATGTATTATTTAGGCGTAGACCTGGGCGGTACTAATATCGCAATCGGTCTTGTTAATGAAAACTTCGAAATTGTTTTAAAAGATAAAGTGCCTACAGGCGCTTCTCGTCCCATAAGTGATATTATGGACGATATGGCGGATTTGTGCCTTTCTATTGTTGAACGTGCCGGTATATCTTTTAATGACGTAGCTTACGCAGGTATTGCCGCTCCAGGTTCGGTTGATCCCAGACTTGGCATTGTACGATATGCTAACAATATCAAAATAAATAACTTCCCCATAGCCGAAGAACTAAAAAAACGCACACCATTAAAAAAAGTGTTACTTGAAAACGATGCCAATGCCGCTGCTTTGGCAGAAGCAAAAGCAGGCGCAGGCAAAGGTTACAGCGACCTTGTAATGATTACTCTCGGCACAGGTGTTGGTGGCGGTATAGTTATAGACGGCAAACTTTATTCAGGCTTTAACTATTCAGGCGCAGAACTTGGTCACACCGTTATAGAAATAGGCGGTAGACCTTGTACTTGCGGCAGACTCGGTTGTTTTGAAGCATACAGTTCCGCAACAGGTCTTATCAATATGACCCGTGAAAAAATGATAGAGGACGTTAACTCACTTATGTGGGAACTTGTAGACGATAACCTTGACAAAGTAAGCGGTCGCACCGCTTTTGAAGCTGCTAAAAAAGGTGATAAATCGGGTCAAAAGGTAGTAGACTCTTACGTTAAATACTTGGCTTGCGGTCTTACTAATATGGTAAACATTTTCCAACCGCAAGTATTATGTATAGGCGGCGGTGTTTGCGGCGAAGGTGACTATCTTTTGAAACCGCTTATTAAAACCATTCGCCGTTGCGAATACGGTGCCGCAACACAAACTGACTTCTCACAAATCAAAATCGCCGAGCTTGGTAATGATGCAGGTATCATCGGCGCCGCAGCTTTAGGTCTTCAACTTTAATTTTATAACCGCCTTATCTTTTTGACAAGGCGGTTTTTTATGTTAAATTCTTGCATTTTTAACGCTTTTGTGCTATTATATTAAAAGATTTTTTAAAGAAGGCGAAACAGATGAAAAAAATACTAACCATTCAAGATTTTTCTTGTGTAGGCAAATGTTCTTTGACAGTTGCCATACCTATTATTTCTGCATTCGGTATTGAAACTTGCGCTCTTCCTACTGCCCTTCTTTCAACCCATACTCAGTTCAAAAACTGGACGTTTGCAAATCTTTGCGACCAATTAGACCCCATAACTGATGCATGGGAAAAGGAAAACATCACCTTTGACGGCATTTGCACAGGTTACTTGGGAGCTATTGACCTTATAGAAAACATTAAAGGCATTATAAATAATTTTGTAAAAAAAGATGGCGTTGTGCTTATTGACCCGGCTATGGGTGATAACGGCAAACTTTATCCTAACTTTGATTTGGAGTATGTAAAAGCCACAAAAACTCTCTGCTCTATGGCAGACGTAATAACACCCAACCTTACAGAAGCAACCTTTATGCTTGGTATGAAATATAAGGACACCTATGATAAGAACTATCTCTTGGAAATATGCCAAGAACTCCACCAAAACGGCGCGCGTGACGTGGTAATTACAGGCGTTAAACGTGACGATAAAAACGTCGGTGTGTTCTGTCTTTTAGACGGCACGGAAATTTATGAGTATTATACCGAGCATGAACCAAAGGACTTCCACGGCACAGGTGATATTTATTCTTCGGCTGTGTACGGCAGTTTAATGAACGGCAAATCTCTGCAGGAATCGGTTAAATTCGCTTGCGATTTTACCAAACATTGTATTGCGGTAACCCTTGCAGACGAAAGCCACCCATTCTACGGTGTAAATTTCGAACAATGCACCGCAGATATTACAGAATTTATAAAATAACAAAAACGCTTTTGGTGGGCGTCTACTCACAAAACGCCACCAAAATAGCAGACGACGTTCATTCTTTTGAAACTACTCTAAACGGTGAAATCTTGTATTTATATGATTATAATGCCACATACAACAACGGTGAACTGTTCATTTACAAGGGCGATGAGCCACAAAAAATTGACAACGATGTCAGTTCCATAATTCCGGTATATAATTCAAAATATCACGGCAACACCTATACTCTTTGGTAATACATATTAAAACAACCCGAGATAAAGAAAAAGCTTTATCTCGGGTTTAAATTTACAAACCATCATCTTTTTTGGAATAAATATAGGAATCTATATTGGAAGAAAGTAAAACGAGCGGTGATATAAGGTGTATCCCCCCATCACTGCCGTTTACAATATAATTGTAAATATACCGTGCTACATTTTTGCCCTGTTTATACGGATTTTGGAAAATCGTAGCATTTGCTACCTTATTTTTCAACAGTTCAGGCGTATCAGCAAGCAAATCCGTAGTCACAATAGCTATGTCTCCTCTGCCTGATTTTTTTATATACTCACAAACAAGTGATGAACTTGCCGTAGCAATATATAAACCGCTAAGGTCGGGGTTTTCCAAAAGACACTGCTTTGTGACAGCAACGATTTTTTGCTTATCATCAAAATGATAATATTCCACAACCTGCGAAAAGCCGCTTCTTTTAGAATAATCAACAAATCCGTTTTTATACTCGCTTGTAATAGGAGTAACATCACTTGCTCCTAAAAAAGCGACCTTTTTACCTTTGCAAGACAGTTCGAGGATTTCGGCAGCCATACCACCCGCCGTGAAAGCATCTATACTGACGTGCAATGAACTTTTAGAAGAAAAATGATTGTTGGCAACCGTAGCAATAGGAATATTTTTCTCGCTATATGCATCTATTACACGGTTCAAACCCTTTGTGTCTTTATCGGTACATGAAAGGAATAATATAACTCCGTTATAACCGTTATGCAAAAATTTTTCTAAAAGTTCCTCGGTTTCTTTAATACTATCGGCGGTGCAAAACAGTTTTCTGACATCAAAAGACACTTTATATTTTTTAAGCGACTCGGCAGTGGTTAAAATACCTTCTACAATATCATCAACGTATTCATCCACCGGACAATACAGAATTGCACCTATTTTTATGGGCGTTCGTCGAAGACCTTGCGCCGCAGGATTTACCTCATACTCCATCTTAGCAGCCGTATTCAAAATAAGTTGTTTTGTTTTTTCACTTATTCTGCCCTTATTGTTAAGTGCGCGGTGTACCGTTACCGCAGAAAAGCCTGTTTTTTCGGCTATATCATAAATAGTTACGTTTTTACCTTTCATTTCACACCTCCTGCCCATTCATTATACCACCGAAAAAATGTAAATTCAACCTTAAAATACTTGACACCGCCCGTTTCGGCGGCTATAATAATTTTAGTGCGTAACCGATTACGCAAAATACTGATTGAGGAGTATTTTTATGAACAATACCGTTTTGGAATTTGCAGGTCAGGCAGGATTTATTTTTCAAAGCAAAAGCGGTTTAAAAATAGGTGTAGACCTTTATCTTTCCGACTGTTGTAACCGTTATTTTGGATTTAAAAGACTTATGCCTTATATATATAATGCAAAAGAATTAGATTTAGATTTGCTTATCGCCACCCACGCACATTACGACCATTTTGACCCCGATAGTATACCTACTATTATGAAAAACAAAAAGACTCGTCTTTTATGTGCCAAAGACTGCAAAGAAGAAGCAGAAAAATTATGCCTTGATGAAAATCGCATTACATATATTGGTGAAAATGACGTGTACGAAACCAATGGCATAAAAATTACCGCCATGCCATGCGACCACGGCAAAGATACCCCCTACGCTATTGGTTTATTTATTGAAATAGACGGCAAGAAAATATATATTGCAGGTGACACCTGTATGAGAAAAGATAATTTTAAAAACCCATTACTAAAAAACTGCGATATTATGATAATGCCCATAAATGGCGCTTTCGGCAACCTCAACGAGAAAGAAGGGGCAATTGCAGCAAGTATAGTTGAGCCTCGCCTTTGTGTTCCGTGCCATTATTGGAACTTTGCCGAACATTTTGGCAATCCGCATTTATTTATGAAAACAATGGATGAAAACTATCCGCATATTAAATACAACCTCATGCGACCAGAAGAGAAAATCATATTATGATAAAAAACACCTATTATAAAGACCGCCCCGCAACAGAAATCGTAAGCGAACAACTAACTGCTACGTTTTTACCGTCAGACGGTGCGAAACTTGTTTCGCTCAAAGATAACCATGGTCATGAATTTTTAGCCCAAAGAGAAGGTTTAAAATACCGCAAATTAGGCATTGATACAAGTTACATAGAAGCCGAGTGTAGCGCATTTGACGATATGTTCCCCACTATTGACCCTTGCACTATAAACGGTATGGATTATTTAGACCACGGTGAAGTAGCGCGGCGTGAGCACAAGTTTTATATAAATGATAATTCACTCAATTTTTCGTGCACACTTGAAAAATTAAATATCAAATACCAAAAAACCGCCTTTGTTGAGCAGAACACTCTCGTTGTAAAATATAAAATACAAAATCTCAACAATTTTAATTTCCCTTACATTTTCGCAGGTCATATAATGCTGAAAGGCGAACTTGGAGCTGAAATTTCAAGTGCCTTTGATGATATCTTTGAAAAACAAATTATGTTTGGCCGCCCTAAATTCTCACCCAATGTTATGTGCGAATTTAACAGCGATAAGGAATGGAAATATTATTATAAAGGAGCAATCACTCCCCTTGTGTGTACGGTAAACTATCCCGAAAGCAATTACCGTCTAACCCTTTCAAGCGACAGCGAAATTATAAAATATCTCGGTGTGTGGATAAATCCGGGTGATTTGAACGGAATGTATAATTTAGCACTTGAGCCTTGCTCCGCTTTGTATGACAGTCCGCAAAAAGCAGGTGACACCTGCTCGTACATAAAAGCTAACTCATATATAGAATTTACATTAAAAATAACAATTGAAAGGCAGGAAAACTGATGAAAGCATTATTAAGCTACGGTTACTGTAAAGGTGAAATAGTTGAACTTCCACTTCCCAAAATTAAAGCCGACGAGGTGCTTGTAAAAATTTGCTACTGTGGCATTTGCGGCACCGACCAGGACCTTTTTTCAAGCGAGTGCAGTTTTGCCGAAGACGGCCTTGTCACATATCCTGTAAGATTAGGTCACGAATGGTCCGGTATAGTTTTCGACGTCGGCGCCGATGTTAAAGAATTTAAAAAAGGAGACAAGGTTGTAGGCGATAATGCGGTTGCTTGCGGTATTTGCGATGCATGTAAAAACAATCACTTTGACCTGTGTGAACATATGCTCAACGTTGGTACTATTGACCCCGTCTATAACGGCGCCTTTTGCGAATATTACGTTATTCCCGCTCGACACTTGCACAAAATCCCCGAAGGGATTTCATTAAAATCCGCAAGTCTTACCGAGCCCTTATCAGTAGCATACGGCGGAATAAAAAGAATGAATATTAACCAAAATAACACCGTTGCGATTATCGGAACGGGTTGTATCGGTATGGCGGCAGTAGTACTAGCCAAATGTCTTGGCGCAAAACAAGTTTTTATGATTGGCAGAAACCCACAAAAACTCGCCACTGCAAAAGAACTTGGCGCAGAAGTTATAAACACCCGTGAATGCGACCTTGTAAAAACAATATATGATTTAACCGACGGCAAGGGCGCCGACTTTGTACTTGAATGCTCGGGCGCAAAAAAAACCTTTAAACAAGCCGTTGAAATAGCGGCTTTTCGTGCCACAATCGCTCTTATCGGCTTTTATGCAAATAAAGAAAATAATGTCAATGTTGATACAATAGTTTCAAAAGCGCTTAACATCTTTGGCGTCATGGGCGAACCCGATATTATGAGCGGAGCGCTCTCTATTCTCGAAAAGCATAAACCCGACCTTTCCCCTATCATAACCGATGAACTGGATTTTTCAGAATGCTTGAAAGGTTTTAAGCGAGAGAATTATCCGAATGCAATTAAAATCACAGTAAAAATAAACGGAGGAGAATAATCATGCCAAATGTAGCTATTATAGGCAAGCAACAACCTATGAAAGTAAGAAAAATGATAAAAGAATACCTGGAAGAAAATGGTTGCAACGCTGATATTCTCAATATGGAAACACGAAACGCTTCCGACTGGATAGATGAATTAAAAGGCTATAACGCCATTATTTCGGCAGGTGAAAAATTTCCCGCTGTTGTTTTTGAAGAACTAAAAGGCGACCTGAAATTACTTTCACGCTACGGTGTAGGCACCGACGAAATTGATAAATTGAAAGCCTCTGAATGCGGTATAGCGGTATGTAACGCCGCAGGCTCGCTATCTACTGCGGTAGCCGAATGTGCAATGGGACTTATTTTGTCTTTACTTCGCAGTATACCTAAGTCTGATACCGAGGTCAGAAACAATGATTGGAGCCGCTTTTTCGAAAGTAAAACAGGAACACAAATAGAAGGCAAAACAGTAGGTATTATAGGCTTTGGCGACATTTCAAAAGCTCTTGCCAAAATGCTTACAGGCTTTAATTGCAGAATAATAGCTTATGATTTATATTGGGACAATAAAACCGCCGAAGAATTAGGTGTGGAATATGCCACAATTGAACAAATTCAAAAAGAAGCCGATATTATAAGCATACATGTACCTTCAACCCCGCAAACCAACGGAATGATAAACAAAGAATTTTTGGCAAGATGTAAGAAAAACGCCATTCTTATAAATACTGCACGCGGTCGCCTTGTAGTGCCCGAAGATTTGGCAGACGCATTAAATAACGATGTTATTGCAGGCGCAGGTATGGACGTCTTTTTCCCCGAACCGCCCACGCCCAACAATCCACTCCTCACCGCTAAAAACACCATTCTATTACCGCATACAGGCGCTTGCACCATTGAAAGCCACGTAAAAGCAGGTATGATGGCGGCAAAAAACGTAGCGGATTTCTTCTTGGGAAAAGAAATTAAAACCATTCTTAATCCGGAATATAAAAATAATCATTAAGGGAGAAAAAAATGAACGATTGTAAAAAATTACGACAAGAAATTATAGACACTTGCCTTTAGCTCAAATCACAAGGATTGGTTTTTTCGACTTGGGGAAACATAAGCGTTCGTTTAGATAACAGCAATATTCTTATTACTCCCTCAAAAGTCAATTACGATACTATGACCACCGACGACCTTGTGGTATTAGCGCCCGACGGAACACAGGTTTCCGGTCACCGCTTATCCACAAGCGAACGTGAGATTCACCAAAAGGTCATGAACAAAAGAAGTGATGTTGGCGCCATTATACATATGCACTCGCCATACGCTATGATGACCGCCGCCCGAAATGAAGGTGTGCCCGTAATTTCCGAAGAAATGTGTCAACTTTAGGCGGAGCCATTCCGCTTTCAAACGAGTTCGTGCCCTCTGATATGCACGAAAAATTAGGTGAAGTAGCATCCAATTCAATCGACCACACCAACGCAATACTGATTAGAAACCACGGGCCTATGTGCTTCGGTAAAACCCTTGCGGAAGCCAGGATTTGCTGTCAGGTTGTAGAAAAATCCTGCAAAATGTATATTCATCTTTTGGCGGCAGGCGGAATTGTGACGGTAAGTGACAAGAACGTTGCCCGTGGCAGAGATTATTTTCTTAACAGCTACGGAAAATCTTAATGTTGGAGGCTTAATATGAGAGTAGTAACAATGGGCGAAATGATGATTCGCTTTATGCCAAAAGTAAATCTTCGTTTCGACCAGACAGACGAATTTGAAGCGCACTATGGCGGCGACGAGTGTATAGTGGGCGCTTCTCTTGCGCGTTTCGGCGTAGAAGCGCGTTACGTTACAAAGTGGCCCGAAAATCCCTTGGGTGATATAGCACTTGGCAAGCTTCGGCAACAGGGGCTTGACACAAAATTTGTAGCGCGCGGCGGTGAGCGTTTGGGTATAAATTTTTATGAAAACGGCGCATCAAACCGCCCGTCGTACGTTTTATACGACCGCAAGAACTAAGGCACTCAGTTTTTTAAGTATTCTATCTCCATTCGCAAACGTTGGTTTTCGGCAATTAAATCTTCCTCAACCTTTTTATCCAACTTAGGTGGTCTGCCTTTTCTTGTTCCGCTTGCACGACAAGCTCTGCCTCGTCTTTCTTTCATTAGACCTTCGGCTCCTTCTTCCAAGTATATGCGTTCCCACTTTTGTATTCTTGAATGCGGTAAGTTATATTTTCGTTCTGCCTCATTATATCCCAAGTGGTTTTCTCGCACTTCCATTATAACACCTATTTTAAATTCTGCA
>JAZSNT010000048.1:0-21335 GCA_045536525.1 Acutalibacteraceae bacterium
TCGATTCTTAAAACAGAGTGTATATATCGCGTAAAACTTCAAACCTATGAGGAGGCGCGCCTCCTCATAGGTGAATATATACACTTCTACAATCATCAGCGTATCCAACTAAAAACAAAACTAACTCCACTTGAAAAGCGAAGTCAGTATATTGCTTAAAATTTAATATTTGCTACCATAGATGCCTTTTTTTGTGCTGTTCGCACAATTTGGGGCAGTTCAGTAAAGGGGCCGGATTTTTGCGTAGCAAAAATACTGGGGGATTGTAATATATAGACTTTTGACAATCCCTCCGTCAAAAATCAAAGATTTTTGTCCACCTCCCTTTACACAAGGGAGGCTTTTTTATTTTTCACTCAACTCCCCGAAAAATCCCATTTCACTTCACTATATAATCAAAAAATTTTATTTCTTTTTCTTTAATTTCTACGGCGTTTCGTATTTCTCCGAACCCTATTTGCCTTATGCCGCTATACGCTTTACACATGGCCCAAAAGCCAAAAATAATACATAAAGAAACGATTGCGGAAACGATCATTTTTCTTGTAAAATCTTTCATTTTTGCCTCTATTTTAATGTATTTAATAAACTTACCAAAGAATCGCCCACAAGTTCTGCCGAATATGCGGCTTCGCTTAAAGTATTGGCTTCTGTTCCAAATTCTATAAGTAAAGAGCCTTTTGAAAGCGACTGATTATATTTTTTAGAAGCCAACATTAAAGGCCTTGCAAGGCTTGGATATTTTGCTTCGATTGTCTGTTGTAATTTAAAAGCCAAAGATAAATTTTCTTTCCAGTTTGGAAAACCCGTAATTCCGCCCGTTTGAGAGCCCATAACAAGCATTACCTGCGCCGCATTTTTACCATTTATTTGGGTTACTAGTTTTGCCTTTCCGCCGTCTACCGAAACCGAATCACGGTGCAAATCTAACACGATTTTTATGCTGGGATATTTCTTTAAATATGAGGTAATTGTCTTGGCTGCTCGCGTATAACTACCTGTATATTCGGGATAATCATGTTTTGTGGTATCGTGTATGGTTTTTATCCCGTTATCATTTAATTTTTTTGTTATTATCTTTCCTATTTTTGCCATATTTTTATTATTATCGGTAGTTCGGGCTTTATCATCCTCAGTATAATAATCCGCTTCTTTTTCCATAAAAGTTTCGGTGGTGTGTGTATGAATAATAAGCACCTGTGGAGAATCGTTTTTTTCTATTATAAAATCCAATTTTTTATAAAGCAACTGCTTTATGTTTACACTTGTACCCGTGGAATTTTTCATATAAACCCCACCGTAAGACTGGGGCGCTTTATATGGCGAAATATATCTTGTTACTATTTTGCCCTTTATGGCAGAATTTGATACTGCTATACTTTCGTTTTTTTGTGTCGTTTGAGTTTTTTTATTTTCTTCCTGCGCCTGTTCTTTGGATGAATCTTGTTGTTGTTTTTCACTTTTTTGTATGTTTTCAAGCGGTTTTTCTGCCTGTCCGCTAAAGATGTCGGTGAATGTCGGTCTGGTTTTGTTGTTAAATTGTATGGTACCGTAAAAAACGTATACAAGAAAAAATATACATACGGTATAACATACCGCAAGTCTTATAAGAGAATAATTTTTGTTCATCGCGACACCTCGATTTATTGTATGCTGTTTTTAAATCGTTTAGACCAAGTTTAAAATAAAATCGCGGTCACACTCGGGTTGCAAAAAAACATTTAAAGCCTGTGCTAACAGTTCGCTTATATGACGGGAAAGGAGGTCGGCATCTTTTGGTGTTACAAGTAAATTTTCGTAAGAAGTTTTGATTATATGATCTGCTTCTACCACCGTGGGGACGCCTATGGCAAATGTGGGCACACCCAAGGTATTATAACTCAATTCTTTTCGGGCGTTTTTAACACCTGAACCGGGGGTTATTCCGCTATCGCAAAACTGTATTACCGAAAATAAATTTTCACAGTTTTTTGCACATAAAGCATCTATTACAATAACCGCATCGGGCTTTATTTTATCCACAACAGCACTTACCGTTTCTACGGTTTCTATCCCTGTTTTACCCAATACTCCAGGCTCCATAACCGATACGCTCTTTAATTTTTCAAGCCCTGTTTTTTGTGCAAATTCGCCTGTTATATGTCGTGTTGCAAGTATTCTCTCTGCCGTGTGCGGACCTATGCAATCACTTGTAATTTCGCGGTTTCCAAGTCCTACTACAAGCACCTTTTCCGGTGAGGTTTTAAACAGTTTTTTAAGGCAAAAAACTATTGCTTTTTCTGCCATTTTGTAGTCGGTTAATTTTTCTATATTTCCAAGCCACAACGTAGCATATTTTCCTTGCGGTTTTTTATAACTGTTTTTATCTTCAAGTGTTGAAAACATCACCTTTATTTGCCCAAAATTTTCTTCAAAATAAAGGCTTTTTTCGGTATCTTTTTGAAATTCTATAACAAGGTCGGTTCTACCCTTCATTTTTATCCCCCAAAACGATTAAAAAAGTTGCAAAATTTATAATAGTATGATATACTAATATAGATATATTATACTATAAGCAAAAAATAAAAGATTTTTCAAAAATTAAGAGGTGATTTAATTGTCAAATAATCCTTTAGACGAAATTTGGAACGCGATATGCGACGAATCTAAAAACTTTATTTCAGAGGTTGCCTTTAACTGCTTTTTAAAAGATTTAAAACCGGTATTTTTAAACGACAGTGAATTTACTGTTTCTATTGCTGACGAATATAAAAAAGGCGTAGTAGAACAAACCTATACCGACCTTTTTAACAAATGCATAAAAACCGTTATGGGCGTTGATTTGGAATTTAAAATTATTCTTCGCGATGAAGAAGAAGAAATTTTAAAAGCCGAGCAATTTTCCGCAGGTCTGTCTTTTGAAGATTTCTTTACCTTTGATAACTTTATCGTAGGTTCCACTAACCGTTTTGCTCATGCCGCTTCTCTTGCCGTTGCCGAGAGCGAAATTCCACAAACTGCATATAACCCGCTTGTTATATACGGTCCTTCGGGTGTAGGTAAAACCCATCTTATGTTGGCTATCAAAAACCACATTAAGAAAAAGTTCCCCAGAAAAAATATAGAATTTATCAGAAGTGAAGATTTTACAAACCAACTCATTACTTCCTTACAACAAGGTAAATTAGGCCTTGGCACTATAGATGACTTCCGCAATAAATTCCGTAATGTAGATGTTCTTTTAATTGACGATATCCATTTTATCGCAGGAAAAGAACAAACACAGGAAGAATTTTTTAACACATTTAATGCTCTTTACCAAAATAATAAACAGATTGTGGTAACTCTCGACCGTCCTCCAAGAGAAATCAAAACTCTAGACGACCGTATCCGCTCCCGTTTAGAGGGTGGCTTGTTTGCAGATATAAGCAACCCCGATTTTGAGACAAGGGTTGGTATTATAAACAAAAAATCTCAGCAATTTGGTATTACTTTGGAAGAAAATATTGTTTACTTCATTGCCGAGCATATAAAATCAAATACCAGACAACTTGAAGGAGTTATTAAAAAACTTCAGGCTTACATAACTATCCAATCCCGTTCGCCTTCCCTTTCGGTTGTGCAATCTATTGTTCGCGATGTTATTACCGATGATAAACCAGAACCTATTAAGGTCGAAAACATAATAAGAGAAGTTGCAAAAACATATAACGTTTCTGTAAGCGATATTCTTTCTAACAGAAAAACCGCTTCTTTAGCTCTTGCACGTCAGGTTGCAATGTATATCGCAAGAAAAACAACCGACCTTTCTTTCAAACAAATAGGCGAATCTTTTGGGAAAGACCATACAACTGTTCTTTACAATGTAAATAAGATTGAAACTTTCTTAAAGGACAAGCCTTATCAGAAGGAATTAGTAGAAGATATTATTAAAAATCTTCGCGTCCTTCACCAAAATAGTTATTAACTTTTCCACCTTAATTAATTCAAAAGTTATCCTTTCGGGTGTTTATAAAAATTTTTATTCAAATTATTAACTTTTTATCAACTTTTTTATAAACCTTATTTTATTTTTAAATAAACAAAAAAAACATGTTTTTAACACTTTTAACAACACTTATTATTACTGTTATTTTTATTATTTTTTAGGAGGAAAAAAATGATTTTTTCTGTTGAACGTACAAAACTGCTTGAAGCTGTTTCAAAACTGCAAAGTGTAGTCGGAGCAAAAACATCTATGCCTGTACTTGAAGGTATACTTATTTCTGCTGAACAAGGTAAAATTACTCTTATAGCATATAATCTTGAAATGGGTATGAAAAAAGAAATTTATGCTAAATGTGATGAAGAAGGTGACATAGTTATAAATGCACGTCTTTTAGCAGAAATTTTAAGAAAAATGAACGGTTTACAAGTTGAAATTTCTGCGGACGACCGTCTTAATTGTAATATTAAATGTAATGAAGCTACTTTTGATATTATGGGTATGGCTGCTACCGACTTCCCTGAAATTCCTACAATTAGTGAAACAAATAGTTTTTCTATCAATGCAAAAACTTTAACCCAGTTTAAAAAAGGCACTTCTTTTGCTGCTGCTCAAACAGAAGGAAGTAAACCTATTTTAACAGGTATTAACGTTTCTTTATTTGACGGATATATTCAATTTGTTGCTATCGACGGTTTCCGTCTTGCTATTAAAAAAGAAAAAACAAATATAGAAAAAGAAATGGAATTTACAGTAACAAGCAAAGCAATAAATGAAGCAGTAAAACTTATCGAAGATGAAAATGAAGACGTTATAATAAACGTTGGCGAACGTCTTATAAGTTTTCACGTAAATGGTTATGATTTTATTTCTCGTCTTTTAGAAGGTGATTTTGTAAATTATCAAAAAACTCTTCCAAAAGAACATAAACAAAAAGTAACAGTAAATACAAGGGATTTAATAAATACAATTGAACGTGTATCTTTACTTATAAGTGAATCTTTTACTACTCCTGTTCGTTGTTATTTTAATGAACTTAACGTTGTTTTTACTTGCGCTACTGCCCAAGGAAGAGCTACCGAAACCTTTAATACTAAACTTGAAGGTGAAAATTTTGAAATAGGTCTTAATAATCACTATTTACTTGATGCGTTAAAAGCAATTGAAGATGAAAATATAAATATTTTATTCAACGGTTCTAATGCAGGTGTGTTAATAACTCCTATTGATAATGATAATTTCCAATATATGATAATGCCTATGAGGTTGAAATAATGGAATTTTCTAAAATTAAAATTAAAGAAGATTTTATTCGTCTTGACAGTGCTATGAAATTGGCTGATATGGTAGTAACCGGAGGTCATGCAAAAATAGTTATTCAAGAAGGTGAAGTTAAAGTAAACGACGAAGTTTGTACTATGAGAGGTAAAAAACTTCACAAAGGCGATAAAGTAGAATTTGAAGACAACGGTTTTGAAATTATATGAAAGTTTTAAAGTTAGAATGTAAAAACTTTCGAAATTTAAGTTATACCGAACTTTTACCAATAGACGAGATGAATGTCATTTGTGGAGAAAACGCCCAAGGAAAGACAAATTTAATAGAAGCTATATGGCTTTTTACGGGAGCAAAAAGTTTTAGAAGCACAAAAGATGACATATTTATAAAATTTGGTGAAGAAAAAGCAGTTTGTTCTCTTGATTTTAAAAGTGAAGGAATAGAAAATAATGCAAGAATAGAAATAGACCAAAAAAGAAATGCATTTTTTAATGAAAATAAGTTAAATTCTGCGGCTTCTTTGGCAAGTAAATTTAATGCAGTTGTTTTCTCCCCTACTGATTTAAGTTTAGTTTCGGGCGGTCCTAATATAAGAAGAAGATTTTTAGATTTAAGTATAGGTCAGATTTATCCATCTTATATTTCAATACTTAAAAATTATCTTCGTTCAGTTACACAACGCAATAAAGTTATAAAAGACTATAAATATGATTCTACTGTTTCGGTAATGCTTGACGTTTTTGAAAATGAAATTGCATTAAGTGGTAGAAAAATAATAGAATTCAGAAAAAGATATTTAGAAATAATTAATGAATTTTTACCGTCTTTGTATGATGGTATTTCAAAAGGTAAAGAAATTTTAAAAACAAATTATATTTCTGTTGGTGAAGAAAATTTATTAGAAAAATTAAAGGAATCCCGAAAAGAAGATATGTATACGGGAGTTACTTCAATAGGTCCTCACAGAGATGATTTGGAATTTAAAATAAATGATTTAAGTGCGAGAAGTTTTGGTTCACAAGGTCAAAAACGTAGTGTAGCACTGGCAGTAAAACTTGCAGAAGCAGAAGTTATACGTAAAAAAACAGGAGAATGTCCTGTGATTTTACTTGACGATGTTATGAGTGAACTAGATAAAACACGTCAAAACTTTGTACTTAATCATATTGAGGGTATGCAATCATTTTTAACTTGTTGTGATGAAAGTAATATAGAAAATCTTAAAAAAGGTAAGGTTTTTAATATAAGAAACGGCGGTGTATTGTAGTGTATATACATCTTGGCGGAGATTATGTTGTAAGACAGGAAAATGTTATAGGTATTTTTGATTTAGAAAATACTACTGTTTCAAAACACACAAGAAATTTTTTAAATTTTTGCGAAAAAAGAAAAGAAGTTATAAATGTTTCTTATGAATTACCAAAATCATTTATTTTAACAAATAAAAAAAATGTAAACAAAGTTTATATTTCACAAATTTCTCCTACTACCTTAAACCGTAGATTAGGAATAAAAGTAAAATAAGTTACACTGAAAGGAAAATAATATGAGTAACGAAATTACTACTCCTGTTGTTGAAAATTATGATGAAAACTCCATACAGGTATTAGAAGGATTGGAAGCGGTACGAAAAAGACCGGGTATGTACATCGGTTCTACCGGTGAGCGTGGTTTACACCATTTAGTGTATGAAATTGTGGATAATTCCATAGACGAAGCACTCGCAGGATATTGTGATAAAATTACCGTAGAACTTTTAGATGACGGAATAATTAAAGTTTGCGATAACGGACGTGGTATTCCTGTTGGTATAAATCCTCAAAAAGGTATTCCTACCGTAACGGTTGTATTTACAATTCTTCATGCCGGCGGTAAATTCGGTGGCGGCGGATACAAGGTTTCAGGTGGTTTGCACGGTGTTGGTGCTTCTGTTGTTAATGCACTTTCAAACTGGCTTGAAGTAGAAGTTAAAGACGGTAAAAATGTATATAAACAAAGATATGAAAAAGGTAATATAGTAACTGATTTGGAAGTAATAGGAACTACTAGCGAAACAGGAACAACAGTTACTTTTAAACCTGACCCTACAATTTTTACTGATACTACTACTTACGATTATGATATTTTACTTAACAGACTTCGTGAACAAGCTTTTCTTAATGCAGGTATTCGTGTAGTACTTACTGATAGCAGAACAGATGATAAAATTCCTACAATAGGAAAAAGTGATGATTTGTGTTTTGAAGGCGGTATTAATTCTTACGTTGAATATTTACTCCAAGGAATTAAAAAAGAAAGTTTAATAAAAGATGTAATTTATCTTTCAGGCAGTAAAAATGATGAAACTGCTGAAATTGCTCTTTTGTGGTCCACAGCTTATGATAATAAAATTTTGTCATTTGCTAATACTTTGCATACTATTGACGGCGGTACACACGAACAGGCCTTTCGTCAGACAGTTACCCGTGTTGTAAATAAATATGCTCATGATTTTAAAAAACTTAAAGAATCTTCCGATAATCTTAAAGCAGATGATATTATGGAAGGTTTGGTTGCCGTTGTATCTGTAAAACTTGCGGATGCACAATTTGAAAGTCAAACCAAAGCAAAATTAGGTAATACTTCAATTGGTCAGTTGGTAAGAGATATTGTAAATGACCAACTTTATAAATTCCTTGAAGAAAATCCTGCCGATGCTAAAATTGTTATAGATAAAGCAATAGCAGCATCTAATGCACGTGAGGCTGCACAAAAAGCAAGAGAAGCATCAAGAAATAAGGCTGGTATAGGCAGTAAAACCAGAATGCCTGAAAAACTTACCGACTGTATATCAAACGACCCCACAAAGACTGAAATTTATATTGTCGAAGGTGATTCTGCCGGTGGTAGTGCGGTAGAAGGCAGAAATGCAACATATCAGGCAATTCTTCCTCTTTGGGGTAAGATGCTTAACGTTGAAAAAGCAAGAGAAGATAAAGTTTACGGAAATGATAAATTAACTCCTGTTATAACCGCATTAGGTACAGGTATAGGAGAAAATTTTGATATAAATAAACTCCGTTATGATAAAATAGTTATTATGGCCGATGCCGACGTTGACGGTAGCCATATCAGAACACTTTTACTTACATTTTTCTTCCGCTATATGCCGGAACTTATAGAAACCGGACATATTTATTTAGCACAACCCCCTCTTTATCGTATTTCAAAGGGTAAACAACATTTTGATGTATTTACAGATGAAGAAAAACAAATAAAAGTAGATGAAATGGGTGCAGGTGTTGACGTTCAACGATATAAAGGTCTCGGTGAAATGGACCCTGAACAACTTTGGGAAACCACTCTTGACCCTGAACGTCGTACTTTCTTGCGGGTTACAATGGCAGATGCCCAGCTTGCAGACGAAACATTCACCATTTTAATGGGTGAAGAGGTTGAACCAAGACGTAAGTTTATTGAAGAAAACGCAATTTATGCGACAGACCTTGATATTTAAGGAAAGGAGAGAGAAAGATGGCAAAACAAGAAAAAGTTTATTGGCCAGAAAGTGAAGAAACGACTATTCTTCCTGTTGAAATTACTGATGAAGTAAAACAAAGTATGCTTCAATATTCAATGTCGGTACTTGTTGGTCGTGCTTTACCTGACGTTCGTGACGGTTTAAAACCTGTTCATAGACGTATACTTTATACAATGTATGAAAACGGACTAACACCTGAAAGCAAATACCGTAAGTGTGCGGATACCGTTGGTACCGTTCTTGGTAGATATCATCCTCATGGTGACGCATCTGTTTATGATGCTATGGTTCGTATGGCTCAGGATTTCTCACTTCGTTATCCTTTAATTGACGGACACGGTAACTTTGGTAATATTGACGGTTACCCTGCTGCTGCTTACCGTTATACTGAATCAAGGATGAACAGATTATCACACAGTATGCTTGACGATATTAAAAAAGATACTGTTAATATGATTCCTAACTATGATGACCGTTTGGAAGAACCTGAGGTTTTACCTGTTCGTTTTCCGCAGTTATTAGTTAACGGTTCATCGGGTATTGCGGTTGGTATGGCAACCGAAATACCTCCTCACAATTTAGGTGAGGTTATAGATGCTATGTGTTGTCTTATTGACAATCCTGATGCAGATTTACCCGAACTTTGCGAACATATAAAAGGACCTGACTTCCCAACAGGCGGTATTATAATGGGAAGGAGCGGTATTCGTGCCGCTTATGCTACGGGACGTGGCAAAATTGTCGTTCGTGGTAAAGCAGAAATAGAAGAAACTAAAAACGGCAAATTCCGTATTGTTATTACTGAAATTCCGTATAAAGTGCGTAAAAAAGACCTCGTTAAGCATATTTATGACCTTGCTGCCGAAAAGAGAATAGAAGGTATTGATGACGTAGTTGACTATTCTTCTTCCCGTGATGGCGGTATGAGAATTGTCGTTGATATTAAACGTGATGCAAATCCCCAGGTAGTGCTTAATAAAATTTATAAAAATACTGCTTTACAAAGCACTTTCGGTGCAATTTTACTTGCAATTGTAAACGGTAAACCTCAAATTCTTACTTTAAAGGAAATGCTTCAAAACAGCATCGACTTCCAGTATGATATAATTCGTCGCAGAACTGAGTTTGAACGTAAAAAAGCGGCTGAACGTGCCCACATTTTAGAGGGCTTAAAGGTAGCGCTTGATTTTATTGATGAAGTTATTTCTATTATTAGAAACAGTAAGACTATTGCAGAAAGTAAAGAAACTTTAAGTGAGCGCTTTGGTCTTGACGATATTCAAACTACTGCAATTGTTCAAATGCAGTTAGGTAAGTTGGCAGGTCTTGAAAAACAAAAGATTCTTGATGAATTACAAGAAAAAATAGATTTCATAAAAGAATGTGATGCTATTCTTGCATCTCGTGAAAGAATTTTAGATATAGTTAAAACAGAATCTTTAAATCTCCGTGATAAATACGCAGATAACCGCCGTACCGAAATTTCGGACGTTTTAGGTGAAGTGGATATAGAAGACCTTATCCCCGAGGAAGAATGTGTTATTACAAAGACACAAAACGGTTATATTAAACGTGTTCCTGCCAGTGAATACAGTGTTCAAAACCGTGGCGGTAAAGGTATAAAGGGTATGAGCACCAGAGAAGATGACATTGTTCAAAATATGTTCGTATGTTCTTCGCACGACAGTATAATGATGTTTACAAATCTTGGTCGTGTTTATAGAATAAAGGCTTACGAAATTCCTGAGGGAAGCCGTCAGAGCAAGGGTCTTAATGCGGTTAATATTGTTCCGCTTATGAGCGATGAAAAAATCACTACTATTCTTCCCTGCACTGTTAAGGATGATAATGAACGTTATCTATGTATGGTAACCAAAAAAGGTATTATAAAACGTACCAAACTTTCCGAATTTAAGAATACACGAAAGAGCGGTATTATTGCGCTTTCTATCGATGAAGATGACGAATTGATGTTTGTCAGAATGACAACAGGAAATGATAATCTTCTCCTTGCTACTAAGAAAGGTGTTGCTATTCAGTTCCGTGAAAGTGACGTTCGTACAATGGGTAGAACTGCTCGTGGTGTTAAGGCTATTACTATTCGCGATGGTGACAGTGTTGTAGATATGGCTATTTGCGATGAAAATACCCGTGTTCTTACTATTACCGAAACAGGTTACGGCCGTATCAGTAATATTTCGGATTATCGTTTGCAGTCACGTGGCGGTAAGGGTATTAAAAACTACCGTACCGACAAGTATGGCGACGTTGCTGCCGTTTTGCCAATTGTTGACGAAACAGATATTATTATGATTGCTGACGATGGTATAATAATCCGTATTTTTGCCGATGATATTTCGGAATTCTCACGTCCTGCAAAGGGTGTAAGAGTTATGCGTACTACCAATTCGAACGGTGAAACCGTGCGTAAGATTTTGTCGGTTGGTATTGCAGAACACGATGAATCAGAAGTAAACGATAAACCTGAAGAAGCAGATGCAGACGCAGGTCTTGTTGAGGCAGAAGCAATCGATGAAGCAGATGAAGGCGGAGAAACAGAAGAATAATTGCGGTTAAAATTAAAACGGAGAATTTTAGATTATGGAAAATCAGTTTAATTTTAATGTACAAAATGTTATAACAAATCAACCGCAAATTGTAAATGAAAAATGTCCTTTCGGTGAGAGAATCCCCTACGGTTTCTCTCCCGAAACTTACGAAGAAAAAAAGCAGGTAAAAAGGGTTGCCAAAATAATAGGTGGCGCTATACTTATTATGTTGGGCGTTTCAGGTGTAGCAAGCAGTATAATTGGCATATTACTTGGTATGTTTGGCGAAACGGGAGAAGAATTACTTTCAGATGCTGCATTTTTGCAGGTACTGCAAATAATTTTATCTTCGCTTATGTTTACTTTCCCTTTTATATTACTTTTCAGGGCTTCAAAGTATAATGTATTTTCTCTTATACTTTTTGGAAAACCAAAGAAAAACGACATTATTCCTTACACGTTATTAGGTTTTGCATTTTGTGCTTTTTCAAATATTGTAGTATCATTAATGGGTAATTTCTTCTCGTTTTTTGGTGTAGAATATGAGGTGAGTTTGGGTGAAAATCCATCAGGAATTTTTGGTTTTATGTTAACCTTTATTTCCACTGCAATAGTTCCGCCATTGGTAGAAGAATTTGCTTGTCGCGGTATTATTTTAGGTGCGCTTAGAAAATTTGGCGACGGTTTTGCGGTTTTTGTTTCTGCATTGATTTTCGGCATAATGCACGGAAATTTCCAACAAATACCTTTTGCTTTTTTAGTGGGACTTGTTTTAGGTCTTGTTACAGTAAAGACAAATTCAATTTGGCCTGCGGTGGTTATACATGCGATAAATAATGGTGTTTCGGTTATTTTAGATTATGTGTTTGTTGGAGTTAGCAGTCAATTACAAAATGTCATTTACACTTCTTATTTGATATTTTCACTCTTGCTAGGCCTAGTTGCTATTCTTCTTTTAAAGGGTAGAGAAAAACCTTTCACCTTTGAAAAGGATGAAATAAAATCGGAAAAAAGAGTATTTTATAAGTATTTTTTTCAATCGCCAATGATAATAATTTTCATAGCTGTTTGTTTGATTGAATCATTGTTATTTTTTATTTAAAAAATATTATGTAAACTAAACAGGCGGTCGGTGAGACCGCCTGTTATATTAGGTGAATTATGAAAAGTAAATTTATGTTGGAAGCGCTTAAAGAAGCAAAAATTGCGGCAAGTAAAGGAGAGGTTCCTGTCGGCGCTGTAATAGTAAAAGATGATGAAATAATTGCTAAGGCACATAATATGCGTGAACAGAAACAAAACGTGCTTTCTCATGCAGAGATTGAGGCTATAAATATTGCGTGTAAAAAATTGGGCAGTTGGCGTCTTGATGAATGCGAACTGTACGTAACGCTTGAACCTTGTCCTATGTGCACGGGTGCTATTATAAATTCACGTATAAAAACGGTTGTGTTCGGAGCGTTCGATAACACCGCGGGTTGTATTGATAGCATTATAAATTTATGTGACTATCCGCTTGGCAGTAAACCCGAAATTTATGCAGGAATTTGCGAAGACGAATGTTCTGCATTATTAAAAAATTTCTTTAATAAATTAAGATAGAACGACCGTTTTTTCGGTCGTTTTTCTTTGTTTTTCAGCCAATAGAAAACAATGTTTGTGATGGGGTGTACTATAAGGGTAAAAACAATCGCCTAAAATACAAAATATAGTGTTTTCACCTTAAAAACTTCATATTTATGGTGTTTTTAACGTAAAAAATCCTCTTTTTTCACTATTTTTAGTACCCATAAAATTGCAAAGTATAAAATACAAGTAAAAATACAAAAAACAGCGCAATAACCCAACAAAGAAAGCGAACATAATTTTGCAAACAATATTCTTGAAAGTAAAGAACTGGCAAAAGCCGTAAGAAGCGGTATTATAATATTCTTTACGATTCCAAATTTTGCGCCGCTTATTTTTTGAAGTCTGCGTGTATTTAAAAGACAGGTAAAGAGATTTGAAAAATACATAATCAAAATAAAACCCATAAGTCCGGTTTTAGGTAAGATTATTAAGATTAAAATCAAGCGAATAACCGAATCGGAAATATATGTTCTGAAAGAAAAGGATTGTTGGTCCATACCTTTTAATATACCGTCGCAAATACTGTCGAGATACATAAGCGGTACAATTGGAGAAAGCGCTTTCAATAAAAAACCTACCGATTGGTCGTTATAAATAAGTAAGCCGATTTCTCCACCGGCAATAAAGAAAATCGCAAAAAAAGGGATTCCTATAAGTGTGGTTATTTTAAAAATGCGTTCGCAAGAGTTTTTAACCACGTTCTTTTGCCCTAATGCTATCGATTCGGAAATTTCGGGAATCAGTAAAGTGGAAACGGCATTTAAAATGGCAGACGGGAAAAATAAAATAGGTAACGCCATGCCTTTTATCATACCGAATTGTGATAAAGCCGAATGAGAGGAATGTGGATATTTAGCCAAGTTTTTGGGCACTAATATATTTTCGGCGGTGCGTAATAAAGAATTCAGATATCTACTGCTTGTAATTGGCGCAGAAATATGTAGAATCCGTCGTACGATAGGCAGATTACGGAGTTTGTTTTGGGGAACGGAAGACAATTTTCTTTTATCGTTGCAAAAAAAGAAAAAGAGAAGAACGCAGGAAAGAATTTCTGCCGCCGCATCACCTAAAACTACTGCAAAACAGCATTTCTCCAACCCGTCCGCCTTGAAAACAGAGATAAGCCAAAAAATCACAACGATTCTGATTATTTGCTCGAATATTTGACCGATTGCGTTAGGCGAAGCCTTGCGACGAGCTATAAAATATCCGCGAATACAGGAAGTAATTGCAATAAAGGGTATAGAAAGAGGTAAAATTTTAATTGCGGATATTGTACGTTCGTCACCTAAAATATTTTTACCTATAAATTCCGCACCTAAAAATAAAACAATTATTGTAACAAAAGCCAAAACAAGAGAAATTTGTATTGCCCGTTTTAAAACTTTAAGCGCACCTTTTTTATTTAAAAAAGCAAGTTCTTCGCTTACAAGTCTAGTTACGGCGGTGGAGGTACCGCTCATAGCAAAAGTAGAAGCCAGAACATATACCGAAAAAACCAATTGATAAAGACCGATACCTTCGCTTCCTATTTCTTGCGCCAACCAAACCTTGAAAATTATACCGAATAACCTTAACAAAAGTGACGTGGCGGTTAATATCAAAGCATTTTTTATAAAAAGTGTTTTTTTCACCCGTATAAACTCCTTATTTAAGATATTTAATTGTATGAAAAAATATTTGTTTTAATGAGTATTGAAAGTAGAACCAAAAAAAGATATAATATATATAAGTTAGGATGTGAAAAATATGAATTCTCCGCTGGCAGATGCTTTAAGACCGCAAATTATTAGTGAAGTTGCAGGACAACGCCATCTTTTAAGTGAAGGAAAAATTTTAAGAAAAATTATAGATTCAGGGAACATACCAAACTTGATTTTTTATGGTCCCTCGGGTGTCGGCAAAACAACCGTTGCTAATATAATTGCGAATAGCAGCGGAAAAAAGTTGTGTTATTTGAACGCAACCACTGCTTCAACCGCAGATATAAAGGAAATTGTTAATCAAATCGGTACAATAGACACTGCAAATGGTATTTTACTTTATCTTGACGAGATTCAGTATTTTAATAAAAAGCAACAACAAATTTTACTTTCATATATAGAAAACGGAGATATTACGCTCATAGCATCCACTACCGAAAATCCATATTTTTATGTCTATAACGCCATTTTGAGTCGTTCGACAGTGTTCGAATTCAAAGCACTTTCCAAAGATGATGTGGTTTCGGTCATAAAAAGGGGAAAGGAAATTGTAGCAAAACAAAAGGGAAGAGCGCTCACAATTTCAGAGCAGTCGGTTCAGAAAATTGCTACCGCTTCCAACGGTGACGTGCGCCGTGCTTTAAATATGTTGGAGTTATGTATTGTGACGGTAGATAGGGGAGATAGTATAAATATAGAGGATGCTACGGTTGAACAAATATTGGCTTCCAATGCGGTGAGATATGACCGTGACGGTGACCAGCATTATGATATAATTTCGGCTTATCAGAAATCTATGCGTGGTTCGGACCCTGATGCCGCAATTTACTATCTTGGCAGACTTTTGGCGGCCGGTGATTTGCCCAGCGCTTGCAGAAGATTGTTGGTTTGCGCAAACGAAGATGTGGGACTTGCATATCCGCAAATCATACCAATCGTTAAAGCGGCGGTTGATACCGCTATGATGGTCGGTCTTCCCGAAGCTCGTTTGCCACTCGCAAATGCTGTTATTTTGGTTGCAACTGCACCAAAATCCAACTCGGCACACGATGCTATAAATGCCGCAATGGCAGATATTGAAAAAGGATTGGGCACAGACATACCACGCCACCTGCAAAACAAACATTTTGATGGTGAAGATGCCGAAATAAAGGGTCAGCACTATTTGTATCCGCACTCCTATCCTAAACATTATGTAAACCAACAGTATTTGCCTGACAGTATAAAGAATAAAAAGTATTATTCGTTTGGCAACAACAAAACGGAGAGGCTTTGTAAAGAGTATTGGGATAAAATAAAGGGGGAATAACGTGCAACAAAAAGCGTTACCTAAACGCACGGTTTTATTATGGCAATTCAGAGTTGTTATGTTAACCGCAATATTGGTTGGACTTTGTTTTTATTTCAGCTATTTATTGCCCTTTTTGGTTTGGGTTGCATTAGGGCTTGGTCTCTTATGCCTTGCCGTAATTGTGTTATATACTCCTGCGTTTTTTGGTTCGTACGAAATTTTCACCAAAAACGATGCGGTGATTATAAATTACGGTGTTTTCGTTAAAGTGAGCCACGTAATGCCTTATTCGCGTTTGATTTATGCTCAGACTTTTGCTACGCCACTTGCGCGTCTTTTCGGTGTGACTGCGGTTTCGTTCAAAGCCGCGCGAAGCCGTGTGATTATCCCTGAAATCAAAACAGAAAAAGCAATATATATAATGAAGCATCTTTCAGGAGAAGGCAAAAATGATTAAAACTTTCAGACCACATCCTTTGATGATTTTCCAATTTGTAAAACCAACGCTAATTGCGTTGGTTTTACCGGTTATACAAGGTGTAATACAGTATTTTACCCATCGCAACCTGGAAGGCGTTACGGGTTTCTCGGCGTTCGTGGTTTGCGTTATATTTGGTATAGCAGTATTAAGATGGCGTTCGTATAAACTTATTTGCAATCAAACAGCCCGTGTAATAACCATTGAGTACGGTTTTTTCTTCCGAAGAATAGCAAAAATAGATATAAAAAAACTTTCTTCGGTGCAAACCACTCAAAATCCTATAGATTTTATTTTTCGTTCGGTAACGTTTAAAATAAATACCGAAGCCGGCATTCATAATAAAACTGATTTTGAATTCAAACTCAGCATAAAGAAGAGCAGAGAAGTTTCGCTTTTATTATATGGCGATTCAAAACCCACGGAAATTAAATATTCAGCGCTTAAAGTTGCTGTTTTGGCGGCAACCACGTCGACCGCTTTTACGGGAATCGTGGTGGCAGTTCCTATACTCAACCGAGCAGGTAATTTGCTTGGTATAGCGCTTAGCGATATGCTGCTTAATGAAATCAGTTCGATTTCTTCTAAGATAGAAACCTATTTTCCGCCCGTAGTGAACACAATATCGCTTGTGTTTTTATTCGCTTACCTTATATCTTTTACGTATTCTTTTCTAAAATTTGTAAATTTCAAACTGTTTTTAGGAAAAGATAAGTTGGAGGTTCGTTCGGGAATAATAGTTCGAACAAGAACTTCATTCAGAAAATCGGCAATAAATAATATAAAGGTAGAGCAAACTTTAATTATGAGATTGCTCAAAAGATTTGCGTTAAAAGTCAGTGTGGGCGGTTACGGTGATGTCAAGAGCGAATCGGAGGTTGTTATACCGCTCGGCAAAAATAAAGAGATAAAAGATAAACTTAAAGCGTTTTTTCCGTTTTTTACAGCCGTAAAGCAAGGAATAAGTCCGCAAAAAAGCCGTTTGACACAAAGTAGATTTTTGTTTTTGCCGACGGTTTATTTTATGGGTGTGACCGCACTCGCTGTGTGGTGTGCTTTTTGGTTTGACAATTTGACACGTTTTGTGGTTTTTCTCACCTTTGTTGCGTGTTCGTGGATTGTTTTATACGCATATATGGGACTATTCCAATATTATCATTCCACTATATCATTCGGAGATAACCTTTTCGCACGAAGCAATAAAGGGCTTCGTACGTTTGAAATGTATTGCCCAAAAGAAAACGTAGGGGAAATACGTATAACCCGTTTTCCAACTGACTGTTGGTATAAAACGTGTAGGGTAAGGGTGCTTGTGCGAAGCGAAAGAGCGGATACTATTCGTGTGCGTCATATTGATTATGAAACTGTAAAGACTGAGCTTTATAAATGTTTCGGTATTGAATAAAAATCTATAAGTTACACATAATACTAAAAATGTTTCACGTGAAACATAGGAGTGTAGCTTATGGATATTTTTATAAATTGTGTATGGGCGTTTTTGGTTGGCGGCGGGATTTGTGTAGTCGGTCAGTTGTTAATTGATTGCACAAAACTTACACCGGCAAGAATATTGGTGTCGTTTGTGGTTCTGGGCGTGGTGCTTACCGCAATAGGCGTTTATGAACCGCTTGCGGAATTTGCGGGAGCAGGTGCCACCGTACCTCTTACGGGCTTTGGTTATAGTTTAGCAAAAGGTGTGAGGGCCGCCGTCACTGAACACGGACTTTTAGGCGCGGTTATGGGAGGACTTGAAGCAACTGCGGCAGGTATTACCGCGTCGGTTTTGTTTGGCTTTATAGCCGCTTTGCTTGTAAAACCTGACGATAAATCTTAGACGGAAGTTCGCTTTCGTCTATTTTTTTTATTTACAATCCTAAAAAATTTTGTTATAATGATTAGGTAAAATATGTTTCACGTGAAACAAAGGAGAAGAAAAATGGGAAAAATAACCTCCATAGTTAATCAAAAAGGTGGTGTTGGCAAGACTACGACGTCAGTAAATCTTGCTGCTGCTGTTGGATTGGTAGGTAAAAAAGTATTACTCGTAGATGCCGACCCACAGGGAAACACCACGAGCGGTTACGGTATAAATAAAAAAAGCGCACAGGTTTCGTCTTATGAATTGTTAATTGGCAAAGGCAAAACCGAACAGGCGATTATTAAAACTGAATATAAAAATGTAGATATTATTCCGGCTTCGATTGATTTGGCGGCGGCGGAAGTTGATTTAATAGAAATCGAACACCGTGAAGCACAACTAAAAATGGCACTTTCGGTAGTGCGTGAAAAATACGATTACATATTTATTGATTGTCCGCCGTCTTTGGGACTTATCACCATAAATGCGCTCAACGCAAGCGACACCGTTCTAGTGCCTATACAATGCGAATATTTTGCGTTAGAGGGGCTTTCTCAGCTTATGGCGACCGTTCGTCAGGTTAAACGTTTGTACAATCCTACACTGGAAATAGAGGGCATCGTGCTAACGATGTTTGACGGCAGATTAAACCTCACAGGTCAGGTTGTGGCTGAAATTAAAAAGTTTTTTGCAGACAAGTTATATAAATCGGTAATACCTCGTGCGGTGCGTCTTTCGGAAGCGCCAAGTTATGGTATGCCTATACAATATTATGATAAAAGTTCAAAGGGAAGCGATGCATATAACGCACTCGCAAAGGAATTCTTGAAAAAAAACAGGAGAGGTTAAAATGGCAGCAAAAAAAGGTGGACTTGGCAGAGGTCTTGATTCTTTGTTTAATGAAAACTCGGCAGATGCAGGCGGCGTTATAACTGTCAATCTTAATGACATTGAGCCTAACCGTGCACAACCACGTAAAGATTTTGACGAACAAGCACTTTCGGAACTTGCTGAAAGTATTGCAGAACATGGTCTTATACAACCTATTGTAGTTAAGCCCGAAACAAACGGCAGATATAGTATAATTGCAGGAGAAAGACGTTGGAGAGCCTGTCGTATGGCAGAATTAAACCAAGTCCCTGTTATTATAAAGGATGCTGATGAACAGGAACTTATGGAATTGGCGCTTATTGAAAACCTTCAACGCGAAGATTTAAATGCCGTTGAAGAAGCTCTCGGTTATCGCTCGCTTATAGACGCTTTTGGACTTACGCAAGAAGAAGTTGCAAAGCGTATGGGTAAGTCACGTACCGCAGTTACAAATGCGTTGCGTTTGCTCAATCTTACGGACGACGAATTACAAGCACTCCGCATGGGCGTTATTTCGGCAGGTCATGCACGTGCATTGCTTTCGGTTGAAGATTTGGATATCAGAAAACAAATGCTTGAAATGGCAACAAATGGTGCTTCTGTTCGTGAACTCGAAAAATTAGCGGCTAAAATCAAAAAGGAAAAAGTGACTCCGGCTACACTTGCAAAGAAAAACAACTTTTACAGCGAAGTAGAGTTGTCTCTTAAAAACGAACTCCACCGCAAAGTCAGTATAACTTCTACGGGCGACGGCAAGGGCAAAATCACCGTTGAGTTTTTCTCGGATGAAGAATTGTCCGATTTTGCGAGACGGTTAGCGGAATAAGTTATGACAAAAAGATTGAAAAAATTAGCACCTTGCAGGGTGTTCAGACGTAGACCCCCTCCATATAAATATTGCGGTTAAAACATATCATTTATATAAGGAGTATTTTATGTATTACATATTTTCAATTTTAGCATTACTTTGTTGGAGCGGTTCTGACTTGTTTTCGAAAATGGGCACACGTGAAAAAGATAAAAACAGTCATTGGAAGGTTGTTTTTGCGGTTGGTCTTATAATGGGCATTCATTTTTTCATCACCCTTATTGGCGGCGCTATAATAGATAGTACCGTCGGTGTAGACGGTGTGCCGAAAATGGTCGCAAGTATTTTCTATACAGATTTCAGTCTTATGGACTTTGTATACTATTTGCCTATTGCGGCGCTTTACATATTTGCGATGGTTTTGGGATATATCGGTTTGCGTTATATCGAACTTTCGATTTCGTCGCCTATCTGCAATTCTTCGGGTGCATTAGCGTTCCTTTTGTGTGTTATTTTCGGTCTGGCATCTACTGACGACATTACTACAACCACAATTTTAGGTATTGCTATGATAACTGTGGGTATTGTGGCGCTCGGTTTTATTGAACAAAGGGAAGATGAAGAGGTTAAAAAAGCAAGACAGGAAAAAGCAAACCGTAAATACGCTAAAAGTATACTTGCTTTCTTGCTTCCCATTTCTTATCTTATAATAGATGCGCTCGGTACAGTCGGCGACGAATTCCTTTTTTCTGATTGGTTTATTGGCAAGACGGGAATTGAAATGAGCGACTATGCCGCAAATTCCGCTTTTGAACTTATTTTCTTTGTTTTGGCTGTGTTTGCGTTTGTTTGGGTTAAACTTGTTAAAAAGGACGCCCTCTTTAAAGGAAACAAGCATTTGTATTTTGGCGGCTTATGTGAAACGATAGGCCAAATATTCTACATGGCAGTAATGTTCAGCAATTTCGAGGTTGGCATGGTTATCATTTCGGCTTATTGTGCAATTTCGGTTCTTTGGAGCAGAATTTTCCTCAAAGAAAAAATGTCCTGGAAACATTACGTTGTTATCGCTTTGGTAATTGCGGGTATAGTTATTTTAGGATAAAATTTAATTGCATATATACATATAATATGTAGGGGGGCGATTTCGCCCTCTTATTTTTTATGTCGAAATGTGGTTTGCGGGACTTGAAAACCCTATATATTGTGGTCAAAAAAAATAATAAAAAATTTTTAAAAAAACTTTAAAAAAAGTGTTGACAAAGGGCTTGTGATGTGGTAATATAATCGAGCGCCCTAAAAAAAGGGAGCGAAAACGGACCTTGAAAATTAAACAACGACAATAATAAGGACCCGACAATTCTCGAGAGAAATTGAGAGAAAGTCA
>JAZSNT010000004.1:0-72812 GCA_045536525.1 Acutalibacteraceae bacterium
ATGTATTCGATTAACTCTTTCTCAAAATCTTTGATATATGTATATTTCCTTTGCATAACAAAACCTCCTATGGTAGTGTTTTTATTCTACCATAGGAGGCTGTTTTTTTCTATTGTCCGTTTTTACTGGACTTGTGCAATCGCCGAGCATACTGTTTTTCTCTATTAAAAGTGTATTAGCACCACATTTTGCAGCACAAATAGCTGCAAAAACACCCGCAGTACCGCCGCCTATGACGGCGGTATCAACCTTTAAATTGCGTGAAACCTGTGCTTCGAATTTCATAGAGTCACCTTATTTTGCAGTCGTTGTTATTATAAATATCACAAATTATCTTTTGGATTTTAAGTGCTTCCTTGCCTGAGATTTCAAGTTCTTCAAGGCCTAAAACCGAACGGTAGAACTGCTCAATCTGAATACTGTGCTTAAAGCCCCAATATTCTTTACCGCCTGTATAGTTTACACAGTCGTCGGTGTTATTGTATACTGTTTCCTCAGTTCCGTCAAGGTATTCTATGGTAGCTTTATCGTATGAGAAAATCGCATTGCCTTTCTCGCATAAAAGACGGATTTCGATAGGCTCGTCTACGAAATAGTTATTCATCGCAAAGAAAGAAAGCAAAGCACCGTTTTCATATTTGATAAGACCTTCGGCAGAGTCTTCAACCACCATACAATCGTGGTTGCGGTTGTGAAGACTTGACTGAATTTCAATAGGTGTGGAACCAATCATCCAGTTTGCGAGATCCAAAGAGTGTATGGCTTGGTCGATAATAACTCCGCCGCCCTCTTTATCCCAAGTGCCTTTCCAATCAGAGTCATCGTAGAAATCGTCGGGTCTGTACCAAGTAAGAGTGGTGCGTCCGCATCGCACTTTACCGAGTGTGCCGTCGTCAATTCTTTGGCGTACTAATTGTGACGGGTCGTTATAACGGCATTGAAAGATAACGCCATATTTCACACCGCATTTTTCGGCGGTTTCAACAGCGTTTACAGCGTCTTCATATTTTATGCTCATCGGTTTTTCAGATAAAACGTTTACACCTTTTTTAAAGGCGTCAATAGCAACGGAAGTGTGAATATAATGCGGCAAGCAAAGATGAACTGCATCGAGATTTTCTTTATCGAGCATTTGGTTATAATCGGTGTAATAGGGTACACCGTATTTTTCAGATGCGGCTTTTGCCAAATCTTCTTTTATGTCGCAAACTGCTACTAAATCGGCAAGTTCGCTTGCCACCGCTGAGTCGAGATGCATAACAGAAATTCTGCCGCAACCAATAATACCAATTCTTAATTTTTTCATAACAGACTCCTTATAAAAGGGTTTTAACTTTGTTATATGCCAATTCAATATCGTCTATCGGGTTTTCGCCCGTTTCACGCTCAACGGTAAGATAACCGTCAAAGCCTGCTTTTTTAAGCGCTTCTATGTATTTCGGGAAATCCACATCACCTTCGCCAAGCGGAGTTTCAAGGAAGAAATCGGCTACGTTTAGCGCTTCTATACCGCCCGTGGCAAAATGTTCGTAAATTATTTCAGGGTCGGTGCGTTTAAGCATAACGCCGTCTTTTACGTGGGTGTGAACAATATGTTTGCCTAACATTTCTACCGCTTCTACGGGGTCTTGACCTGTTACCATAACAAAGTTTGCGGGGTCAAGGTTTACACCTACACCGCAGTTTTCTCCGTTTTGGACAATTAAATCGTTTATAAATTGTAACAGCGTATGAGCATCTTCGGGACCGGTTTCAATAGCCAAGGTGACACCGTTTTGTGCGGCATATTTTCCGCATTTTGCCATAGCGTCAAGCATCGCTTTATAACGGGGGGTATTTTTGTCGGCAGGGATAACGCCGATGTGAGTAGTTACAACGTTTGTGCCGAATTCTGCCGCCAAATCAATAATGCGTTTGGTTTTTTCGATTCTTTCAGGGTTATCTTCGGCATTTTGGAAACCGTGACCTCCCATATCACCGCACAAAGCGCTTATTTCAAGGTTGGCATTTTTCAAAGCGTTTTTAAAGTTTGCTTTATCGGTATCGGTTAAAACTTCGGGGCTGAATTCGCCCGTAGTCGCATAGACCTGGATACCTGAAAACTTGAGTTCCTTTGCTTTTTCTATGCTTTCTTTGAGCGGTAATTTAAAACAGTCGGTAATTACACCAATTTTCATTTTTATACCTCTAACCATTCGCCGTCACATTCAGCGGCTTTAATAAGACCTGCACGAAGACGCATAACTTCAATAGTTTCCTTTGTATCAAATGGAGTTATACCATCTTCAAAGAATTCAAGCATATCCGAAATAAGATTCAAGAAGAACGAACTTACAACGTCTTTGTGTAAAAGTTCGCCATTTGAATTTTCGGCTGTAATACTGAAACCAAGGCCTTGTGAAAATACTATACCGATTTCACTGCCTTTTTCGGTTTTTGCACGACAGAAATACTGTTTACCTATTTTTTCGGTCTTGACCTTTACGATGCGGTCTTTAAGGAGGGCTACTGCCATTTCGGCATTATGGATAAGATATTCTTCAAAAAGGCTTCCGCCACCCGTGATAATAAGGTTTTTAACATCAGTAAACTCTTTTAATTCTTCTGCATAACGAAGTGCTGAAGTGGTAAAGAAAGGCACATTGTATTTTTCAGCTATTTCAAAAATTTTGAGAGTTGTTTCAAGGTTGGGCGCAAAAGTTTTATCAATATAGGTACGTTTGCCGTAAGGCAAAACTTTTTGGGCATATTCCAAATGTTTTTCGGGGTTTGAAGGCGCTAATACAACAATAACGTCGCTCTTTTCGCAGAGATCTTCTATTGTGGCAAGTTGCTTGATGCCCATTCTTTCTTCCCATTCTTTTGAAGAAACATTGTCAACAGGAGAAATATCCTGTTCAGCCCAAAAGTATGCTACTTCATAATCAAATCCCAAATTTTCGTTTGCCTCTTTAAACCAAGCGGGATAATTGTTTGCGTGCCATTCGCTTATATAAAAATCTACAAAACCTATCTTTTTCATTAGAAACTAACCTCTACTTTCTTGTCTGATGATTCGTATAAAGCGTCAAGAAGTTTTGCGCTTTCAAGAATGTTGTCAATGTAAGCACGGTTTTTAACACCTGTTTTAATTGATTCAACAAAAGCAATGCTTTCGTCCTTATAGAATTTGCCAAGCTCGTATTCAGGTTCAATAGTTTCTAAGGTTTCACCGTCATATAGTGTGAATTTGCCAAGATAGTTAAGACGAGCGCCACATTTATCACCTAAAATATCGATAAACATTTCTTCTTTGTCGATATTCTGAGCCCAAGCGCCGTTAAAGGAAATACTTGCTTTGTCGGTACGGATAAAACCGCTTACGAAGTCGTCAATGTCGTTTGTGCCGTTTTCAATATCAGCAGTATCTTCTGCCCACATATATGTATATTTGTATTTTTTCATATCCTTTGCCATTTCGCAATAAGTGTTGCAAGAAGCGGTTTTGATTTTTGCGCCGCCAAGGATATAAAGAATAAGGTCAAAGAAATGAATACCCCAGTCGATAAGAACACCGCCGCCTGACTGAGATTTGGTAGTAAAGTCACCACCGAGACCAGGGATACTGCGGTAATTACGGAATGAGCAGTAAATATGGTAAATATTACCAAATTTGCCTTCACGGTTCATTTTTTCTAGCATTTCAACAGAGGTCTGGAAACGGTTGCAAACACCGATGCAAAGCATTTTGCCTTGTTTTTCAGCTTCGGCAGCCATTTCACAGGAAAGTTTGTAATTTACGGTGATGGGTTTTTCACAGAAAACGTGTTTTTGGGCTTTTAAAGCGTCCATGGTAATTGTATAGTGTGCGAAGTTGGGAGTTAATATGTAAACTGCTTCAACTTCGGGGTCCTGCAAAGCAATTTTGTAATCGGTAATTGCTTGTTCTACAAAATCATACTCGTCTACAAAGGCCTGTGCTTTTTCGATTAAAAGGTCACATGCGTACTTAACACGGATAGTACCAATTTCGTCAAAAGACGGAAAATGTGCATTTTTAGCAATTCTGCCGCAACCAATTACGGCAATAACAGTTTTTTCACTCATAATTAAAACCTCTTTTCATTTTTTGTACCTTTCGGTACTATGGTTTCATTATAAAGCAAAAATGATGGATTTAAAATGTTATTGTTATATGAAAAAGATGTCATTTTTTAATATTTAGCTCAAAAACAGTATCATTATCTTAAAAATAAATGTTTTAATTGACACAAAGCTTCTTTGTGATTAAAATAAACATAATGAGGTGATACAATGGCAAGTGTAGAAAGTTTATACCATCTTAATAAATCATTTTTTGACAGTCCGTTATCGTATGGCGGTATTTCACTTTTTCAGATAGGCAGACTTTACTGTAAAGCAAATGCGGTAGTTCCGCTTCATATCCACGGAGACTATTTTGAACTGACGATAGTAACAGACGGTAAGGGTGTAATTACTACAAACGGTGTTCCCGTTGAGGTAGAGAAAGGTGATATTTATCTGTCTTTGCCTTGCGAATCGCATGAGATAAAATCTGATGCGAAATTCCCGCTCAAATATGATTTCTTTGCCTTTTTATGTATAGAAGAACAAAAAAGAGAAGAATTTTGGCATATTGCGGAAAGTTATTATTCTGCAAACAGCCGTGTTATTCACAGTGAGCGTATACGTAATCTTGTCAGTAATGCAATAGCCGAAGTGAGTGGTACAAAAGAATATGCTGATGAATTGCTTGGTTGTATTTTCAGAGAAATAACAATATACGTAATACGCGGTTTCAGTAAAATAAATCCCGAAAAGCATAGCAGTAACGTTACCGAAGCGGAAATTTTGTGTTATAAACTTATGAATTATATAGATACGCATATTTATTCGCTTAAAAGTTTGAAGGAACTTTCGGAATTTGCCGATTACAGTTACGGTTATTTATCGGCTGTTTTTAAAAAGACGACGGGAAACAGTCTTTCGGAATATTACCGTGAGCGCAAACTGGAAGCGGCAAGGCTTCTTATAACCGAAAATCGTTTAAAAGCAACTGAAATTGCCGAAATGCTCGGATATTCCAGCGTTTATGCATTTTCCAAGGCGTTTTCAGGCAGATTTTTTATGTCACCACGTGAATATAGAAAAAATTATATTCTATCATTAAATAAAAAGATATAAAAAAGGGCAAACCAAAATGTAGCAGATGGTTGACTTTTGGGGGGATTTTTGGTACAATTATTTTGTATAACTATGTATTTTTTAAATTTAGAAAGGCGGATTTTAAAATATGAAAAATTTCAGCAATTATAAGGACTATGATTTAAAGGAAAATTTGCATATCCAATCCAAAGTAGTACACGGCGCACTTGGTTGCGAACCGCTTACAGGCGCTGTAAGTATGCCTATATTCCAGTCGGCAACATTCCGCCATCCCGAACTTGGAAATTCCACCGGCTTTGATTACAGCCGTCTTGAAAATCCCACCCGTCAGGAACTTGAACGTACAATGGCAATTCTTGAAGGTGGTGTGAAAGGTTTTGCTTTTTCGAGCGGACAAGCCGCTAATATGGCAGTTTTCTCACTTTTAGACGTTGGTGACCACGTTATTATGTCGGACGATATTTACGGTGGCACTTCCCGTATTATGAACGATATATTCGGCAAATACGGCATTACGCATACCTGTGTTGATATGTCTGATTTAGATGCTGTAAAAGCCGCTGTTACTGATAAAACAAAAATGTTATTTGTAGAAACTCCCACTAACCCTTGTATGAAAGTGGCAGATATTGCGGCGGTATCGGAAATAGCAAAATCTATCGGCGCTTTAACCGTTGTAGATAATACTTTCCTGACCCCGTATTTCCAACAACCTTTAAAACTTGGCGCTGATATCGTCACACACAGTTCTACCAAGTATTTAGGTGGTCATAACGATACTATTTCGGGTATTGTGGTAATCAAAGACGATGAAGATTTGGTATCAAAAGTACGTGTTCATATCAAGTCGCACGGCAGCCAGTTGTCACCTATGGACAGTTGGCTTGTGCTTCGCGGTATAAAGACCCTTGCCGTTCGTATGGACAAGCATAACGAAAATGCTTTCAAGGTTGCAAATTGGCTTCGCACCCAACCTAAAGTTAAAAAGGTTTATTATGTAGGTTTTGAAGACCGCAGGGATTATGAAATCACAAAGAAACAAACCACAGGTTTCGGGGGTATGATTTCCTTTGCGGTGGATGAGTTTGAAACGGTTAAAAAGATACTCAAGAACGTAGATATGGTAATGTTCGCCGAAAGTCTTGGCGGTACTGAAACACTTATAACCTATCCTACAACCCAAACTCACGAAGATACACCTCGGGAAATGAAAGAAATGCTTGGTATTGACGAATGTTTCTTGCGTTTGTCCGTAGGTATTGAAAATGCGGATGATATTATTGCAGATTTAGACCGCGCTATGAATGGACAATAAAAAATGAGATTCACTAAAATGCAGGCGTTTGGTAACGATTATGTTTATATTGATGCCATAAATCAAAAATTACCCGAATTGCCGAAACTTGCTCGTTTTGTAAGCGACAGGCACTTCGGTATTGGTTCTGATGGAATGGTACTTATTTGTCCTTCTACTGTTGCCGATTTCAGAATGAGAATGTTCAACCCCGATGGTAGCGAGGGTGAAATGTGCGGTAACGCACTTCGAAGCGTGGGTAAGTATGTTTATGACCACGCACTCTCTGATAAGACCGAACTCACTATCGAAACTTTTGGCGGTATACAGCATTTGTGGTTGACTGTTGAAAAACGCGAACCTAAAGACGGAGAAAGGGAAATGCCGTATAAAGACCGCGGATTTGTAAGTAATATCCGTGCTAATATAGGTAAACCACGTCTTGATACAAAGGTTATCCCTGTTTTGAGTGAAAAGGAACAGTTTATAGAACAACCTGTTGAAATTTTGGATAAAACCTTTAATATAACAGCAGTTTCCTGGGGCAATCCGCATACAGCAATGTTTGTAGATGACCTTTATTTTGACGTGCATAAGTACGGCAGGGAAATAGAGTATAAAACTGACCTTTTTCCTAACAAAACCAATGTTACATTTGCGCAACTTATAAGCCGAGATTATATAAAAATACGCGAATGGGAACGCGGTACGGGTGAGACAATCGGTTGCGGTACAGGTTGTGCTACTGCTGTTGTTGCAGGTGTACTTACGGGTAGATGTGACCGCAAGGTGACTGTTGAGCAAATCGGCGGTCCGCTTTATATTGAGTGGGACAAAAAAACGGGTGATATGTTTATGACAGGTCCCAGCCATAATGTTTTTGAAGGCGATATTGACATTACGCATTTAGGAGAATAGTATGAAACTTTCGCAAATTCTTGAGAATATCGAATGTAGCCTAGTGCAAGGTGATATCGATGCAGAAATTTCTGATATTATATACGATTCACGCAAACTGGTAACGGGTTGCGTGTTCGTTTGTATGGTGGGAGCAGTCGTAGACGGTCACACTTTTATTGACGAAGCGGTAGAAAAGGATGCAAAAGCAGTTGTTGTAGAAAAGGATGTGGAAAACATTCCCAAAAATGTTACCGTTATTAAGGTGGCATCTACACGCAGGGCGTTGGCGCTTATGTCGGCGTCATTTTTCGGTAACCCCGCAAAAGAACTTACAACCGTGGGTCTTACAGGTACTAAGGGCAAAACCACCACTACTTATATGATAAAAAGTGTGCTTGAAAGCGCAGGTTTTAAAACAGGTCTTATCGGTACTACGGGCGTTTTGATAGGTGAAGAAAAACTGCCCACCAAAAATACTACACCCGAATCTTATGAATTGCATAAACTTTTTCGTGAGATGGTGGATAAAGGTTGCAAATATGCGGTTATGGAGGTTTCTTCACAGGGCTTAAAACTCGACCGCACCGCAGGGATAGAGTTCGATTACGGTATTTTCACCAATCTTTCGCCCGACCATATAGGTCCGCACGAACACGATAGTTTCGAAGAATATATCGAATATAAGAGTATGCTTTTCCGCCAATGTAAAACCGCAGTTGTTAATGCAGACGACGAGCATACAAATGAAGTATTAAAAGGACATACTTGCAAAGTGCTTACCTATTCGGCAAAAAATGATGCCGATTTAAAGGCGACTGATGTTGAATTTATAAAAGACGGCGGAAATTTAGGTATGCGCTTTAACGTAAGCGGTAAAGTTAATACCTCTGTTGTGATTTACACTCCCGGTCTTTTCTCGGTTTATAACAGCCTTGTTACAATTCTTTGTTGTGCGCTTTTAGGTGCGGAAACAGGCGCTATTTTAGAAGGTCTTTTAAAGGTTAAGGTAAAGGGCAGAGTCGAAATCGTACCGTGCAGTGACGAATTTTCGGTTATTATTGACTATGCTCACAATGAAGTCAGTACAAAGAGTGTGCTAACTACTCTTATAGAATATAAGCCCAACCGTATGATATGCGTTTTCGGCGGTGGTGGAAACCGTTCACGTATGCGCCGTTATGATATGGGCGAGGTTGCAGGCGCAATGGCAGACCTTTGTGTGCTTACCGAAGATAATCCAAGAGACGAAGATTTGCGCCAGATAAATGACGATATTAAAATCGGTCTTGCAAAAAGTAACGGTAAGTATATTGAAATCGACGACCGTAAAGAAGCCATAAAATACTGTATTCAAAATGCTCAACCGGGCGATATGATTGTGCTTCTCGGTAAGGGTCATCAAACCTATCAGGAACGCAAAGGCATAAAATATCATTTCGATGAACGTGAAGCCGTAGCAGAAATAAAAGAAGAATTAGAGCTATAACAAAAAACATCCCAACATGATATACACCCCAAAAGTTAGATACTTTTGGGGTGTATATCATGTTTCCGCTTTTATATTTTCTTTACACTCAAAGTGTAAAATTCTTTGCTTTTAAAATTGAAATTCATATCTGGAATTTACTTAAAATTATAACATATTTCAGACCTTATATAAACCTAAAAAACTTTATATCAAGTGGATAAAACTGAGATATTAATAAATTATTTTTACACTTGTAAAACACCCGTTTTACTGCTATAATTTAATTAAAATATTTTTGAAACGGTTGGAATGTTATGTTTAATTTTTTCGCTGATATAAATAACAGACAGGACTCACACTATATAATAGACGGTGCCGATTACAACCATATAAAAAACGTTCTGCGTATGGAAATCGGCGACACTTGTCTTATAAGTTGCGACGGCAGGAGTGATTTGTGCCGTATAGTTGCATTTTTAAGCGATACAGTTTCTCTGGAAATTTTAGAAGAAGACTATACCGACACCGAACTACCTGTTAAAATATATCTTTTCCAAGGCCTTCCAAAAGGCGACAAGATGGAATATATTATTCAAAAATGCGTTGAGCTTGGGATTTACGGTATAATGCCTGTGGAAATGAAGCATTGTATAGTAAAATTAGACGATAAAAAAGCCAAATCTAAGCAATCGCGTTGGCAAAGTATTGCCGAAAGCGCCGCTAAACAAAGCAAACGCAATATTGTTCCCGAAGTTTTGGGTGTCAGTTCATTCGATAAAGCACTCGATTTTGCAAAAACGCTTGATTTGATTTTAGTTCCTTATGAAAATAAAGAAGGTATGAATGCTACTGCCGAAGCATTATCCCAACTCAAAAACGTCAAAAGTGTTGGCATTTTCATAGGTCCCGAAGGCGGTTTTGAAAAGGCGGAAATAGAGAAAACACTTAAAGCCAATGCTAAAATAATTTCACTCGGCAAACGAATTTTGCGTACCGAAACCGCCGCTGTAACAGCCGTGGGAATGTGTATGCTTCATACCGAAATGTTTGAAGGTAATGACGAATGAAACAACTACCGATTGCATACCAAAACCGAATGAAAAATTTACTGGGCGCAGATTTTGAAAGTTACCTTTTGGAACTTGAAAAACCGCCTGTAAGGGCTTTCAGGGTTAATACCGATAAAATAAGTATAGAAGATTTTCAAAAAATAAATATCTTTGGCACAAATAAAATTCCCTACGTGGATAACGGTTTTTACCTTGATTTCGATAAAGTGGGCAACCACCCCTACCACCACGCAGGGCTTATTTATGTGCAAGAGCCTGCGGCAATGGCACCTAGCGAATGTATAGATATAGATCCCGATTGGTGCATACTTGATATGTGCGCCGCTCCCGGTGGCAAAAGCACCCAACTTAAAAATAAACTGTCTGAAAATGGTGTGCTTGTATCTAACGAGATTATCGCTTTCCGCTGCAAAATACTTACAGGTAATATAGAACGTTTGGGTCTTCAAAATGTTGTTACCACTTGTATGGATACGAGAAAACTCGCACGTACTTTCCCCGATACGTTCGATTTGGTTATGGTTGACGCTCCCTGCTCGGGCGAAGGTATGTTCAGAAAAGAAGAAATCGCCGTTGATGAATGGAGCGAAGAAAACGTTACTATGTGCACCGCCCGTCAGGCAGAAATTTTAGAAAATGCCACAAAGGCGCTTAAAAGCGGTGGTTATATCGTGTATGCTACCTGTACTTTTTCATTACAGGAAAACGAAATGACGGTTGATTATTTCCTGCAAAACCACCACGATTTTGAACTTGTAAAAGCAAACGAAAAAGTTTCCGAGTACACCTGCGACGGTATAAATTTTGATGGTTGCAAGTGTGAAAACATCCACTTTGCCCGTAGATTTTACCCACATAATGCAAAGGGCGAAGGTCAATTTATGGCGGTATTACACCACAAGGGTGAAAAAATGCTCGAAAATACTGTCACCCAAAAACCACAAAAGACAGATAAAATCGTCACCGATTTTTTGAACGACACCCTTACCGACTACAACCCCGATTACATACACGAATATAATAAAAACCCGATATATTACAATAACCGACTGCCCATAAAAGACGGTCAGGCATTTTGTTGCAGTGTGACTATCGGCGAAATCAGAAAAAATTATATTCTGCCCCACCACCAGTTTTTTATGGCGTTAGGTCACAAATTCAAGCGAAAAATAAATCTGTCACCCGATAGTACAGAACTTAGCAAATATCTGCACGGCGAAGAATTTGACACCGATTGCGAAAATGGTTGGGCGGTTGTAATGGTGGACGGTTTTTCCCTCGGTGGAGCAAAAGTCACAAACGGCAAAGCCAAAAACCACTACCCAAAAGGATTAAGAATGAAATACTAATAAAGACGGTGCTACTCGGCACCGTCTTTATTTATATAAAACCCAATAATACTTGTACGCATCAAATAAATATGATATAATTTTTACTGTAAAAATCATTCTCCGAAAGGGAAATTATGAAAGTTATTATTTCTTGTCTTAATTCAAAATTTGTACACGCTTCGCTCTCTCCTTGGTGTCTGGTGGCAGGTGTGCGTGAATTTTGCAAAAAAAGTCACGACGTTAAAATTTTAGAAAGCACAATCAACGGTAACATTGAGCAGTTTGCCCAAAAAATCATAGATGAAAATGCCGAAATAGTCGCCTTTTCTTGCTATATCTGGAACATTACAAAAACCTTAGAAATTGCCTATATTATAAAGCAAAACAGCAACTGTAAAATCGTTCTCGGCGGTCCGGAAGTGGCTTACCGCCCCAAAGACGTACTAAAAAAATACCCTTGTATTGATTTTGTTCTTTCAGGCGAGGGCGAGTGGACTTTCCCCGATTTTCTCAACAATATAAACGGTGATTTGTCCCTTATCAACGGGCTCACTTACCGGCAAGACGGTAAGATTTTCTCTGTGCCTAAAAAAGTATTTACCGACACTCCCCCGTCGCCGTTCAGTGACGAATTTTTTGAAAAATTAAACGGCAGAATTGCCTATTTAGAAACCGCAAGAGGTTGTCCTTACCGCTGTGCTTTTTGTCTTTCAGGCAGATGCTCACCTCTCCGCTTTTTCGATTTGGAACAGGTTAAGAAAGATATTATAAGCCTTGCCAATAGCGGCACACAAACAATAAAATTTGTCGACCGCACGTTTAATGCAAACGCCGAAAGGGCTGATAAAATTCTTCTTTTTATAAAAGAAAACTACGGCAAAACAATCCCCGAAAACGTGTGTTTCCATTTCGAAATTGCGGGCGATATTTTAAGGAAAAGCACACTTGAAATTTTGTCTAATATGCCCTGTGGCGCAGTACAACTCGAAATAGGAATGCAGTCTTTTAATGAAGATGTGCTTAAAAAAATCAACCGGAAAACCAACACAAAAAAACTTATAGAAAACATAAATAAATTGATAAGTTTTGGCAATATGCATATCCATATCGACCTTATCGCAGGACTTACGGGCGAAGATTTTGAAAGTTTTAAACAAAGCTTTAATATCGGTTATTCCCTCAAAGCGCATATGCTCCAAATGGGCTTTTTAAAGTTACTTTACGGCGCTGATATGCGTGAAAACAGCGGCAAATACCCATGTGAATTTAGCACTGAACCGCCATACGAAGTAACCTCTACCCCATGGCTTTCGGCAGAAGAAATCAAAACACTTAAAAACTGTGAAGATGCTCTCGACAGGCTTCATAACAGCGGTAGATTTCTATTTACACTCAACTACCTGACAGAAGAAGTAGGCATTTCTCCGTTCGACATTTTCTATGATTTTGGCAACGCCGTAAACGGCAGTAAGATGAAACTTTGCGACTATGCACAAGCACTTTACAATTTTTTCAGTACAAAATGCGATAAGCAAATCCTACGTGAAAAAATTCTTTGCGATTTGCTTTGCAGTTCTTCATCGATACAAATTCCCGACGTTTTAAAAATCAACGACCCGTTATACAAAAAAGCGAAAAAATACTTTATAGAAAACAAGAGCAAACTCACAAAAATCGCAATTCTTTATAGCCAAAATAAGATTTTTGCAGTTGACCAAAATGCCCCTAAAAATCTTCATAACAGGTTCGAAGGCAAATTTTACAATATTTACAAATTGCAAGAATTGCTTGACGGGTAAATAAAAAAAGGCTCCCTTGTGTAAAGGGAGCTGTCAAAATTTTAATTTTGACTGAGGGATTGCTTATAAAAAACTATCCTCCCGTCAGCCTACGGCTGCCACCCTCCTTTACACAAGGAGGGCTTTTAATTTTCAATTTTACATTGTGTGCCATCGTGTTTGATTTCATAATTTTCTTTATAGATTAAATCGCTTATAAATACAAATTCATACCCCTCGTCTTTAAGGCATTTGAGGATGTTGGGCAAAGCGGCAGGTGTATGGTCAGCATCATTATGAAACAGCACGATACTACCATTTTTAACCTTGCTCGTCACACGCTGACAAATACTGTCGGGCGTGGCATTTTCTTTCCAGTCGAGAGAGTCAACATTAGATACAAAAGTAAAGACTTTTTTACAAAAAGTTTAAAAAGATTACTGTTGCATAATATGTCGCAATATGTTAAAATATGTATGGTGCTTTTGCACCCCTAAGGACTATCACAACGGTAGGCGGTTGTCCCTCATTTGAGAGGGCACACTTTTCGCCCTCTTGAATAAAGGGGGTGGTGCCAATGGTTACATACGAAGAACTGTTCCTTTTAGGAACTCTTTTAGTGTCAATTATAGCACTTGTTATCAACATAACAAAAAAGAAATAACCGCCCTGTCTCCAAACTGTGCGGTTAATTTCTTTTAACTAATCTATGGGACAACCGTCTGCTTGGTAGTCCTTTTGTATCTTTATTATAGCAGTTATAATGATAATTGTCAAGCACCTTATGTTAAGGTGTTTTTTGTTTTGGTGTTTATAATGTTTGCTCGTTCTCTCTGTTCTATTCTGTTCGCTCTCTACTCTCTTGTTCAGGTATGTACCTTTGTGTTCTTCTATGGTATGCCAGTTAACTCTCTTCTCTTGATGTTCCATACGGTTATGCTCTTTCTTCTCTGCCTGTTTGCAGTCTTTCCACATTCAAAGAATGTCATTCGCCTTTTATGTCCAATAAAATCTCATTGACATACTCTTGATACGGTTTTTCCCAATCATCATTATTACCCCTGTAAACCAATTCATCAATTATTGCAATATCTGTTTCAGTTTCTTCAAATACCCTTTGCAAATCTTCATTGCTTGGTATATTCCTTTGATTTTTAGGTGTGTAAATAACTGTAAAAGTATCGTTATCAGGGTAAAGGCTATATGTCTTTTTTACTGTTGAAACAGTTTTTAAAACCGTGTCAGGTGGTTGTGGTGAGTTCTCTTTGTCGCTTTCTTCGGTGTCTTTGAGTTTGTGCCTATTTATCCATTCTCTTGTCGCAGCGGCGGTCTTTTCCATATAGGTAGTGAAAAGTGTTCGGGTTGCTCTGTCTCGGTCAATGATTGTTTCAAGGTCTTTCGGTAGCGGTTGTGTGCCACCTGTCCTATCGTAAAACATAAGCGACAACAAAATTGCACCTATTTCTTCAAGGGTGTATTCTTCGTAAAAGGTGTCAAACCATTCATAGTAGCAGAGATTACCTTGCTTTTCTGCCCATTTCTGTTTTTGCACTTTTGATAAAGTGTCATAATAATTGTTTGTTTTCATTTTTTCATTTTCCTTTCGTGTTATTTGCCTTGCCTTTTCGGTTTGGCAAAATAAATATGACAGATACATATAGCACACAATTTTTTCTGCATATCTTTTTTAAGTGATTTACTTTATAAGATAAATGTGATATAATCTAACCGACAAACTTGAATTTGTAGAGGAGGCTACATACTGTGAACAAAGAAGAATTACACGTCATTGTTGCAAATGAACAACCTAATATATGTCAGATAGTAGCCATAAAGGACAATGAGATAGTTTATAGTGACACTTGGAATAATTATAAACCGACCGATAATGTTCATATTGCTTCTGTAACCAAAAGTGTGATGTCTATACTTATCGGAATTGCCATTGATAAAGGTATGATTGAAAGTGTCAATCAAAAAGTATTAGAGTTTTTCCCTGACTATGTAATTAAATGAGGCGAAAAAACAATACAGGACGTCACTTTATATCATTTGCTCACAATGACTGCACCGTATAAATACAAGACAGAACCTTGGACAAAAGTATGCACAAGTGAGGATTGGACAAAGTCCGTTCTGGATTTGCTTGGTGGAAGAAACGGAATTACAGGTGAATTCAAGTATTCAACATTGGGTATTCATATATTAAGTGCAATAATAACAAAAGTCAGCAATATGTCAACTCTTGATTTTGCTAATAAATATCTCTTTAAACCACTTGGAATTGAAGAAAGAAAACCTTGTATTGTAAAGAACAAAGAAGAACATATCCTCTTTGTAACTTCGAAATCTCCAAAAGAAAATGGTTGGTTTTGCGATAACAAAGGAATTGTAACATCGGGCTTTGGTTTGTGCTTGTCAGCAGAAGATTTATCGAAAATCGGTCAAATGTGCCTTAATAAAGGTATGTTCGATAATAAGCAGATAGTTTCTGCCGAATGGATAACTCAAATGACTACACCATATATCAAATGCGATGAAAAGTTTGCCTTTATGCAATACGGATTCTTATGGTGGGTTATTGATAAAGAAAAGAATATATACTCTGCCATAGGTGATAGTGGAAATGTGATATATGTTAATGCGGATAAAAATATTGTTATATCCGTTACGGCAACATTTAAACCATTAGTATTTGACAGAGTTCAGTTTATACAAAAATATATTGAACCATTCATTACTGAATAACAAATTCCAATATATCGAATAGATAAAAAAGATATGAGAGAAAACAAAATCTCTCATATCTTTTTTTGTTCGCTAATTTCTTTTTGCAAGGTTTCATATAATGCTTGAATGTCTTGCTCTACCGCTTTTCTTTTTTGTTCTAAATCATAAAGTGTTTCGCTCATAACTTTTTTACTCCTTTCTCGTATCTTTAAAATAAGTATGCACAATATTTATTTTTAACGGCTGTCGGCAGACCTTACTGACTTGGCACAAGTCGTAGTAAGTCATATTTCTGCGAAATAAAACCTGTTTTAGCATACTGATTATGTAGGGCAGAAATATGACCTTACTTAAAAATTTCCGAAGCCTACCACAAATTTTTAAGTAAGGTGCAAACGGCGACACCTTTCCTTTCGTGTGTATTGCCGTTCCTTTGCTCTCGCATATTAAGAGTAAAGGAGTTTTTGATATGAGCAATTATGCAATAATGCGATTTCAAAAATACAAGTTAGGGTCTGTTGCAAATATTGAACGACACCAAAAGTATAGAGAACGACTACGAAATAGAAAACACCCCGAAAAAGAGCATTTGAACAGGACTTGGAAAAGGAATGATGAAACTATGACACAAACTATTAAAAAGGCAATTAAGGAACAAGAACGAGAGACAGGCAGAAAAGTGAGAAAGGATGCGAATGTGCTTTGTGAGTTCGTTTTGACTTTCTCGCCTGAAATGGAAGATAAAATCAATTTGCCTATGTGGGTACAGGCAAATTTTAACTGGATAAAAGAAACCTTTGGAAAAGGTAAACTAATAAGAGCGGATTTGAATTGTGATGAAACCACTGTGCATATACATTGTTTTGTAATAATGAACGATGAACAAGGTCGCTTTAATTCATCAAGATTTTTTAATAAGAAAAGTCAGGTCATAGCATTACAGGACAGTTATGCGGAATCAATGGCTCAGTTCGGTCTTGTTCGTGGCGAAAGTAAAGAAATCACACAAGCAAGACACCAAACACTACACGAATGGCACAAAGCAGAAAGCGAAAGACTGGAAAAGGAATTGCAAGAAATGGCAAACAATGTTTTATCAGATGAAAAAGAAACCGCACCGAAACCTATTGAAAGCAATATTTTTGATAATTTGCGATAGGTGGTGAATGTTATGAGCAAAGATTATGCTATTGAAAAACTGCACAAAATACATAATGTTGAGAAATGGAAAAAGGCACTCCGTATTGCAGAGATACGAAAAGAAACAAATTGCACCTATGAACAAGCAGAGCAGATTTATAACGATGAAAAAGCAAAAAAAGATATGAGAGAAAACTAAAAATCTCTCATATCTTTTTTGTTATATCTTCCAAGCAATTTCAAAGGTATTTATATCATTTGTAAGATATATTTTATCTATCATAAAATCAATTATCTGCCGTTTTTCTTCGGTGGTAAGGTCTTGGTATTTAATGCCCTTACTAATGCTTTCTTTGAGTGTTAAATTGTGCTTTAAAAAGATTTCCAAAGTGCCTGATGAACTTAATGCAACTTGTTGTCTATATTCCAATTCGTTGATTTCGGTTTGCAGTTTCTCAACCTTGTTTTTAAATGCTTTCTTTAATATTTCATTACTTTCTTTATTATCGTAAAAATCGTTGATTATTTCATCAAGTTGTGCTTGTTTAGTTTCAATTTCTTTGGTTGCCTTGTAAGCCATATCAACCCTTTCTTTCCATATTCCGTGTAGGTTGTCAAGTTGCTTTTGTATTTCTTCGCCAACCGTTTCCTGTAACACCCAAAAATTGATATTATTAAACTTTTCTTTACAAGTGTGTAAACTGCGGTTTCCGTAACAGTCAAGATACGGTCTGCCGTTTGTACTTTGACTGTAAGATTTGATTGCATAACCACAAGATTTACATTTTAATTTTCCACCAAGTTCTTCTAATAGTCCTGCGGTGTTGTTCCTTGTGAATTGTTGATTTTCTGCAAGTCGCTCTTGAACACTAACATAATTTATACTTGGTATAAAACCTTCAAAATTAGTTAAATAAACACTTTGTTCTTCCATAGTGGTGTAAGAGCGGATGTTGGCATTACCTACTTTTTTACCAATAATGTGTGCTGTTCTTGTTCCGTTCCATTCTTCTTCACTATTCAAAAACTTGATTTTCCGTTTTTTGAAATATGTATAAAGAACTTTATCCGCTTTAACATAGATTGGATTTTGCAAGATTTTTGATACTGTTACACTATCAAAAACCGCTCTTTTATGTGGTTTATAACCCCTTTCGTTTAAGTTTCTTGCCACTTGACCTAATGTGCATTGTTCAACACCGTAATAAAGTGCGAACATTAACTCAACCGCTTCAATTTCTTCTGGTATTGGTATTAGAGTAGGTTTATTGTCTTCATTTCTTCCATTCTTAAAACCGTATGGTGCCGGACCACCCGCCCAACTGCCTGTGGTGGCGGTGCGGTAGTAATAATTGTCCTTAACTCGTTTTTGTATGTTCTTTCTTTCAAGTTCTGCGAATAATGCTAACATACCCATTACAAATACACCCATACCTGTTGTGTCAAAAGGTTCAGTAGCACTTACAAAATCGCAATTATGTTTTTGCATAATTTCAAACAGTTTATAAAAGTCCGTAATACTTCTGCTTATACGGTCCAATTTATAAACAATAACTTTACCAACCTTATCAAGTTCAATGTCGGTTATAAGTCTTTGTAATTCAGGTCTTGCGGTGTTTTTACCGCTATAACCTTTGTCTTTATAAACGGTATATATTTCGCCTTTTCTTAATTTATTTTCGCATTGCTCAATCTGACCTTCGATGCTTAAACTTTCCTTTTTGTCCACACTCTGCCTTGTGTAAATTGCCGTTTGTTTTGTCATTGTCTTTATCCGTCCTTTTGTTGATAGATTCAAGTAATCTTATGTATAACATTATTTTTTCATCTTGAGATAGGTTTCTATATGTATGTGTTATCATACTAAACTATACTCATTATAGCACAATGATATTCATTTGTCATTACTTTTGTATCTATTGTATCGACGTCCCACTGAATTGTATACATTTTAAGTTCGTTCATCGTTTCAATAAGCACATTGTCATAATCACCATACGGTGGGCGCAAAAAGGTAGGTTTTACTCCTGTTATCGCTTTAATTTTTTCATTGCAACTCTCTATTTCATCGGTCATTTGTGCCTTTGACAATTGTGGCATGTGAGGGTGCGTATTAGAGTGATTTTGTATCTGGTGTCCTGCATCGCTGAGCGCTTTTACCGACTCAGGATACTTGTCAACCCACGCACCAACAACGAAAAAAGTAGCCGGAACGTTGTACTCTTTAAGTATTTGTATAAGCGTCTCAGTATCGTCATTACCCCACGATAAAAGTAAAAAGGTACAAAATTAACCCACAACACCGATTTCCCTTGTGTTGTGGGTTTGCTTTTACTTGTTTCTTAATCTATCTACCAATGACTGAATATACTGTTTATCCTTTTCGGATAGTCCCGAAATATCTATTGTTTCGCTTTTTTCTATGCCGAGTAGTTTGTCTGTACTTATATGGAGTGCTTTAGATAGCTTGATAACAACTTCTAAGGACGGTGTTCTATCTCCCACCTCATAAAAACTGATAACGCTATTTTTTACGCCTATTAGACTTGCAAGTTCTTTTTGCGTTAATTTTCTTTCTTTGCGAAGCTGTCGCAATCTGTCGCCAAATTCTACCATTTAGTACACCTCAATTCTACTAATATTTTAACCTCTTTTAATATACAATTGGTGGATTTTTAATGTATAAAATTCTACTAAGTAGTTGACTTTTGCACAACTTAGTAGTATAATGTTGAAAAGTGAACTTGTGTGTCGCTAAAAATAATTAAAAGGGGTTATGAATAATCATGGCTAAAAAACAAAAACAAAAGGAAAAATTATTTGAAGAAGTGCAATTTCAAGACATTGAAAGAGCAAAAAGAGAAGTTAAATTTGCAAAAATAAACCAAATCAGAATTTTGATAGGTTTTGTTTTTTCTCTTATTGCTATCGTTTTCACTGCACTTGCAATTTGGGGAAATCCTGAAAAAACAAGTATGTTTGTAGGTATCGCCGTTTTTCTTGCAATTCCATCTTACATAATTGGTGGCGGTATTTTCAAAGCATTAAAGGTCGCTTGGAAAATTACAAAAATCGGTTGGTTTTTAATTCCTGTATTCCCTGCTGATGTTCTTATTGCCCTTGCGTGCTTCTTCTTTGCAGTCATTGGTCTTTTGTTTGTACCTGTTATATTTGTTGGCATCAACTACGTGCAACATAAAAGGACTTTAGATGCCGCAACAAGCTATTTAGCACAGTGCGGTGCGGTTGTAGAAACAGCTACTACCGAGGAATAAATATTATACAATTAAAAAGGCTATGCTTCGGCATAGCTTTTTTCTATATATTACAAAGTTTACCCCACTTGGCCGCCGCCCCCAATAACTAATGGCTCTGCCGTTAGTGATATTGGGTTATTGACATTGTCAAGCCCCCGTTTTAATCATCTATAATATCAGCAAACACGCCAAAGGGGGCAATGACAATGGAAAATAACGTAACAATATCAACACACAACGGCAGCCAAGTGGCACGTCAACACAATCTGCGAAATCCAAAGGTTATCGCAAAGGAAGACCACATTGATCCGAACGGTCATTTTGAGGTGTGGTTGGATGAAGATCCAAAAACCGCCTACGAAAGACTATTCGGGCAATCCGTCCAAGAATATAACGAACGTCAAACACGTGAAGACCGCAAGATTACCGATTATTACAAGCAAATTTGTGAAGACAAAAAGAAAAAACCCGTTTATGAGCTTATTATCGGTATCTATGGCAAGAAAGCAGACGGCACTCCTATTTGCAGTAAAAATGACGGAAAGAGAATCCTCCGAGCATTTGTTGAGGATTGGGAAAGAAGAAACCCGCAGTTAAAACTTTGCGGTTTATACTATCATTGTGACGAGTCTGTGGGTATAAACGGCTCACAGGTCGGACACGTTCACATTGATTATATCCCTGTTGGTGACGGATTCACTCGTGGTATGGGTATGCAAAGTTCTTTATCTCGTGCTTTAGAACAACAGGGTTTTGAATCGCAAGGATTGAATAATACCGCCCAAATGCAATGGGAAAGCAGAGAAAATCAGTTTTTGGCAACACTTTGCGCACATGCGGGTTTTGAGGTTATTCGTGGCAACGGAAACAAAGAGCATTTAGACACCGCCACCTATAAAAAGGTTAAAGAACTTGAAGATTTACAAGAAAAACAGGCAACTTTGGTGCAGAGCTTTGCCCAAAAAGAGCAAGAATATCTTGAACTCCAAGATAAATTCGAAACCCTAAAGGCTCAAAAGAGCTTATCCCAAGCAGTTTTGGAAGCTTATGCCGAACCCGACTTTAAAATCGAGGTGCAACGTACCCCTGCAAAGAAAAATCCGATTACAAAGCAAGAAACCCCTGCACAAGTAACGATGGCGGAAACGGATTATCTCGTGCTGAAGGAACGAGCCGCCGCAACTACGTGGATTAAGAAAGCGATTGAAGAACTAAAATATATGGGTGCAAAGTTGACGCGTGAACTCAATCAGCGCCGTAGGGTTGCGGAGTTGCAAGAGCGAGCTAATTCAGCCGAGATAGAAGCCCGTGCCGCCGAAGTGAACCTTGCAAACGCCAAAGCCGAGATTGCCGATTTGCAACAACAAGCGTGGGAGCAACAAGAGTGGATGGAAAACCAAGTTACCCGAAACGGCAAGAGTATTTGGGAATTTTTTATGGACTTTATAACCAAACAGCACGAACGTGAATATATAGAACGTGACGAGCGATAGAAAAATCAGGTGTATCTCTTAAGGTACACCTGATTTTTTATGTTTTGGGACAGCTATGTGGGTTTAGGTTGGGACACGTATGTGGGATGTAAACAAAAAGGACGTCGGGCGTTTTCGGTTGAAATATCCCCCGAAACACCCACGTCCTATGTAGGAAACGGAGCTAAATGGACAGACTTCTCCCTTTGAGTGTTCAAAGGGGAGAAGTCCATAAGCTTAAGTCACGTCCTAGAGGTGAGGTTTCCGTATGCTTTTTTATTTGCCACCCTGACTTGTCAACCCATTGCCTGATTGACGAACCATTTACGCATCTGTTCTGCGTGTTAACAGGTTCAACCCTGCACCGATACATAATTGTGCTATGCGTGTGCGATCTCTTCGCTATTGCCCTGAACCTTTTAAATATGATTACTCACTTGCATCTCATATTTTCACAATGGGGCACCGAACTGCACCGATTTAGGTTAACAGCCCGTAAGCTAACAGCCATTATCAGCCACTGTCTATTCTTTTACTTGCTCACCAGTATTTTTCGCAATATAAACGAGTATCAAGCAACAAAACTTGTAGGAAACACAGGGTGGAGTGTCCCACACGCTTCACATTTTTTTAGGAGTGGTCGGTAGACCTGCAATTTTTAAAGAGATTTGCTCCAAAACTCTCTGTGATTCAGTTGTAATGTCCCGTGTTGCTTTAATAATGCCGCCAATTAGCACCAACCACGAAATAGATACAATTTTATTTAATATTCGGTCAATGGTTATGGTTAAGGATACTTCCTGAAAGCACCATTACAAGACAATAATAATATAGAATATTGTTTTTGGAGCTTTTGCCCCTACCACTAAAACGTCAGTCGATATAATCACTATGTAGGCTGAAATTTACAGTTGTAAAGTTAGTCATCTACGCAGTCCTCAAACTTGCGTTAGATAGACATTTTTCCATTTCTGCCCACATACAATTTAATATCGGGTAACGTGCGAACGTTACCGCCTTAAATAATTATATCTATCGGAAAGGCGGCAAACCTATGAAAAAGGTTACCATTGAGTTCGAAGACGTTTTCGAACAAGGTAAAAGTTTCGGAGATTGCCTTAACGATCTCCTTGATACATACTACTCTGATGAGGGTGCGGAAGCACCCTCTATTTTTTTATAACTTTTTCAAACTAAAGGTTGATTTTGTACCCTACTTTTGATATAATGCTAAAGAAGATACAAAACAATTTTAAGGAGTTCATTATGGCTAACAAAAAGTTTTCTACCGCCCTATATATTAGGCTTTCAAAAGCAGATGAACGCAAGGGGGAAGCACATTTTTCCGAAAGTATCGAAAATCAAAAAATACTGTTGCACGATTTTTTGAACAATCGGCAGGACGAATTTGATTTTTACAAGGAATATATTGATGACGGCGTTTCGGGTACGGACGATATTCAGCGACCAAAATTTATGGATATGATTAACGATATTAAGACAGGAAAAGTAAACTGTGTCATTGTTAAGGATTTATCCCGTTTTGCAAGAAACTATTTGCAGGCAGGCGAGTATTTACAAAATACTTTCCAAAAATACAATACCCGATTTATCGCATTATTTGATAATGTTGATACTCTTCATACAAATGGTTATGACGTTTTAACTGTCTTTAAAAACCTTATGAACGAGGATTACTCGCGCCGATTATCTAATAATTTGATTTCAGGTTTTAGAGTAAGGTGTTTAAAAGGTCAATTTCTCGGTGCTTTTGCAAGTTATGGGTATAAGCGCGACCCCGAAAACAAAAATCACTTAATAATTGATGAAGAAGTACGCTCGGTAATCGAATTTATTTTCAATCAATTTTTAGACGGTGTCGGCAAAAATACCATAGCAAAAAGTCTTAATGATATGGGTGTTGTGTGTCCATCAGTCTATAAACAGCAACAAGGAACCAATTATAAAAACTATAAAAAATTAGAAACAACAAACAGTTGGACGTATTCCACAGTTCAACGTATTTTGCAAAATCGCGTTTACTGTGGCGACTTGATACAGCACAAAACAAATCACAGCAGATTTAATAAAACAGGGAAAACACAATATAATCCTGACGAGTGGATTATTGCCGAAGATTGCCACGAGCCAATTATAGACAAAGAGACATTTAACAAGGTGCAAGAACGGTTAAAAACCTCTACAAGAGATATTGACTTCACACAAAATATATCTATTTTTGCAGGTCATATCAAATGTGCAGAGTGTGGCAGAGCTATGGCTAAAATTCAAACCAAGTACAAAGACAGGGTTAGCACAAGGTACGTTTGCCGTTCTTATAAATCAAATGGTGATAATAAAAAAATATGCACGTCTCACTCTATAAATGAGGACGTGCTATCGGAATATATATTAAATAGGCTTAATGAACAGTTAGGAAAATATAAGGACTTGGCAAAAGCCATAGCCGACACAAAAAACAAGCAGATAAAATCTAAATCGTCAAAAATAGAAATTCGCATTAAGGAACTTAAAAAATCGTTAGAAAAAGTTAATAACCAAATAGACGGCTATTATGATATGTTGGCAGAAATACGAAAAGATACCGAGCAAAAAAGAGAATATGACAATATGCGTGATAGGTTGAATAAAAAAATCATAGAACGCGATAGTCTTGAGGACGAGCTTAAAACTTGCGAAGAAAAATTATCTGCTGACCCAAAACTTGCTTTAAATAATCCCGTAATTAAAAATTTGATAACGCATAAAAAAATTACCGAGCTTTCAAAGGAAGTTATGGACGCTTTCATATCTACAATTTTGATACACGAAGAATTTGAGACCAATCCCGAAACAAAGGAAGAAGACAGGAAACTAAAAATAAAGGTGGGCTTCAAATTCGAAGAATTAGAGTAATTAAATAATTTGTACCTTTTTACTATTACCCCACGCGGCATCAAAGGAAATCGCCACCTGTTTTTTATCGGTTTCCACACAATAAATAGGTAACAGTCGGTTATTATCCGCTGAAATATTCGCCGCCGACACAACTGCCAAAATACACGCCAACACAAAGCAAAAAGCCATCATCAAATGCTTTTTGGTAATAACAATATATTTCATAAATTACACCCTTTCGTATTTAAAAATATGTACCTTAGCTTGTATAATATTCTAAAAAAATACACCACCGAAAAAAGCTAAAATTTAAGCACTTTTCACCAACTACCAATTTAAAAATCCGGTTCACCTAAACAAACGGCGTTTTGTCGTATATTTAACCAAATTTTAACGGTATTTTTTAGTTTGACTTATTATACGTTATATGTTATTATATATATATGTATAATTATATTTTACTTTAAATTACCCATTATTTTTTGGAAAAGAGCGTGAGAACAAATGGAAAAGCGATTGTTCCTATCGACACCCTCTATGCACGGTGAAGAAATTAGTTATGTCAATGAAGCTTTCGATAAAAACTGGATAGCACCATTAGGTTTTAATTGCGATAATTTCGAAAAAGAAATGGGCGAATTTTTAAATACCAACAAAAGCATGATACACTGTCTTGCTTTGAATTCCGGTACATCAGCTTTACATTTAGCAATCAAATTAGCAGGCGTAAAACAAGGTGATATCGTTCTTTGCAGCGATATGACTTTTAGCGCTACTGTTAATCCCGTTGTTTATGAAGGCGGTGTACCAGTTTTTATTGATAGCGAAAAAGACAGTTGGAATATAGACCCGATAGCCCTTGAAAACGCCTTTCGAAAATACCCAGAAGCCAAAATTGTAATGCTGGCGCATCTTTACGGCACGCCCGCCAAGATGGATGAAATCATAGAAATTTGCAAACACCACGACGCAATTTTAATAGAAGATGCCGCAGAGGCACTTTCAGCAAAATATAAAGGACAAGAATGCGGCACTTTCGGTAAATATGCCGCCATCAGTTTTAACGGCAATAAAATCATTACCACATCAGGCGGTGGCATGCTTCTAACCGAAGATAAAAAAGCACGTGACAAAGCTTTCTTCTGGGCAACACAATCCCGTGAGCCGTACCCTTGGTACGAGCATAAGGAAATCGGCTACAACTACCGTATGAGCAACGTTGTAGCGGGCATCGGCAGAGGTCAGCTTTTGCATTTGGAGGAACATCGCCAAAAGAAAACCGAAATTTACAACCGTTACAAAAAAGGTTTTGAAGACTATCCCGTTTGTATGAATCCGTATCTTGAAAATACCGTACCTAATTTCTGGCTTTCTTGCATTCTTCTTGATAAAAGTGTAAAAATCACTCCGCTTGAAATTATGGAAAAACTGGGTGAGCACAACGTAGAAACCCGTCCGCTTTGGAAACCAATGCATATGCAACCCGTTTTCAAAAACAACGACTTTATTACTACAAACGGACAAGCCGTTAACGAAGATTTATTCGCACGTGGTCTTTGTCTGCCAAGTGATATAAAAATGACTGCGGCGGAACAACAAAACGTAATAGATTTAATCAAAAACCTGATTTAAGGTGGTTACATGATTTACGCAAAATATATAAAAAGACCTATGGATTTTATCCTTAGCTTTTTAGCTCTTTTAGTACTCTCCCCCATTTTGATAATTCTAATAATTTTAGGCGCAATAGGTATGAAAGGCAACCCATTTTTCACACAATTACGTCCGGGTAAAAATGAAAAAATTTTCAAACTTATAAAATTCCGCACTATGACAAACCAAAAAGATAAAGACGGCAATCTATTACCCGATGAAAAACGCCTTAATAAATACGGCAAATTATTACGTTCAACCTCGCTTGACGAACTGCCCGAGCTTATCAATATCCTAAAAGGTGATATGTCAATAGTAGGACCAAGACCGTTATTGGTAAAGTATTTACCACTCTACAACGAGCGCCAACGTTTACGTCATACGGTTCGCCCCGGACTCACGGGTTTAGCTCAAGTAAACGGTAGAAATTCGATTACTTGGGAACAAAAATTTGAAGATGACGTTACATATACAAAAAACGTTACTTTTTTATGTGATATGAAAATAATTTTCAAAACAATAATATCAGTTTTTAAACGTGAGGGTATTTCATCCGAAACCAACGCAACTATGGAAGAATTTAAAGGAACACCAGAGGAAATTATTAATGCGTAATTTAATTATCATCGGCGGTGGTGGTCATGCAAAAGTAATTGCCGATATTGCCATCGCCAACAAATACAATATTCTAGGCTTTTTAGACGACAATCCAAACAATTTAGAGTTTTTAGGCCTCAACAGACTTGGATGCATTGCAGACGCTTTGAAATACAGTGAGAAAGCGAAATTTATAATAGCGATAGGCAATAATAAAATCCGCAAAAAAATTAACGAAAAATACCGTTTGAATTATGCCACACTCATCCATCCTTCTGCGATTGTCGGCTCTGACGTAGCCATTGGTGAGGGCAGTGTGATTATGCCAAACACGGTAATAAATACTTCGACAAAAATCGGCAAGCATTGTATTATAAACACCTGTGCAAGTGTTGACCACGACAATTTAATTTCTGATTTCACCCACATTTCACCAAATGCAACCTTATGCGGTACAGTTAAAATCGGTGAAAATTGTCATGTCGGTGCCGGTGCAACCATAATCAACAACATAAACATTTTTTCAAACTGTACCATCGGTGCGGGCGCCGTAGTAACAAGTAATATCGAAAATTCAGGTATATATGTAGGAGTACCTGCAAAAAAGATTAGATAGTTTGGAGCGAAAATATGGCTTTGACTCTTATGTACATAACAAACAACCCCAAAGTGGCTACAATTGCCCAAGAAGCAGGGGTTGACAGAATATGGGTTGATATGGAATATATCGGTAAAGAAGAACGCCAAACAGGTATGAACACCGTAAAATCTTTTCATACCGTAGACGACATCAAGGCTTTACGTCCCATTGTTACCTCTTCCAAGCTTTTGGTCCGTATAAATCCCATTCATGACAAAACAAACGAATATGGCAGCACCGAACAAGAAATTGAAGACACCTTATCGGCCGGTGCAGACGCCATTATGCTTCCAATGTTTAAAACTACGTCAGAGGTCAAACGCTTTATAAAAGCGGTAAATGGCCGCGCCAAGACCATTTTACTATTTGAAACCGCTGAATCGGTTAAAAATATAGATGATATTCTCAAAATAAACGGCATCGATGAAGTACACATTGGGCTTAACGATTTGCACCTTGCCTACGCTCAAACCTTTATGTTCGAACTTCTTTGCGACGGTACTGTTGAAAAATTGTGCAAAAAATTTGCTGAAAAGGGTATAAAATACGGCTTTGGCGGAATTGCCCGTGTAGGTTACGGTACTTTGCCTGCCGAATATATTATTGCAGAGCACTATCACTTAGGTTCCTCTGCCGCTATTCTTTCCCGTGGCTTTTGCGATGCCAACCGCATTGAGAATCCTAACGACGTAAAGGAACTCTTCATTGAAGGCGTCAAAAATATCCGTCTAAAAGAAGAAGAGGTTGCTAATTATTCTGAAACAGAATACAAAAAAAATCTCAAAACCATAAAAGAAAAAGTAAGTGAAATAGTGACTTCTATCGAAAGAGCAAGACAATGAAAAAAATATGTTTTATAACAACCATCGCCGGAACACTCGAATCATTTGTGGTAGAAACCGCAATAAATTTGCACAAAACCGAAAACTACGACGTGACACTTATTTGCAATGACGACGAGAATTTCAAAAACTCACTACCCGAATTCATCCACTTTACACCTATAAAAATGTCACGCGGAATAAATTTATCGGGTTTCGGTTCCATCTTTAAATTCTATAAAATTTTCAAAAAAGAGAAATTTGATTTAATCCAATACTCCACCCCCAACGCAAGCTGCTATGCATCAATAGCCGCATTTTTCGCACGTGTACCGATAAGGCTTTACGCTCAGTGGGGTATTCGTTACGTTGGGCTTGGCGGTTTTTCAAAAAAAATATTTAAAACTATTGAGAAAACCGTTTGCAGACTTTCCACCCATATCCGTGCAGTAAGCCAAAAAAATATGCAATTTGCCATAGACGAAAAGCTCTATAAAAAAGAAAAGGCTGCCGTCATAGGTAATGGCGGCACTATTGGAGTGGATATGCTTGATTATAATATCTTAAGCAAAGATATCTGGAGAAGTCAAATTCGCGAAAAATTCGGTTTTAAAGAAACCGATTTTGTATTCGGATTCGCGGGACGTATCTCAATTGACAAAGGTTGTACCGAGCTTCTTGAAGCTTTTAAGGGTATCTCGGAATCCAACGATAATGCCCGACTTTTAATCATAGGTCCCGACGAAGAAAGCGGCATCGCCCAAGATTTGCTCGACTGGGCGCAAGACTCCGATTCGGTTATTTTTACAGGAAGAATCGAAAAGCAGGATATGAAGCTTTATTATTCTGCTTTGGACGTTTTAGTACACCCCACCTACCGCGAAGGCTTTGGTATGGTAATACAAGAGGCCGGTGCTTTGGCAGTTCCCACCATCACAACCGATATTCCCGGTGCTTCCGAGGTAATGGAGAACGGTGTTTCTTGCTTACTGGTACCTCACAAAAACTCCAAAGAGCTTGAAAAAGCCATGCTTTCACTCTTGGAAAACAAAGAAAAGGTGCTTTCTTTTGGCGACGCCGCCTATCAAAGAACAACCGCGCTATACGCAAGACCGATTATGCTCGAGCACCAACGTAAAGAATACAAAAAATTATTAGACGGAGAAAACTAATGAAAACCGTTCTTACCGACCGTCCGTTGTTTAAAAACGGAGTCCCAAATAATATAAATATAAAAGTCGTTAACAATAAAACCATTGCCAATTTCAACGGCAATAGTAAAGTTATCGCCGTTTGCGGTTCACGTGCAATGGCAACACAATGCGCCGAGATGAGTTTCCCCTCTTTAAAGCTTTTTCAGCTTACAAGTGCAGGTTTCGACGGTGTGCCGACAGTTAAATATGCTCAAAAAAATGTTGCCGTGGCAAACGCAGGTAGCGTTTATTCGGTTCCGATAGCCGAAACGGTAATCTTCGGCATTCTGCAAATGGCAAAAAAACTACGTAAAAATCCAAATAATCGCCGTTTCAAACTGACACGCGGGTATAAAGAAATAACCGAGCTTCAGGACAAGAACGTGCTTATAATGGGTGCCGGTAATATTGGCACAGCGATTGCCAACCGTCTTGTAGGGTTTGATATGAACATCAACGGCTACGACCCATATTGTCCGGATAAATCACCTTATAAGACCATCCTGCGCTCAAAAGAACAGTTGATAAAACATTTGAATGATTACGACTATATAATATCCACATTACCCGACAACGACCAAACCAACAGCTTTATAAACCGCGAATTATTTAGTTGTATGAAAAGCTCTGCCGTAATTATAAACGTCGGCAGAAAAGCCGTGTTCAACAACGATGATTTTTACCATGCGCTCAAAACAAACCAAATTAGCGGTGCTGTGCTCGATATGTTCGAAAAAATTCCGAATCCAATCACAAACAAATTTCGTCGCTTAAAAAACACCGTAATACTTCCCGGCGTTGCAGCCATTTCAAAAGAAATAACACCGCGGCTAAATTCACATATAGAAAAAAACATTTTAGCTTTAATATCCGAACAACAAATTTCCAATGTAATCAATGGAGTAAAATAATATGTTTTTCAGTATAATTGTTCCGGTTTATAACGTAGAGAAATATTTAAACGAGTGCGTCGACAGTATTCTTGCACAAACCTTCACCGATTTCGAATTGATTTTGGTGGACGACGGAAGCACTGACCAAAGCGGAAAAATCTGTGACGGTTACGCCAATAAAGATAACCGTATTGTTGTAATCCACAAAGCCAACGGCGGTCAATCAACCGCACGCAACCGAGGCATTGATGCTGCCGGTGGCGAGTTTGCAGTTTTTCTTGACAGCGACGATTTTATAAACGATATAAATTTTCTTTCAGATATTAAGAACAAAATAACCCCCTACACTGATATCATAACTTTTCGCTATCAAAAGTACTATGGCGACCGCTCCGACAAATGCGGCATTTCTTTGCCCGAAGACAATTTCAGCAATAAAACAGAGCTTCTTAAAAGCCTTGTATCCAAGGATGCCTTTTTCTGTTCTTGCTGGTCTAAGTGCACACGTATGTCTATCCTTAAAGATAACAATATCCGTTTTGACGAAAATCTTTGCTGTGAAGATATGGATTGGTATTACAACGTAGTTTCAAAAGCCAAGAATTTCGATACTGTGAATAAGCCTTATATAAACTACAGACAACGTGAAAACTCTGTAACCTCAACCTTCAAAGCAAAAAGCTTTAACGATTATATTTTCACCATAGATAAATGGCAAAAGAAATTTTACGAAATAGATGACCCCGCGCTTAAAGAGGTTATGCTTTCCTCTTTGGCAAAGCTCTATTGCAATCTCTTAATCGGATATTCGTCTCACACCAAGCAACTTAAAGCACAGAAAAAACAAATTTTCAGCTTTAAACCTCTTTTAAAATACAACCTCAACCCCCGCACAAAAATCATAAGTCGATTTTCAAAATTATTTGGGCTTAATATCACTTGTCTCGTTTTAAAAATTTTACAGAAAGTAAGGTGAACGCTTTGGAAATGCCAAAAGTTTTGGTTGTTGGTATAAATCCTTGGATTGACAACACGGGAATCAACACTCTTATAAACTTTTTCGACGGTTGGAATAAAAATTCTCTTGCCCACCTCTATACTCGTGCCAAACTGCCCAATACCAAAATTTGCGATAAATTTTTCCGCATAAGCGAACCTTGCGTTGTACAAAGCGTTTTAAAACGCAGTATCAAAACAGGCGAAGAGGTAGAAAACTCCAATAACTCCGAGGCAGAACAAGCCGCCGAAAATAAAATTTATAGCAAAAAGCACAGCGAGCTTATGACGTTCGCACGCGAGATGGTTTGGAAACTCGGAAAATGGAAAACCAAAGAACTTAAAAGATTCCTCGACGAATTGGATGCCGACGTTTTGTTCTTCCCCGTATATCCTTGCACCTATATGAACAGGCTTCAAAATTTTATACAAAAATATACCGGCAAACCTTCGGTTTTGTATATTTCGGATGATAATTTTTCTTACAAATCAGTTTCCAAGAATCCCATTTCACTCCTTTGCAGATTTTGGCTGAGGCATCAAGAGAAAAAACTCTTCAAAAATGCGAGTGAAATTATGGTCATAAGCCCCAAGCAAAAAGAAGAATACGGCAGTCTTTTCAAAAAAGACTGCAAAATTTTGACAAAGGGTATAGACTTCTCAAACATCACTTATACTCAAAAACCGCTCTCAAATCCCATCAAAATGGTTTACACCGGCAAGCTTATCATAGGCAGATGGCTATCTCTTGCCAAAATTGCCGAATCACTGGGTGAAATAAATAAAGACGGCGTAAAAATGGAGCTTGATATATACACTACCGATTCTCTTACTTCCGAGCAGAACCTCAAGCTCAATCGTAACGGTTGTAAGGTGAAAGGTGCACTGACTTTAGAGCAGGTACAAGAGGTGCAAAAAAATGCCGATATTCTGGTTTTTGTAGAAAGTCTTGAAAAAAAATATAAATATACTGCACGACTTTCCTTTTCAACTAAAATTACCGACTATTTAAAAAACGGCAAATGCATTTTCGCTATAGGCGACAAGAGTATAGCACCCATGGATTATTTTACTCGTCACGACAGTGCCGTTACCGCCACCTCTTATGAAGAAATCGCAGAAAAATTAAAAATGCTTTCCAAAAATCAAAGCCTTATTGCCGAATTCGGCAAAAAAGCGTTTGAATGCGGAAAACAAAACCACGATAAACAACAGCAAAAACAAATTTTAACAAACACTATAAAGGCGGCAATAAATGATGACCGATAATAAATACAGGCTATCAATAATTATCCCCACCTTCAACGTTGAAGACTACATACAAGAAACACTAACTTCTTGTCTTAATCAAGATATTTCGCAAGAAGAATATGAGATTATTTGTATTGACGACGGTTCAAGTGATGCCACCGTCTCAAAAATAGAAGAAATTGCTTCTGCAAATAAAAACATAAAGCTTTTCACTCAGAAGAATTCAGGCGTATCAGCCACTCGTAACCGCGGTATCGAATTGGCAAACGGCAATTATATTTGGTTTGTAGACAGCGACGACCTTATTGCGCCCAACTGTATTAATACTTTGTTAACAGAAGCCGAAAAATACGATGCTGAAAAATTACTTTTCGGTATGGAACATTTCACTACTAGGCCAAAAATCCAAAATAAATCTGTGGATTTTAACTTTTGTAATGAAAACAGTAAAATATATGATTTTGTATTTTCACATAACGGCGGTGGGGTTTGGCGCAACTTTTACAAAACCAAGTTTCTAAAGCAAAACAAAATCAAGTTTAAAACTCAACTTTCCTTTTCCGAAGATGTACTATTTGATTTTACCGTTCTCACAAATTGCCAAAAATGTTTAAAAACAAAAAACGTTTTTTATTTTTACAGACAACGTACCGGTTCTGTAATGCATTCAAACAATTTTGATAAACACATAGTCTCTATGCATCTATTGGCAAAAGAGTACCTTTCACTCAAAAAGAAAAACATACCAAGCTCTTGGAAAGAGCTTTCAAAAAGAAAAAGCCATTTTGCAATAAAAGCATTGCTTTTTAGTTTAGTCCAAAAAGGGGACGTACAATTAGCAAAGAGCTATATCGAAAAACTAAAGTCCGAAAAATTATACCCTTATCCATTCTTCAATATTCTTTTCGCCAACAAAACCTTTAAGGAAAACGTCATTAATTGGACATCTTTCCTTTTTCCTTTAAAATGGTATTTTATATTATGTGTAAGACTAAGCTCACTCAAAAATAAAATTTTTAAAAAATAAAATTGGAGTAATTATGCGTATTTTATGGATTGTTAACATGGTATTGCCACCTTTGGCAAAACATTTAAATATAAACGTCGGAAACAGCGGCACATGGATGTTCGACATAGCTAACCGCTTGTCACAAGACGCTACTGTACAACTTGCAGTTGCTTGTGTACACGGCAAAGAATTCAAAAAGCATATTGTCGAAAATACCATTTATTACTGTCTGCCCGGCAACGGCAAGGATATGCTCTTCTACCGCAGGGGCTTTAAAAAATACTGGAAACAAATAATAGAAGACTTTAACCCGGATATTGTAAATATTCACGGCACAGAATACTGCCACGCACTTTCCTTTGTGCGCGAATATCCAAATATTAAAACAGTCGTATCGCTCCAAGGCGTACTAACAAAACTTAAAGATAAAGACCTTGGTGGTCTTAGCATTTGGCAAACCTTTAAATACCGAACACTTCACGAGTGGTTGCGTTTTAACGGCATGTTTGAAAACCACTTAATACACATTAAAAACTCAAAATCAGAACAAGAAATTCTTAAAACAGCCGGTTACTGTATGGCGGTTGATTCGTGGCACGAATCTATGGCAAAACTTATAAATCCGGATATTAAGGTTTTTAAAGTAGATTATAACCTACGTGAGAATTTTTATAAAAGCCGAAAATGGGATATTCGCAATATTAACCGCCATACCATCTCTTCCAACCCTGGTGGCACTGCACTTAAAGGCATACATATGCTATTAAAAGCCGTTGCTCTTGTAAAACCGTTTTATCCCGACATAAAAGTCAGAGTCCCGGGCATGAAAGCAAACGAAAACGGACTTATAGTCACTAACGGATACTCAAAATATTTAAAACAGCTTCTCCAAAGGCTTAATTTACAAAATAACGTAGAATTTTTAGGCTCGCAAACAGAGGAACAAATGATTAACAATATGCTTTCCGCTCATATTCAGGTCGTTCCTTCTTGCATCGAAGGCCCCTCACTCATTCTTCGAGAAGGTATGCATCTCGGTGTACCGACTATCGTTTCCTTCCGCGGAGGTATGGCAGATTTTGTAGATGATAAAGAAAACGGTTTTCTTTATGACTTTGACGAATATCAATATTTAGCTCTTCGCATTATGCAAATTTTCGAAGACGACGATTTAGCTCAAAAACTTTCGACTAATGCTATAAAAAAAGCAGAAAAAGCGCATAATGCAGAAAAAAATCATTACGATTATTTATCAATGTACCATTCTATTTTAGGAGATACTTCATGCTAACTTATGCAATCTTTTTGCTGGTGATTTTTGGTGGTATGTTACTTTTTGAAGTAAGGCCCACCAAAAACACCGCACGCAACCAGCTTATTTTTGCATGGCTCGTGATTGTTCTATTTTGGGGTAGCGTAGATGCGCTCGACTTCGGAACAGATATTATGAACTATTACCATAACGCAAACATCGCATTACATAAAAGTTACTCACAATACATAGTCAGTTGCGCTTTCGAAAAAGGCTATGCTACTTTTATCTGGATATGCTCAAACATCTTTAAAACGCCGCAAGCACTTTTATTTGTTCAATACGGATTTGTAACGTTTTCAGTATTTCGGTTTATATACCGCAACTCAAAAGATGTTTTTCTAAGCATAATAGCTTATCTTTGTTTAGGTTGCTTCGGCCTATATTTATACGCATTCAGGCAAGCCTTTGCTATAGCCGTTTGCCTTTTTGCTTTAGAATTTATACAAAAAAGAAAATATTTTTGGGCGGTTATTTTAATCTTATTTGCTTCACTTTTCCACCAAACCGCAATTATTTTTCTTCCTGTCATTTTCCTGAATGAAAAAAAACTAAATCAAAAAAACATCACTATTTTTTCGGTCATTATGCTTATAATAGCATTCACTCTTAATTACACTCTACCACAAGCTAACGAGCTATTTGAGATGAATTATGGACAAACAGGTTCTGCTTCGTCCTTGGGTGGTATCATTTCAATCATAATATACACTTTAGCATTCGTATTACTGTTGGCAAAATACCGCAAAGCTCCATTAGAAATAAAAACTAACGAGTTAAATCAAATAAGCTTTATAGTTTTATTATCAATAACTGCATTCGTAATATATATTTGCCGTTTTTACGTATTAGCACTAGAACGTGTTGCCTACTATTTTCTTCCCGCTTTTTGTATATTATTCGCCGAAGGACTTACTAATCATAACAAAAAGCGAATACCGGATTTCACATTCTTTTTCGTTATATTAGCAACTGTTTTATTCCTATATCGAAGTTCCTCTTCGTTAGGGCTTTACCATCCTATTTGGAAATTCTGATTTTATAAACAAAACTCAGGAGTTTATAATGTTATCATATGCCATTCTGCTATTAATCTTATTTGGAGGTATGTTTTTAATAGATACCACCAACAATAAAAATAAAATACGCAATCAACTAATTTATGCCGGTATAGTAATCACACTATTTTGGGGCAGCGTAGATGCCGTTAAATTTTCAACAGATGTTTTCAATTATTATCGCAATGCTTCCAACGCCATTGGAACCAATTTTGAATCCTATATAATAAACAGTCCTTTTGAGGTTGGTTATGCTGCGTTTATTTGGATAGTTACAAACACTTTCAAAACCCCACAAGCATTGTTATTTGTTCAAACGGCTTTTGTAACCTTTTCTGTATTCAGATTTTTTTACAGGAACTCAAAAGACGTCTTTACAAGTGTAATCGCTTATATTTGTCTGGGTTGCTTCGGAATGTTTTCTTATGCCTACAGACAAGCATTTGCCATAGCTATTTGCCTTTTTGCGTTAGAAGCAATACAAAGGAAAAAGCATCTGCTATCGATTCTTCTTATCCTCTTTGCAACACTTTTTCACCAAACTGCAATTATTTTCCTGCCGGTAATTTTCATACAAAATATAAAATCATCCAAAAGAAACATTTTGCTGTTTTCTGCATTTATGATATCAATAGCGCTAATGCTGGATACATTACTGCCAAAAGCTAACGAATTTTTTGAAATGAATTACGGCAAAAACGAATCCGAATTTTCTAATATTGGCGGTATTATAAACATAATAATATTTCTTATTGGATTTTTCTTCATATATACAAAATACCGTCATTCGCCGGCAGACGTCAAAGATAGCGAGTTTAAAAAGCTAAGCCCAATAATACTTTTATGCATTATAGGTTTTGTTCTGTACGCTTGTAGATTCTATACCCTTGCAATGGAACGCGTAGCTTACTATTTCCTACCCGCTTTCTGTATTCTGTATGCAGAAGGTCTTACGAGCCATAACAAAAAACGCATTCCAGATTTATTCGTACTGTTTATGTTTCTATCCATTTCCTTATTTCTCTACCGCAGTAACACTTCACTCAATATTTATTCTTCAATTTGGTGGTGATTTTATGAAAATTGCATTAGTATCAGGCTTTTTAAACGAGCACCTGCTTCCTATATGTGAAGAACTTAATAAACGATGTGAATTTCATTTCATCGCAACCCAAGATTTAACCCAAAACCCACAACAATATAAAGCTGAACTAACCAAACCCTACGTCATAAAATCCTACATAGATAAGCAAAAATCCGAAGACGTTGTGCTCGAATGTGATGTCGTCATTTTTGGAGGTAGCAGTTCCGAACTATTAAGCATTCGAAAAAATGCAAATAAACTTTCTTTTATTTATACCGAATGTTTCTTCAAAAAAGGCAGTTGGCGAAGATTTATACCCTCAACTGCAAAAATATTAAAAAATCAGTTTATACGTAATAGCCAAAACTTATACGTTCTTTGCTCAGGCTCTTTTGTTTCAAAAGATTTGGCTTTAATAGGTTTTGACACTAATAAGTGTTTCAAATTCGGTTATTTCCCCAAAGTTGAAAAGCTTCCTTTTGAAGAACTTTTAGAAAAGAAAAACAATGATAAACTAAAATTCCTGTTTGTTGGCAGACTTCTAAAGTTGAAACGTGCCATAGACACCCTCAAATGCTGTAAAAAATTAAAAGACAACGGGATTGATTTTGAATTGAACATTATCGGTGATGGACCAGAACGTGATAATTTAAAAAAGTATGTCCAAAAGCACAAGCTTGATTGCGTCAATTTTTTAGGTGGTCAAACCAGAGAAAACGTTTTAAAATACATGCAGCAAAGTCATCTTTGCTTTATTAACAGCAACCGTTTAGAAGGTTGGGCAGCAGTTGCCAACGAAAGTTTAAGTCAAGCCTGTCCTGTTATAATCAGTGATACCTGCGGTGCCACGGCATATATGATTAAAGATGCTTATAACGGATTCAGCTATACTGTTGCCGACGTTAACAAACTTTATGAAAAAACCTTGCAATTCGTAAAAACCAAAAACAAAAATACATTTTACGAAAATGCATATAACACTATTTGGAATGAATGGAATTCGGAAATAGCAGCACAAAGATTTATTGCATTAACCCAAAGCTTAATATTGAACCAAAACATCTGCACGTATAATGACGGACCCATAAGCAAGGAGTAACAATATGTTTTTATCAGTTATCATTCCAGTTCATAACATACAAGAATATGTAGAAGAATGTATAAAAAGTGTACTCAATCAAAATGATGATGATTATGAAATTATATTAATCGAAAATGTTTCAAATGATAATAGCTTAACTATCTGTAAAAAATATGAAAATCATCCAAAAATTTCATTATTTTCCCTACAAGAAAGTGGTGTATCATATGCGAGAAATTTCGGCATAGATAATGCTAAAGGAAAATATATTTGGTTCGTAGATGGTGATGATATAATTGCACCGGACTCTATCAAATCTATAAAAAACAGTTTAAAAATATTTTCTTATCCCGATGCTTTATTGTTTGGATATAGTGAACTTATAGGCGATAAAAAAATTGATAGAAAAGCTTATCCGTATAACGGACCAATAGATAAAAACACCGCAATAAACGGACTTTTTGATTCAAATTTATGGAGTGGATTTATTTGGAACAAAATCATTAAAAATTCTTCCGGAGTACTCACAACGCTAAAATTCCCGACAGAAATACACATGATAGAAGATTTGACTTTTTTAACCAAATGTTTCAAACAATTTAATACTTTTGGAGTCTTAAATAAAAACCTATACTTTTACCGAAAACGTAAAGGAAGTATAAGTAATGTTTTTAGCGAAAAAAAACTATCCGCTTTTAATGCCTATGAAATAATATTAGAAGAACTCAAAGCTTCAAAGGATTTCGATTTTGCACGAAAAGTAATATACAACGCAAAAGTAGATTTTTCACGTCAGATTTTAACTCATTACTATTTTAATGACTTTAAATCCTATAAAGCCAAAAGAAACAAATACAGAAAAATTATATTAAAAAATTTTAAACATATTACTCATTTAAAAGCAAAAGTTGCAGCCTTAATTACAATTATTTCTCCAAAAATATCACAAAAAATAAGGAAACATTATGAAAAGTGATTTAATTTCAATAATTATTCCCATTTATAACAACGAGCCATATCTCGCGCGTTGCATAAACTCACTCTTAAATCAAACATACAAAAATACCGAAATACTACTTATAGACGACGGCTCCTACGACAACTCCCTTTCCATATGTAAAAAATACGCAAAAAAAGACAGTCGTATCAAAGTTTGGCACCAAGAGTATCTTGGGGTCTCAGAAGCTCGCAACAAAGGTGTTGAGCTGGCTACAGGTGAATTTATAATTTTTCTTGACGGTGACGACGAAGCGCACCCAGACTACGTTCAAAAATTGTATGACACATTGGTCGAAAACAATTTGGATATCGCCGCAGCTTGCCTATTAAGAGTCAAAAACGGAAAACCTGTAAATCAAGGTGAAGTAACTGATAGGCTTCAGTTGTTTGACGGAACAAACATTCAGATGAAAACTTTTGAGCGCAACCGTTATTTTTATATGGTTGTTTGCGGCAAGCTTTTTAAGAAAAAATTATTCGAAGGCTTAAAATTCCCAAAAGGCAGAATAAATGAGGATGAATCACTTATATATCAACTCTATTGGAAATCGAAAAAAATCGGTTTTATAGACGATTATTTATATCTATACCACTACAACGGCGATAGCATAACAGAAAAGAAATACAACATTCACCGTCTTGACGGTTTCTATATGCTTGAAGAAAAATTTGCTTTTTACAAGTCTCAAAAGTTAGAAAGCTTTGCAAATAAAACCGCCAGTGAATATTTCAGCCAAATCAGTGCTGTACTAACTCATAAAAAAAATGAAATAACCGAATATAAAGCGGTTATGAAAAAAGCAAAAGAATTTTACATAAAAGACAGAAAAGAAATATTAAACAACGCCAAACTTCCAAAATCAAAACGTATTTTCGTTATTCTTTCTTACGCTTCTTTCAAATTTGTAAAACTGTACGGTTTATTATTAAAATTTGCCTTAAAATTAAAAAAATAATTAAGGAGTCGGGATATGTTTCAAAACGTATGGTTCAATAAAAAAATTTACACAAAAACCAACTGTGTAAATCCAAAATCCTGCCAATCAGATTTCATAACTTCCGATAAAATCAAATATGTATGTCCTTTATTTTATGATGAACACTGTTTAGAGTGTTCAGCGCCCGCTTGCTACAAATCTTGCAAACATTATAAAAGCAGAAAAGATACCGCTTGCGTCCGTTTGGATTATGGCATAAAGCATCTTCCGCACAATAATCTTTTATGGAACGTAAAGCTGAAGTTTCGCGACTGGGGAAAATTGGAATCCAGAATAAATAAAGGCTCCATTTCGGTAAAAGAAATTCATTCGCTAGATAGAAAAGACCGTCTCATTTCCATAATATTTAAAATCTTTTGTTCCATATTCCAATCCAAGACCTATTCTTTCAGCCAAAAATTAGACGGTCTTAGGAGAAAAAAATACGCCTCATTAAATTCTAAAACTCCTTTTGCTACAGACTTTTTATTTCAATACCATTATAACGGAACAAACAATTTTAACCTCATATTTGAAATAACCGATAAAACCAACTCCACTATTTATAAAAATGTTTTTAATGTGACAAACGGCTTTGGACAAGAGTTGTTAAAACTTCCGTTTTCGCTGCCCGAAGGAGGTCTTGTAAGGCTTTTCCCCGAAAACAATCTAACTGAAGAACTGCAAATTTTTGCAGCCGACTTTATCGAACTAAAAGACAGTATTCCTCAAACACCTAATAAAAAAATCAAATGTGTAGCATGGGATTTAGATAACACTATATGGAATGGAATACTTATTGAATCTGACCCCAAAACCTTAAAACTAAAAGAAAACGTTCTTGATACAATTAAGAATTTTGACCAACGCGGCATTATTCAAATAATAGTAAGTAAAAATGACCTAGAAAACGTCTTACCGGTACTTGAACAGCTTGGTATTAAAGATTATTTTGTTTATGTTTTCGCTAACTGGAATCCCAAAAGTAGCAACATATACTTTGCCGCTAAGAATTTAAATATAAATATAGATACTTTCGCCTTGATTGACGACTCTGATTTTGAGCGAGGCGAGGTATCCTCTGCGCTGCCATATGTCCGCACATATAAAGAAACTGATTTGGAATCCCTTTTAACATTACCCGAATTTAACCTTCCAATAACCGAGAAAAGCACTAACCGAAGGCTCAGCTACATCCAAGAAGCAAAGCGCCGGAAAATCCAAACCGAGTTTTCGGGAGACAATTCCGAATTTATCAAAAAATGCAATTTGCAAATTGTATTGACCGAAATCAAAAATCAATTACAGTTTGATCGCAGTCTTGAACTTATAACCAGAACAAATCAATTAAACCTTTCGGCGCACCGCTACACAAAAACCGAATTCGAAGAATTATTAAAAGATGGCTCTTCACAAAACCTCATTCTTTATGCCAAAGATAAATTTGGTGATTACGGACAAGTTGCCTTCATACACCTTACCGAAAATAAAGATAATATTATAATCACAGAATTTGCAATGTCCTGCCGTGTGGCTGCAAAATACGTGGAAAATGCCTTATTTGCATTTTTATTAAGTAAATACAAAAAAGATATCATTCTGTCTGGTGTTAAAACAGAAAGAAACGTTGTACTAATATCTTCTTTCTTAAAAGCAGGATTTACCGATAACTGTGACGAAAAAAATATCCGACTCACTCATTCTGCTAACGAATCTATCAGGCACTCGGACATTGTTACAATTTTATATAAATAACAATTTTATTTAAGGGAATAATTATGAGCATTTTAAAAAACGCATACAAAAAATTTTTAGTTTTTTAAAAACGATTAAAACTTAAAAACCATAACTTCACAATAATTTCAAACAACTGCTGCGGGGGAATTATGTACAATAGTCTTGGAGAAAGATTTAACTCTCCAACTATAAATTTATTTATAAAAACGGAACACTACTTAGACTTTTTAGAAAACCTACAAATCTATTTAAACGCTCCTGTTTTTGATATTTCTAATATTTCTGAAGTAAAATATCCCGTAGGTCAAATTAAAATATCCGAAAATCAGTTCGTAAATCTTCACTTTGTCCATTATAAAAGTTTTGATGAAGCAAGAAAAAAGTGGGAAGAGCGTAAGCGGAGAATTAAATGGACTAATTTATTCGTTTTTATGGAAGCCGGAATTGAAACAACTGATGAGCTCGTAAAAAAATTTGAAGCATTACCGTTTAAAAACAAAGTAATTATAACCAATAAACCTTATCCTCAATATCCGAGTTCTTTTTTTATTGATATCTATAACAAAAACTTTTATTGGGGAAAATTAATTTCGCATATTCCAAAAACCTTATATTCAAAGCGGCATCTCGATAAATTCAATTATGTTAAATGGCTTAATAAAAAGGAAGTTTGATTTTTTTGAAAACACTACTAAGAAAACTTTATAATTCTCTAAACCATATTAATATCATTATGGTTCATCACGTAACTGATGACACACCATTAGTTTATTCATGTATCATATCAAAAAACAACTTTTTTTCCTATATTAAAAACCGAAACTTCGTTTCTTTTGACGAAGGCATCAAAAACTTTAAAAGACACAACGACCTCTGTATCTTAACCATAGATGATGCACTCGACAATCTCTATACAACCATTTTCCCTATTTGCAAAGAAAACAATATACCCTTTACCGCTTTTATCAGCGCAGAATTATTGGACAAGCCCGGATATATCACTACTAATCAGTTGATAGAAATGTCGCAAAATCCACTTGTAACTATCGGTTCTCATGGTTGCAATCATATAAAACTTAATGAATGCGATAAACAAACTGCACGTTACGAAATTTTTGCTTCCAAAGAAAAATTAGAAAAGCTTATCGGCAAAAAAATTGAATTATTTTCCTACCCAAATGGTGCAGTTAACAAAAATATTCTAAAATTAACCAAAAAAGCCGGTTACCGTTACGCAACAGGGGTAACACCCAGACACTGCAACATACTTTCTAAACTCTCAAACAAATACCTATTACCTCGATACAACCTCACAAACGATACCGTAGACACACTTAACTAAAGGAGAAACCATGGCAAGTAGCAGAACCTCAAACAGTTTAAAAAATATTGCTTCAAACTTAGGCCTTAAATTTTTAATGTTAGGGCTTCAATTTGCTACGCGCACTTTATTTATACACAACCTTGGTACAACTTACAACGGTATTAACAGTCTAATTACAAGTATTTTGTCATTTCTAAATATAGCCGAACTTGGCATAGGTGCTGCTATAGTATACGCTATGTACAAGCCGGTTGCAGATGAAAATGAAGAGAAAACTCTTCAATATCTTGAATACTATAAAAAAATATATCACATATTAGGTTACGTGGTTTTGGCTATTGGTGTAGCTTTAGCGCCCTTCCTTCCGCTTATGATGAAGGACGTAGATGGCGTTATCAAATTACGCGATTTATATTTAATTTATGCCCTATACCTCACTCAATCAGTTTCTTCTTTCTTTGTTTACTCTTATCGCGGCGGCTTTTTAACGGCCAATCAGAAAGATTACAAACTAACCCCTATAAATTACACCGCCTCAATTCTAACACCTGTTTTGCAAGGTGTTGCACTTATTATATTTAAAGGAATTTTAGGCTTTTGCATATATACCGCTATTCCAATTTTTATAAGCATCACGCGTAACCTTTTGAATGGTATCTTTATAGCAAAATGGTTCCCATATATAAAACAAAAGCCAAAAGAAACACTTAGTGCAGAAGAAAAAAAGGCCATTTTCAAAAACACCTACGGTTTAGCTATTGCTAAAATTTGTACTATTATCAACAACGCTATTGACAGTATACTAATTTCTGCTATGATAGGCGTTGAAATTCTTGGAAAATATTATAATTACCAGACCTTGATTTTAATGGTGACCGGCTTTGTGGAAATTCTTTTTTCATCTATCCGTCCAAGCATCGGCAACCTTGATGCCAAAGGCACATTAGAAGATAAGAAAAGAGTTTTCGGCATTATAAACTTTTCCGCCTTTACAATTTACGGATTCTGCAGTATTTGCTATTTCACGGTAGTACAACCATTTATAACAATATGGATAGGTGCCGAAAATATATTACATATAGATATCGTTTTTATAATAGCCCTGAACTTCTTAACAAGCGGATTGACTGCTGCAATAAATAACTTTAGAGAAAGTTGCGGTCTTTATTATCAAGGAAGATACCGCCCAGTATTCACTACTTTTTTTAATAGTGTTTTCTCGATTATTTTAGGCAAATTCTTTGGTATACCAGGTATTATATCTGCAACAATATTGAGTCGTTTTATTACTATTTGGTGGTTTGATGCTTATATCGTATTTAAGTATATATTTAAAGAAAAACCCACTAAATATCTTTGCTCTTATCTTATAAAACTCTTTGTTATATTGGCTTGTGGTGGCCTTATTTCATGGATCTGCTCTATGCACAATTTTACGGGTATTTTTGCAATTGCAACCAATTTACTTATTACATTCATCTTATTTTCAGCCTTAATTATACTTCTTTTTTCGCAAACCAAAGAATATTGTCATACCAAGACTTTTGTTTGTAATATTTTATACAATTTAAACAAGAAGAAAAAATAGTTTTATTTACAGAAAGGAAAAATAAATTGAAAACTCCAAAAATCAGTGTGATTATCCCAGTATATAATGTAGAACCATTTTTAGATTCCTGTATTAACAGTATACTTAATCAAACCTACGACAATTTGGAAATCATATTAGTAGATGACGGTTCTACAGACAGCAGTGGTATTATTTGTGATAAATATGCAAAAAGTCACAAAAAAATCACTATTATACACAAGGAAAACGCCGGTATCTCTGTGGCAAGAAATACCGCTTTAGATATCGCAACCGGTGAATTAATCGCCTTTATTGACTCAGATGATAGGATAGAATCGAACTATTTTGAAATCTTATTAAACAGCCTTATAGAATATGATGCTGATATAAGTACATGTGGATATAAAAAACTAAACAAACACTGTTTTTGCTCTGGTGAAAAACCCATAGAAGTTTTTCAAAATGAAGAAATAGCAGAACAAATATACCGAAAAAAAAATATTGGTCTTGCCCCCTGGTCTAAGCTGATTCGTCGTGAAATTATCGGAGATTTGCGCTTTATGGTTGGACGCATAAATCAAGATGATCTTTTCAGCTTGCAAATTTTTCAACGTTCAAACAAGATAATCAAAAATAATCTTCCATTATATTTATATACGGTAAATACATCTGGCGTAACTTATAATAAATACGGAACACGCAAAATAGATATCTTGCCCATTTCATTTGCAAAGCTTCAAATTGTTGAAAACACATGGATTGACTATTTACCTGATGCTCTATATTCTGCTGCATGCTCATTTATTGACGTACATATCGAGTACGCACGGCGAAAGCTTTATAATGACGACATATTTAAAAACAAATTATTAAAAGATCGCGAGGATTTGTACCAATTTTTTCATACCCACGAGCACCTTCTTTCTGATTTAATAAAGAAAAAAATAAACTTTTATTATAATAACACCGGTAAAATTATGCTCTGCGACCGAATCAGATTTGCCCAAAAAAGCCTCAGATGCTTCGCAAGAAAAATCATAAAAGGAGCCAAAATATGAAAAATATATTTTATAAAGACTGCACACTACTGGTAAATAGTTGCGATTCATATTGCGATTGCTGGGACGGATTTTTCCAACTTCTCAAAATACAGTGGCCGGATTTCGATATGAATATAGTCTTGAACACCGAATCCAAGACCTATTCATTCGCGGATTTAAAAATTCAAACCTTCCAAATGTATAAAAACAAAAACACATCTTGGGGCAAACGAATGATTGAAACTCTAAAAAGAATCAAAACCAAATATATTCTTTTTACTCTTGAAGATTTTTATATCGAATCCCCTGTAAACACTGAAGAACTACTTAAATGCTACGATTATATGGAAAATAACCCAAACATTGCATATTTCTCGTTCTTCCCAACCAAAGATGTCAACAATATCAAATCCGAAAAATATCCGGGATTTGAAAAGCGCTCACAAAAGGGCGAATACCGCCTCAACTGCCAAATTGCACTATGGAACAGGGAAAAATTAATCTCATATATCCGTACTCACGAAAGTCCATGGGAATGGGAACTGTACGGAAGCAAGCGCTCATCGAGGTACAAGGAAGAATTCTATAGCATTTGCAAAGATACCCCAAAAATATTTGATTATCAAAACGGTAGTATAATAATGCGCGGCAGATGGTATATGGAAAGAATCATTCCACTCAAAGAAAAATATCGTTTGAATATAGATTTTTCGAAGCGCGGAACATATGAAGATTTTATCGCTTTTCCGCAAAATCACCAACGAAACCTTTGGCGTGGAATCAAAAATCGTATAAATGAATTAAAATCACTAATCTAAAATAGTGCTTTACTTTTTAAAGGAGTCTGAAATGAAAATAACAGTTGCAGGAACCGGGTATGTTGGACTTTCACTCGCCGTTCTTTTATCACAACAAAATAATGTTACCGCAATAGATATTTGTGAAGAAAAAGTAAATAAAATCAATAACCGAATATCACCTATAAAAGACGAAAAAATTGAAGAATTTTTTCGTTCAAAAAAATTAAACCTTTTTGCCACCACCGATAGCGAAGTTGCTTATAAAAATGCAGACTTTATAATTATAGCGGCCCCAACAAACTATGATCCAAAAGAAAACTTTTTTGATACTTCCGCTGTGGAAAATGTGTTGAATACTGTGCTTAAATATAATAAGAACGCTTGTATTGTCATTAAGTCAACTGTTCCTGTAGGTTACACTAAAAGTATATCAGAAAAAATGAATTATAAAAACATTCTGTTTAGTCCGGAGTTTTTACGAGAAGGTCAAGCACTCTATGATAATCTTTATCCCTCACGAATCATTGTGGGGACAGATATTTCCGACAAAAACCTCCTCATTGCAGCCCAAACCTTTGCCAAATTATTAAAAGAAAGTTCTTTAAAAGAGAATGTTGATATTTTACTTATCGACCACACTGAGGCGGAAGCGGTAAAGCTTTTCGCAAACACATATTTAGCACTCAGAATATCATTCTTCAACGAGCTTGACACTTATGCAGAATTGAAGGAACTCAACACACAAAATATTATTAATGGTATTTGTTTAGATCCCAGAATCGGCGCTCATTATAACAATCCTTCCTTCGGTTACGGTGGATACTGTCTCCCAAAAGACACAAAACAGTTATTAGCCAACTATAAAGATGTTCCGGAAAACCTAATAGAAGCAATCGTGGAATCTAACAAAACCAGAAAAGATTTTATTGCTAATCAAGTATTAAAAAGCGCTAACTATTACGACTATTGTGAAAACGGAGAATTTGACCAATCCAAAGAATTCACTTGCACTATCGGAGTTTATCGCCTAACTATGAAACACAACTCTGATAATTTTAGACAAAGTGCCGTACAGGGTATAATAAAGCGCCTCAAGGCCAAGGGTGCCCACATAATAATATATGAACCCACTTTAGAAAACGGCAGCACCTTCTTCGGTTCTCCGGTTGTTAACGATTTGGCAAAGTTCAAAGAAAAATGTCAAATTATTATTGCTAACCGTTTTAATTCATGTTTAAATGATGTCAAATCAAAAGTTTATACCCGAGACATCTTCGAACGTGATTAATTCTCCCAACCATTGAAAAGACCGTATTATGTCAAATTTAAAAACAAAAATACTATATACTTTGGTGATTCAATGAATAATTCTTCTATCTTATCAGGTCAAAAAACTGAATATCCATTTATCGATATTTTGAAATTTATCGGTGCATTGCTTGTCGTTGCAATTCATACTGCGCCATTTCACGATATAAATTCCTTGCTTAATCACGGTGTCAATAATTTAATTGCACGAATAGCAGTTCCTTTATTTTTTATTTCAAACGGTTATTTCTTATTTAAAAAAACATCTTTTTATGAATTCAATTTTGCAATACCTTTTAATTATTGCAAAAAGGTTTTACGCCTATACGTTATTTGGACTTTAATATATTTACCCTTGATAATTCGCTGGATTCTAACACAAAATAGCTTTATCCCTTTTTTGCAAAATCTGATTTTTAGTGGAACATATGACCATTTGTGGTATCTTGGAGGAACAGTTGTCGGCATTTTATTGCTTTCTTTACTTATTAAATGTAAAATTAAAATGAAAACCACAATTGCCATCTCGCTTGTTTTGTACTCCTTTGGTTTAATTCTACAAACATATGGTTCCTTGTTTAATATGATATTACCCTTTAATGTAAACAATATTTTTTCGCCTATCCTTGATTTAATAATCACTCCTCGAAACGGTATTCTTTTTGCATTCCCGTTTATACTTCTAGGCGCTCTATTTGCTTTTAAAAATATAACTATTAAACCTTTATTTGCTATAACCGGATTATCTATATCCTTTGGTCTTTTACTATTAGAAGCTTTTGTGGTGCAATACTTACATTGGGCAAAAGATTATAATATGTATATCTTCTTGATTCCTGCAACATTTTTCATTTTCTTCTTTGGTTTAAACATCAAATTGAAACCACATATAATCTATCATAACTTACGCGTCACAGGGATTTTAATATATTTTATACACCCCATTTTTATTTTTATTTTGGGTGGTGTGCAAAACTCCCTTATAAAATATATTTTGGTTGTTGTTTTTTCAATTACCTTTGCCGAAGGCATATACTTTTTAAAACGCTTCAAACCATTTAATTGGCTCAGCAAATTATACTCATAATTCCAAATAATTTCGGAGATGATATTATGTCAAATTTTAAAAACAAAACACTTTTAATAACCGGCGGTACCGGTAGCTTTGGTAATGCTGTACTTAACCGTTTTTTGGCTACAGATATCGGTGAAATACGAATTTTGTCGCGCGATGAGAAAAAGCAGGATGATATGCGTCACGAATTTCAGGCGAAAATGCCTGAAGTTGCTGAAAAAATCACCTTCTACATCGGTGATGTGCGAGATTTAGCCTCGGTTAAAAATGCTATGCACGGGGTTGATTACATCTTCCATGCTGCCGCACTAAAACAAGTACCTTCTTGCGAATTTTTCCCGATAGAAGCGGTTAAAACCAACGTTTTAGGCACCGAAAACGTGCTTACTGCTGCTATTGAAGCCGGTGTTCAAAATATTGTGTGCCTTTCTACCGATAAGGCAGCATACCCCGTAAACGCTATGGGTACTTCTAAAGCTATGATGGAAAAGGTTATTGTGGCAAAATCTCGCACAGTAAGTCCTGATAAAACCAAAATCTGCTGTACCCGTTACGGCAACGTTATGTGTAGCCGCGGCAGCGTTATTCCGCTTTGGATAGAACAGATTAAGGCAGGCAAGGATATTACCATCACAGAGCCCTCTATGACACGATTTATAATGTCGCTTGACGAAGCAGTTGACCTTGTGCTTTTCGCCTTTAAAAACGGCAAATCGGGTGATATATTGGTTCAAAAGGCACCAGCTTGCACCATTGAAACCTTGGCAAAAGCCGTTACCGAACTCTTTAATCCTGATACTAAAATTAAGGTTATCGGTATCCGCCACGGCGAAAAGATGTACGAAACCCTTCTTACAAACGAAGAATGTGCAAACGCCACCGATATGGGTGACTTTTACCGCGTACCTTGTGATAACCGCGGTCTTAACTATGATAAATACTTTAAAAACGGCGATGTAGAGCGCAATCCTTTGACTGAATTTAACTCGAATAACACCGACTTACTTAATGTAGAACAGGTTAAAGAAAAACTTTTAAGCCTTGCGTACATACGCGATGAACTCGCCGCTTTGGAGAACAAATAATGAATATTTTAATTACAGGTGCTAAAGGTTTTGTTGGTAAAAACCTAACCGAAGCACTTAAAAACATTCGCGACGGCAAAGACCGTACCCGTCCCGAATTGCAAATAGACGAAATTTATCTTTACGATATTGACTCCTCTTCCGAAGAGCTTGACAAATATTGTAAAGAAGCAGACTTTGTATTTAACCTTGCAGGGGTTAACCGTCCGCAAAACTCGGACGAGTTTATGCAAGGTAATTTTGGATTTGCGTCTTCATTATTAGAAGCCCTTAAAAAGCACAACAATACATGCCCCGTTATGCTTTCTTCTTCAATTCAAGCAACGCTTGAAGGCCGTTACGACAACGATTACGGAAGAAGCAAAAGAGCAGGCGAAGACTTGTTTTTTGACTATGCCAAAACCAGTGGTGCGAGTGTGCTTATCTACCGTTTCCCAAACCTTTTTGGTAAATGGTGTCGCCCAAATTATAACAGTGTTATAGCCACTTGGTGCCATAACATTGCAAACGATTTAGAAATCACAATAAATGACCGCAACGCACAGTTAGAACTGCTTTACATAGACGATTTAATTGACGAAATGCTTTTGTGTCTTAGCGGCGAACCGCACAAAGATGGTGATTTTTGTATTTGCCCCGTTACCCACAAAGTAACTTTAGGTGAAATCGCAGACCTTTTATATTCCTTTAAATCGCAACCACAAACGCTTATAATACCGGAAATTCCGCCAAGTAGTTTCGCAAAAAAACTCTATTCCACATTTCTTTCATATTTACCAAAAGAAAAGGTGAGTTTTCCGCTTAAAATGAATGTGGACAACCGTGGCAGTTTTACTGAACTTTTAAAAACCGCAAACTGCGGACAATTTTCTGTAAACATATCCAAACCCGGTATTACAAAAGGCCAACATTGGCATAATACCAAATGGGAATTCTTTATTGTGGTTAGCGGCAAAGGACTTATTGAGCAACGTAAAATCGGCTCAGATGAAGTTTTACGTTTCGAAGTTTCTGGTGAAAAAATCGAAGCTGTACACATGCTTCCCGGTTACACCCACAATATTATAAATCTTAGTGAGACAGATGATTTAGTAACACTTATGTGGGCTAACGAACAGTTTGACACCAATCATCCCGATACATTTTTCGAAGAGGTATAAACTATGCTAAACTATCAGCAAAAAGCACTGCTGGCACTCTTACAACCCAATAGTGAATTCGATTTTTCGGTGCTTTCAGCTGACGATTGGCAAAAAGTTTTAGAGGAAAGCATAAAACAAGCCGTTATATTACAGGCTTTTGATTACACCGGGAAATGCAAAACGCATATCCCACAAGACGTTTATCAATCATGGTTTGATTTATGTATGAAGTACCTGCTAAATAATTCTAAGGTATTGTCAGCACAAAACAACCTGATAAATATCTTAAATAAAAACGATTTTTCCTACATTATATTAAAAGGGCTTTCTTCCGCGTCTTTTTATCCGGATTACCATAAACGGCTTTTAGGTGATGTAGATTTTCTTATTTGTCCCGAACAACAAGAAGCCGTAGAAAACGCACTGATTGACGCAGGTTATAAAAAAGAACTCGATGAACATATATGTCACCGAGTATTTAAAAAGAAAAATGAGCATTTAGAAATGCATTTTGAGGTTGCAGGGATTCCATATGGAAAATCAGGCGAATATTTCCGCGAATATTTAAAAAACGCCACACAAGAGTATGAAGAAAACGAAAACCCACACTTCAAAAAACCGTCACCCCAAACCCACGGTGTAATAATTTTTCTGCACACCATACACCATTTATTAGGTGAAGGATTGGGTCTTCGCCACCTTTACGACTGGGCGTATTTTGTAGACAAAACCCTAAACTATTCATTTTGGGTTACTGATTTATTACCGCTTCTTGAAAAAAGCGGCACGCTATATTTCGCCAAAATTATAACCAGAACCGCTCATATATATTTGGGTACTGCCTGTCCCGACTGGGCAGAAGATATTGAAGATTCACTATGTGCTGCTCTTATCGGTGATATTTTCGCCTCGGGTAATCTTGGCAAAAATGATAAAGACCGAGCTGGCAGCAGTAAAATGATTTCCCAAAACGGAAAAAGCGGTACGAATAACGGAAAATTTAAAAACCAATTTTTGACACTAAAAAACTCGATGTACTATTTGTACCCATTTTTGCACAAATGGAAAATTCTTTATCCATTTATATTTATATGGCGAATAATACGCTATTTAATACTAATGCTTTTTGGCAAACGACCGTCTCTTATAAAAGCTAATGCCCATGCAAATAAGCGTTTGGCACTATATAAACAGTTCAAACTCTATGAAAATACGGAGGAATAATAATGCCTAAACTTAAACTTATGACCATTGTCGGTACTCGTCCCGAGATTATACGTCTGGCGGCAGTTATCAAAAAATGTGACAAGTATTTTGAGCATATACTGGTACATACCGGTCAGAACTACGACTATACACTTAACCAAATATTCTTTGAAGATTTAGGGCTTAGAAATCCTGACCACTACCTCAATGCTGTCGGTAATGACCTCGGTGAAACGATAGGAAATATTATCGCAAAATCTTACAAACTGATGAATGAATTAAAGCCAGACGCTTTACTTATTTTAGGAGATACCAATTCCTGCCTTTCGGCAATTTCGGCAAAACGTCTTCATATACCGATTTTCCATATGGAAGCTGGAAACCGTTGCAAAGACGAATGTTTACCCGAAGAAACCAACCGCCGTATTGTTGATATTATAAGCGACGTAAATTTAGCTTATTCGGAGCACGCACGTAAATATTTACACGAATGCGGTCTTCCTAAGGAACGCGTTTACGTTACCGGCTCTCCGATGGCAGAAGTTTTACGTGAAAATCTTTCAAAAATTGATGCTTCAAATATACACAAAAAACTCGGTATAGAAAAAGGAAAATATATTTTACTTTCAGCACATCGAGAAGAAAATATCGACACCGAAAAGAATTTCTTATCGCTCTTTGGCGCAATAAATACAATCGCCAAAAAATACGATATGCCCATTCTTTATTCTTGCCACCCACGTTCTAAAAAGCGCATAGAGAAAAGCGGTTTCAAACTTGACGAACGTATTATCCGGCACGAGCCTTTGGGCTTCCACGACTATAATTGTTTACAGAAAAATGCTTTTGCTGTAATCTCTGATAGCGGTACGTTGCCAGAAGAATCAAGTTTCTTCACAAGTGTCGGCTCCCCGTTCCCTGCCGTTTGTATACGCACCTCTACCGAACGCCCCGAAGCACTTGACAAGGCTTGCTTCGTACTTGCTGGTATAGACGAAAACAACCTTTTACAAGCGGTAGAAACGGCGATAGAAATGAATACAAACGGTGACTTTGGTATACCGGTACCTGATTATACTGATGAAATCGTATCTACCAAGGTAGTAAAACTTATTCAAAGTTATACCGGTGTAGTAAATAAAATGGTTTGGCGCAAATTTTAAGACATAAAAATAACCCGCTCTTACGAGCGGGTTAAATTTTTAATATCCAATATAAGATGCAGGGTTGATTTGTTTGCCGCCTTTGAGAATTTCAAAATGTAAGTGCGGACCTGTTGAACGACCGGTATTGCCAAGTTTAGCAATCTGCTGACCCTGACTTACGGTAGCGCCTTTTTTAACACAGAGTGCACTGTTATGTGCATAACGTGTCTGATAGCCGTTGCCGTGGTCTATTACAACTGCGTAACCATAGTTACCGTCCCAACCCGAGAAAGTAACCTTACCGCCTTTTGCTGCGAAAATCGGAGAACCGGTATCACCTGCAAGGTCGATACCCTTATGACCTCTTCCGTCTCCCCAATATGCAGTAACGAGTTTTACATCACCCTTATTCATAGGACGGATAAAACCTGCCGACTTAGCATTTGCTTTGCTTGTAGCAGTTGCAACAGGAACTGCCGTACCCTTCAAAACAACCTTTTCAACGGGTTTTTTAACGACTTCTTTTTCAAGAACGGTTTTTGCAACCTGCTTACCGTTTACTGTTTCCACAACATAAGTTTCAGTTTCAAGGCCTTGTTCACCTTTGGTTTGTACCTTTTCATAGGTGCGGTCTTGCTTATCTGTATATAAAGTCTTGGTGGTATACTTTATAGCGGTTTCGGTAGTAACGGTTGATACCGTTTTAACCTCTAATGCGCCTACCATTGATTCAATATCTTCGTAAGACTTGATATCGGCTTTCAAACAACAACCTTCGATAATTTGGACATCATCAGTAAAGGTTGATGTATTCTGCGCACCCTTTACGTAATACTTACAAAGAGCAGTATCTACTATTTTATCAAGTTCAGTTCTGTCTCCGTAAGCTAAAACCTTTCCGTTTACAGTAAGTGCCGATGAAAAACTGATTTCTTCGGTGTTATCAATAATGGCATCTGCAAGATTCTCTTCACAACAAATGTTATTGATTGTAGTTACCGTCAAAGAAAAATCCGGTTTTTCGATTACGCTTTCTTTATCTTCTGAATCAATATTCGCAAGAACTGTCTTTTTAGCCTTCTCAAAAACATCGGTACTGCTTACAACCGCAATATTCTTACCGTTATACTCAACATTAAAACCAATAGTAATGCCACAAGCAACAATGCTTAAAACTAAACCGATTACAGCCACCATAGCAAAAGCGGTAAATCTAACTAATATTCTGTTTTTCTTTACGAATTTGGAAAATTTGTTGAACGCTTCAACGGTCAAATCCTTAAAAATAACAGCCACATCCTTACCAAAAATTACAATTTGTAATATTCACAAGTATTATTATAACAAAAAGGTTACAAAATTGCAACCTTTTTTTAATATTTTTTTAACTTTTTTAAATTTTATACAAAAATTCCTAATAAGGATGCTTTTTATAGAGACTACATATATAATATATATAAATAACATTGTATAAGGAAACGATTTTTATACTATGTTTTACTGTAAAATCTGTTAAAATATTTACATTTTTTGAATATGGGAAATCGCCTGCAAAATGATGTCGAATTTACTCGAAATGATTTACATAATTATTATATTGTCATTATATACAAAATGCTATTTATCCAACTTATCCACATAGTTTTCCACTATTTTTGTGTGGAAAACCTTATTTTAATGTGGTACAAGCCCTAAAACTGTTAAAATCTCTGTGGATAAGTTGAAAAACTTTTACGGTTGTTTTAGTTTACATAACAACAAAATATGTAAAATTTCGGTCACTTTTTTCATTATTTTTTAAGTAAAATATCCATCACTTTCGGGCCGTGTTCTATAAAGACGTCAGTTGCCTTTGCATTGGCTTCGGTAAAGGATTCTACACCCTTTTGCTCCTCTTTACTGTCATAAATCATAAAGGGAACAGGCTCTCGCGAGTGGGTCATAGTATCAAGCGGAGTCGGATGGTCGGGCATTACAAGAATTCTGTAATCCTCTTTGCAGGCATTCAAATATGTAAGTATCTGCTTTAAAGTACGCTCTTCTATAAGTTCTATTGCTTTAACCTTATTTTGCGCTTCACCGCGGTGACCGCATTCGTCAGGTGCTTCGATATGCACATACACAAGGTCGCAATCGTTTTGGAACGCTTCTATCGCCGCAGCCGCTTTACCCTCAAAATTTGTATCCAAATATCCTGTTGCGTTGGGGACCTCAGGAGTTTGCATATTGGCGCAAATACCAATACCTTTCAAAAGGTCAACAGCGCTTACAACTGCACCCTTGACACCATTCTTTTCGTAGAAATCTTGCAAAGCAGGTTTTCTGCCTTCACCCCAAAGCCAAATAGAGTTGGCTTCATTAAGTCCTTTTTTGCGACGTTCAATATTAACGGGATGGTCTTTTAAGATATCGTAACTTTTTTTCATAAGTTCGATAAGAGGCTTGGCATTTTCGGAATCACTTAAATAACCGCCAATAACCTTATCGCTTATATCGTGCGGCGGAGTCATTTCGCCCAAATCGGTTGTACCATTTTGCCACACAAGACAATGCCGGTAACTTACTCCCCCGTAGAATTTATAAATTTCGTCACCCAAGTTTTCTTCCACGGTTTTAATAATCTCGTGTGCTTCTTTGGTAGAAATATCGCCTGCGCAATAATCCACCATTTTTTTATCCGCATAATTTTCTTCATTTGACAAAGTTACAATATTGCAACGAAGTGTTACATCAGTATCTTTTAAATCAATACCAATGGATGCGGCTTCCAAAGGTGAACGGCCTGTGTAATAAACCATAGGGTCATAACCCATAACCGAAAGGTTTGCAACGTCACTGCCCGGTTTAAGCCCTGCGCCTACTGTACGGCACATACCCACAAGCGAGGTTTTTGCCAATTTATCTATAAGCGGTTTTTTTGCGAGTTCCATAGGGGTTTTACCGCCGAGTGCGTTATGGGGTATATCCGCCATACCGTCACATAAAAGTACCAAATATTTCATATTATCATTCCTTTAAAAATTGCTAAGTCTATTATACCAACAATATTTCGTATTGTAAAGAAAAAAGGCTTTTCTTTTCAAACAATATAATGTAATATATTATTAGAGGTGAAAACGATGCTTGAAAATCAAAAAGGTGAAATTCTATCCCCCGTAGGTTCTAAGGAGATGCTTTATGCCGCCGTACGCAGCGGTGCTGACGCCGTATACCTTGGCGCAAAAGATTTTTCAGCAAGACGAAATGCTGAAAATTTTGATGCGTTTGAACTTTCAGACGTCGTTAAATACTGCCACATTAGAAACGTCAAGGTTTATCTCACTCTTAATATTCTTATAAAAGACGGTGAATTCAGTGATGCAGTAGCCCTTGCTACCAACGCATACAATGCCGGGGTAGACGGTGTTATCGTGCAAGATTTAGGTCTTGCCGAATTTCTTCACAACGCACTCCCCGATTTGCCGTTACACGCCTCTACTCAAATGAGCATACATTCACCTGCCAGTCTTCCCTTGCTTAAAGAACTCGGCTTTAAACAAGTAGTAGTCGCCCGTGAAATGCCTTTTGAAGATTTAAAAAACTTTTGCCGTGAAGCCGAGCGCTTTGACATTACAGTAGAAGTTTTCGTACACGGCGCTTTGTGTATGAGCGTTTCGGGACAATGCCTTTTATCCGCGTTTTTAGGTTCCAGAAGCGGCAACCGCGGTCTTTGCGCAGGTCCCTGCCGATTACCCTTTAAAACAGAAAACGGCACAGGTTATGATTTAAGTCTTAAAGACCTTTCTTTAATAGATTATATTCCGCAACTTTATAAAATAGGTGTACGCTCCTTTAAAATAGAAGGCAGAATGAAACGTCCCGAGTATGTTGCAGCCGCCACAAAAGCGTGTAAAGATGCGCTTATAAATGGTGTTATAGATACCGAATTAAAACAAACTCTCGGCAATGTTTTTTCACGCTCAGGCTTTACAGCAGGTTATTTAGAAAATAAACTCGGACGGGAAATGTTTGGCATACGCACCAAAGCAGACGTGGTTTCTGCCGATAAAGCGTTTCCTATTTTACACGAACTCTACCGAAGAGAAAACCAAAATGTCAAAGTGAGTGTAACTGCAAAAATAAAAGAAAACCAACCTATCACCCTTACTTTATCCGACGGGCAACACACCGCCACCGCAACGGACGATATCCCCCAAAAAGCACAGAAAAAAGCTTTAACTTATGATGACGCACTTATAAATCTCACAAAATTCGGCGATACACCTTATTTCGCCGACGACACCGAAATTTCTATTGATGACGGTTTGTTTGTACCTGTGAGTGTGCTTAATAATTTGCGTCGCTCGGCTTGTGAATTATTAGACACAAAGCGTGCGGCAATAACACGTCAAAAAGCGGAAATCCCTTTTATACCGTCACTTTTGCCGCAAGATAAAACAAAAACACCCGATATTGTAATCCGTTTAGAACATCACCGCCAGATACCGACCGATTTAAGCGGTATAAAATCAGTTATAGTTCCGCTCGAAAAAGATTTCGAAAAAATAGACGGGATTATAAACATTGTGGATATCCCACGTGGGATAATAAGCGAAAAACAAATAGAAAACCGCCTTATTACCTATAAACAAAAAGGATTTGATTCTTGCCTTTGCGGTACTCTTTCGGCAGTAGAAATTGCTAAAAAAACAGGTTTTAATATAATTGCCGATACGGGACTTAACATTCACAATTCATGCTCGGCAAAGGTTATAAAAGAACTCGGTGCAAAAGCAGTTATTTTATCATCGGAACTTACCGTTGATGCAATTAAAAACCTTGCTTCCCCAATTCCGAAAGGAATTATTACCTACGGTAATATTCCGCTTATGTTATTCAAAAACTGCCCGATTAAAAACGGAAAATCTTGTAGCGAGTGCAACCAAACAGGTTTTTTAACCGACCGACTCGGCATAAAATTCCCCGTAAGATGTCGTATGGGTTACAGCGAACTGTTAAATTCCGTACCCTTGTGGCTTGGCGATAAACAAAATGACCTTTCATCGCTCGATTTTCAGGTTTTATATTTTACTAATGAAACCGCCGAGCAAATAAGCCACGTAATTGCTCGTTTTAAAAACAGTAAACCTTCTGCACTAAAATACACCCGTGGACTTTATTATAAAGGAACATTATAATAAAAAATCAAGCGGTAAAGTGACGTCACTTTACCGCTTTTTATTATACGTCTACAATAGGTTGATTTTGATATTTTCTTTTTAAAAATTTTACAAGTATAAAAAATCCTATAAACAGCATAGCAAATATTGCCGTCAAGAAAACGGCGGTTATGATTTTTTCGGTGCTTACCGAAATTGCCGATTCTATAACCTGTGTACTAAAACCGGACATACTATGCGCCGTAAATGATACTAAACCGCTTTTGCTAAATGCAATAACTATTCAAAAAATTACAGTCACTATTGCAAAATCCATACCTATCCAAAAAAACTGTTGCTACGCATGAGTACAATTATAGCCGCTATAATTATAAATGCTATTACCACCAATATCAAAGCGCCCCAAAGGGTAAGCGAATTTTTTATAACCAATGAAGTGTGTACCGTAGTAACAACGTCTTTTGCAGTTTTAATCAGAGTTATACTTTCCTCTATTTCCGCCTCGTTTTCCACGAAAAAATCATCTATACTTTTCTTTGCTTCTTCACTTTTGATTTTTCCGTCTGTGCTTTTTTGTGTAATATCTGCAATCTTCCCGCTCTTAACAGTAAAAGTCTCTCTTAAATCATCGGCATCAAACGTCTTATCCTCAGGCATTTCTAAAAATATTTTTGTAATCTCGTCAGCATAAACTTCAACAATGTCACCCGTTTGTTTGCTCTTCATTATCTTATCGGCTTCTTCGGGAGTAATATCGTATTTCTGAAGTGCTCGCTTGATTGACGGACTTTGCTCGACAACCTGCTCATAGTCCACTTTCCTCATAACCATAGCTATCGTTTCGGGCCGGGTAAGCGAGGTGATTGAATAATAAAACGGAACAAACGTAACACCTATCACTAAAATAACATTAAGTAAAACACACACAGTTATTTTAAGTATTTTTAACGCCGATTTTTTGCGCATATTATTGCCACCTCTATTCTGTTTCTTATTCTACCACGAAAGAACATTTCAGACAACAAGCGTTTTTTATCAAATTTAAAATTTATTTTATCTCTTTTTAAACCTTCCTTTAAATTTACTATATTTCTTACAAATTCTTTGCCAATTCTTTAATATATTCTTTTAATTCGTCCTTGGTTTCGGGATGTGTAAGACCTACATCAATATTTGCCTTTAAAATGCCGAATTTATTACCCATATCATAACGTATACCGCTAAAGCCAACGCCTGTCATACCTTTGGTTTTGGCAATAACTTTCATAGCATCCGTAAGTTGCAACTCATTACCTGCACCAAGCGGTGTTTCTTCCAAGATATCAAAAATCTCTGGTTCTAAAACGCATCTGCCAAGTATTGAAAAATTAGAAAACTTTTCTTCTACTTTTGGTTTTTCCACCATATCGCTGACTGCATAAGTCTTATCGCCTGTTTTTTCCACTTTTAATGAAGAATATTTAACAATTAAATTATCTGGTACTTCTTTGATGCCTACAACGCTCTTGCCAAACGATTCGTATGCCTCTATCAATTCTCCGATTGCAGGAATTTCACCAATAATAACATCATCACCGTATAATACAGCAAACGGCTCGTTTCCGACAAACTTACGGGCACGAAGCACAGCGTCACCAAGACCCCGTGTTTCCTTTTGACGTAGATAGTAAATATTCGCCAAATTAGCCAAAGCGTCAAGTTCTTGCAAAGTATCTTGTCTGCCTCGCTTTAAAAGCATATTTTCGAGTTCTATCGAATGGTCAAAATGGTCTTCAATAATACCTTTTCCACGGTTTGTAATAATAAGTATATCGGTAATACCTGCTTTTACAGCCTCTTCAACTATGTACTGTATAGCCGGTTTATCGACTATGGGAAGCATTTCCTTTGGCATAGATTTGGAAATAGGCAAAACCCTTGTTCCAAGCCCTGCAGCAGGGATGATTGCTTTTCTGATTTTCATAAAACCCTCCGTTAAATAAACATTACAATAAACATTGCCGCGTATTGTACAGCCATCCAACCCACAAGGAATAAAAAGATATTTACACCGCCGCGTTTACGATAATCGGTTTCCGTATCCTCACTGTTTTCTTTAATATCCTTAACACTTTGTATAACGTGTTTGCGATAAATCCAATCGCCGAAAATACCTGTTAAAACACGTAATGCAATTGCCAGCGAAGACCCTATTAGTCCTAAAAACAAAATATTAGGTTCTACATCTTTCAACATATCATTCATCGCCTGCGGCGTAAAAGCCATACCCTCGCCGCCATAAATCATATTTGTAAACGGTATGCTGAAAAGATTAGCAATTAAATCGATAACTCCCGCTATAATACCGTATTTATACATCTTACGCGATAAAAACCAACCACAAGGTGAAATAAAGCCCAAAAAGTTCCACGAAGGCTTTCTGCCGCGTACAAACTTTGGAATATAGCGCATAGTATTGGACACAACAAACTTAGCCGCCTCTTTGGCGGTGACACCGTCTTCAATAACTGTTTCAGGCTTTACACCGCCCAAAAAATCAATCGTGGCGAACTGACCAAAGGGAGCCTGTGTAAACGGTGGCTGTTCTTCTTTTGTTGCTTGTTCCTCCTGTTTTGGCGGTTCTTCTTTTGGCTCATCCTGTTTTAATTTATCATACTGATTTTCCGTGCCGTGCGCATCTGCCAAACCGCATTTTCCAATACTGTTATAGCATTCTCTGTGATGCGGTGCGCCACACTCGGGACAATATACCACGTCATCCTCTTCAAAAAGATAAGAATGGCATACCACGCAACTTTGTTTTTTATCGTCAATCATACTGTAACTCCTTTATTTGCATCAATAGCATTAAAAACACGGTCGAAATATTCTTTACCGTAATTATGGAAAAGACCGTCCTTTATCATTTTCTCTAATTCGGATTTAGAAACCCAACGGGCTTCCGCAACCTCGGATTTTTGCAATTTTAAATTTTCTACCGCAACATCACTGGTTATCATCCATACATCAAGCAAAGAATTGCGTCTTTTAAGACTTAAAATAGGTTTTAAGGTTTGCTCATTTGAAACAATGCCCAATTCTTCAAAAAGTTCACGGTTAGCGGCAGTATAAGAGCTTTCCCCTGCAACAGCAGCACCGCCCGTAGCCGCCCATTCGCCCGGCATAAGCTTCTTTTGGTCACTACGGCGTTGCAATAAAAACTTACCGTCATTCGATACAATCCAAATATGAACTACCAAGTGATATTCACCGGGCTTTAAAAAACAGCGTCCACGTGCGACAGTTTTACCCGTAAGATTTCCGTCACTATCGAAAACGTCCCAGATTTCATTCCTCATATTTAAAAATCTCCATAAAAATTCAACATACATTTATATTATATCAACATTATAAAAAAATTTCAATAATTTATATGTTACCTATTGTAAAATTTGAAAATTTGTGGTAAAATAACAGTTGCAAAGTGCATTGCGTATCGGAATGTGCGAATGGGCGGGTCCTGTGCGACGGAATGCTACGAACCATGTCAGGCGGGGAACCGAGCAGCATTAAGTAGATTATTCTGTGCGCCGCAGTAAATCGGCTCATTCGTGCATTCGGGTACGCAACTTTTTTAATTTTTTTAAAAGGGGTGTAAATATGGCATATCAGGCTTTATACCGCAAATACCGTCCTAAAACTTTTTCGGACGTTTACGGTCAGGAGCATATAACCGAAACTTTAAAAAACGAAATACTTATAGGTACTACCGTACACGCTTACCTTTTCACAGGTACACGTGGTACAGGTAAAACCACCTGCGCTAAAATTTTGGCAAATGCGGTAAACTGTACCGATTTGCAAGACGGAAACCCTTGTTTAGAATGTGAAAGTTGTAAATCTTCTATAAACGGCGAAAATACGGATATTGTTGAAATTGACGCCGCTTCAAACAACAGCGTTGAAGATATACGTCTTTTGCGTGAGCGCATAAATTTCGCACCTGCTTCTTCAAAATACCGTGTGTATATTATAGACGAGGTTCATATGTTATCCCTGAGTGCATTTAATGCACTTCTTAAAACTTTGGAAGAACCGCCTGCACACGTTATCTTTATTTTGGCAACCACCGAAGTGCACAAACTCCCTGCAACGATTTTATCCCGTTGCCAACGTTTTGATTTTCGCCGTATAGACCCACAAAAAATTTGTGAAAGATTACAGTTTATAGCAAAGGAAGAAGATTTAACCCTTGACACCTCTGCCGCAACGCTTATAGCCAGCGCCGCAGACGGAGGCATGCGCGACGCATTATCTATTCTTGACCTTTGTGCTTCAAGCAGTAAAAACATCGACGAAGCGGTTGTTGAAAGCGTTTGTGCTATGGCAGGTAACGACTATCTTTGCGAACTTGCTGATTTTATAAAACAAAAAAACACCGAAAATGCACTTTTAATGCTTGACCGTCTTCACAATTCATCGGTAGATATGTTAAGACTTTTGTCCGAACTTATCTCCCACTACCGCGATTTGATGATTATAAAAACCTTAAAACAGGGCAACCGTCCTATCGTTTGTTCTTCTTCACGCCTTAAAGCACTTGAAGAGCAAGCGAATGATTACGATATTAAAGATATTATGTTCACTTTAAGCGTTTTGCAAAATTCAACCGCTCTTATGCAAAGCGGCAACCGCAAATGCGAGCTTGAAATGGCGCTTATAAAACTATGCAATCCCGAAATTGCGGTAGATATAGAATCTTTGGAAAGACGTATTTCAGCTTTGGAAAACGGTGCTGTCAAACCTGTTAAATCAGTTGTTTCGGCACCCGTCACACCTGAAATCACAAAACCCGAAGAAATATCAGAAGATATTGCCGACGACGAAATTCCGTTGCCCGAACCACCGGCAGAAAGTGATGAGCCTGTAACCCCTGTACCACAGCCACAAAAAAACGTTGCCAACGGGGATGTTACTCTTGTAGATAATTGGGATGAGATTTTAACAATTCTCAAAACCACCTGTCCTCTTATTGCAGGTGTTTTAGGTGATTCTAAGGCGTATATAAAAGGTGAATATCTTTTGATAGATGCCAAAAATTCACAGTTCCGCACCCTTATAAAATCAGCCAACGGAATGTACAAAGACCACATTCGCAAGGCGGCAGAACAGGTTTTAGGCACAACTTATAAATTAGGTCCTTACAGCGCCGAAAAACAATCCCGTGCGCAAGACCCACTATTATCCCTTGCCGACAAACTTAAAAATTTAGATATTAACTAATCAAAGGAGAATAATTATGAAAGTAAGACTTCCAAACAACGGCGGCGGTAATATGAACCAAATGCTCAAACAAGCACAAAAAATGCAAGAAGATATGCAAAATCTTCAAGAAGACCTTGAACAAAGGGAATATACCGCTACTTCAGGGGGCGGTATGGTGGAAGTTACCGTGGACGGCAAACACCTTATTAAGAGTATAAAAATAAGCCCCGATGCTGTTGACCCCGATGACAGCGAAATGCTTGAAGACCTTGTTACTGTTGCTATAAACGAAGCAATTTCTAACGCTATTAAGGCAAGTGAAGAAGAAATGTCAGCTATCACAGGCGGACTCAATCTTCCCGGTATGTTTTAATTATGGCTAATTATAATATAGTTCCTTTAAACGAACTCATAGCTCAATTTGAGCGGTTGCCCGGTATCGGCAAAAAAACTGCTCAACGTCTGGCTTACAATATTTTGGAACAACCGCCCGAAAGGGCAGAAAAATTTGCCGAAGCTCTCCTGAATGCACGTAAGAAAATTCATTTTTGTAACGAATGTCAAGGTTTTACCGATATGGAAACCTGCGCTATTTGCGGCGACAATACCCGTGACCGCTCGGTAATTTGCGTAATAGCAGAGCCAAAAGACGTTATGGCGTTTGAACGCACACGTGAATTTTCAGGTCTTTACCATGTGCTCCATGGTGTGATTTCTCCTATGGACGGCATAGGTCCTGATAATTTAAAAATAAAAGAACTTATGGCTCGCCTTTCTAACAATGATATTAAAGAAATTATTATGGCGACAAACCCCACAGTAGAGGGTGAAGCAACCGCAAGTTATATTTCACGCCTTGTAAAACCAATGGGTGTTAAGGTTACCCGCTTGGCTTACGGTATACCCGTGGGCGGCGACCTCGAATATGCTGATGAGTTTACATTAGCCCGTGCATTAGAAGGCAGAAACGAAATCTAAGAAAAACACTTTTTAGAACAGGAATTTTGATATGACACAAGAAAAAATTGACCGCATAAATGCCCTTGCGCGCAAGCAAAAGGTAGAAGGTCTTACCGAAGAAGAAAAAAAGGAACAGTATACACTCCGGCGTGAGTATATTGATTCTTTTAAGCAAAGCCTCATCGGTCAACTTGAAAACACCTATGTCGTAGAGCCCGACGGCACAAAGCGAAAGGTAAAGGCAAAAGATGAAAATACTGATAACTGATAGTGCAACCGTAAAGTCAAATAATGATTTGTCCTTAAATATTTTAAAAAATTTTGGTGATGTTTTTGAATTCGAAGCCATAACCAAAGCCGAACTTTTAGAACAAATTATTGATACCGATATTTTATTATGCAATAAAACCCTTATCACTAAAGATATAATGGACAAAAGCCCGACACTTAAATACATCGGGCTTTTTGCAACTGGTTATAACAACATCGATATAGATTATGCAAAAGAAAAAGGTATTGTGGTATGTAACGCGGGCAGTTATTCCACCAACGCCGTAGCACAACAGGTTATAGGTTATATTTTAAATCATTACTGCCGCCTTTCAGAATATGACCGTTTTGTAAAAGACGGCGGATGGAAGCGTTCCCCTGTTTTTTCACCACTCGTGTTTTCTACCGACGAAGTTTACGGTAAAACCTTAGGTATTATAGGTTATGGGAATATTGCAAAAGCCGTGGAAAAAGCTGCAAATGCGCTCGGTATGAATGTTATAGTATACACCCGTACCATGCGTGAAAATGACCCTAAATTTGTTGATTTTGATACCCTTTTAAATGAGAGTGATATCATTTCGGTTCATTGCCCCTTAAACGAGCAAAGCCGTGAAATGTTTAATAAAGATACATTTAAAAAATTTAAAGACGGTGCTTATTTTATCAATACCGCACGCGGCGGTGTAGTAAATGAACAAGCCCTTTTTAACGCTCTAGAGAGCGATAAACTTTCCGGCGCAGCAATTGATGTATTGACCTTTGAGCCAATGAAAGAAGACTGCGTATTATTCGGCGCCAAAAACATCACCATAACTCCCCACACGGCGTGGGCGCCGCTCACAACACGCAAACGCCTTTTGGATATCGTTTGCGATAATATAAAAGCCTTTTTAGACGGTAATTCACAAAACAACGTAGCAAAGTAGGTGACAAAATTGTTTTCAAGAACACAAAGTGTAGGTGTCTTCGGTTTTCAGACCTATATGATACAGATAGAAGCCGATATTTCCAACGGGCTTCCTGCTTTTGATATTGTAGGTCTTCCTGATGCGGCGGTCAAGGAATCACGCGACCGTGTTCGTGCCGCTATTAAAAACTGTGGTTTTAAATTCCCCATTTCACGTATTACCGTAAACTTAGCACCTGCCGACCGCAAAAAAGAAGGTTCTTTTTACGATTTGCCCGTTTTACTTGCTATTTTAAAAGCGTCAGACCAATTAAAAGCAGATTTATCAAACAGCGTCACTGTCGGTGAAGTAGCGCTCGACGGTATTTTGCGTGGTGTCAACGGCATTTTGGCTATGACCATTACCGCCAAAGAAAACGGTATAGAAAATATTTTTGTGCCCAAAGATAACGCCATAGAAGCGGCTGTTGTCGAAGGTATAAATGTTTACCCTGTTGAAAATATAAAACAAATTATTGACCACCTGAGCGGTGAAAAACAAATAGAAAAACAACCCGTTACCCCCACCGCCACGGTGGATACTATAAAGGTACCAGATTTTAGCGACGTTAAAGGTCAAATAGCGGCAAAAAAAGCGCTTGAAATTGCGGCTGCCGGAAACCATAATATTGTTTTGGTGGGTCCACCCGGCTCGGGTAAAAGTATGTTGGCAAAAAGACTCCCGGGCATTTTACCCGATATGACCTTTGAAGAATCGATTGAAACTACAAAAATTCATTCAATCGCAGGTATTCTTGATAATAAAAATCCGTTTGTTTCGGTGCGTCCTTTCCGCTCTCCCCACCACACAGTATCTGTAGCAGGTATTTCGGGCGGCGCTGTTCCAAAACCGGGTGAAATATCTTTGGCGCACAACGGCGTACTGTTTTTGGACGAATTCCCCGAATTCCGCCGTGATGTTATGGAAGCGCTTCGCCAACCCATTGAAGATGGAAAGGTAACCATTTCACGTGTGGCAGGTACACTCACGTACCCAAGTAATATAATGCTTGTGGCAGCTATGAACCCTTGCCCTTGCGGTTTTTACGGCCACCCGACGAAACACTGTACCTGTTCACCACAGGCGGTGCATAAATATCTCTCAAAAGTTTCAGGTCCTATGCTTGACCGTATAGATTTGCACGTAGAAGTTCCGCCTGTTGATTACACAGCGCTCAGTTCTACCGCACACGAAGAATCTTCTGCCGATATAAAGAAGCGTGTAAACAAAGCAAGGCAAATTCAACTTGAACGTTACAAAGGCACAGGTATTACCTGTAATGCGGCACTTACCCCTGCGCTTATGAAAAAGTTTTGCCGTATGAGTGACGACGCTTCAAAGTATCTGGAATTATCTTTCGAGCGGCTCGGTATGTCCGCACGTGCGTATGACCGCATTTTAAAGGTGGCGCGTACAATAGCCGACCTTGACAGCAGTAAAATCATCGAAAAATCACATATCTTCTCGGCAATTTCTTTCCGCAGCCTTGACAGAAAATATTGGAATACATAGAAAAACTCCCGTTGCTAATGCGCGGGGTTGCTAAGGACAGTTTATAAAAACAGTCAATAGATACCGTGCATTGCAGAAGGAAAAGAAATAACCAAGAGAGAGTAAAATCTTTCTTGGTTTTTTTTATTAATATTTGCACATTCGACAAATCTTTCTTTAATTTGTACAATGAAAGTACAAAATTTAAAGGAGGACTTTTTATGTCAAATCAAAACTCAATCCAATATCGTCAGGTTGGTGATTATTTAATCCCGAACCTCGTTTTACCACCCGAAGAAGCTAATATTAGCCTCGGCAAGTGGGGGATGTTACACAAAGATTATCTTTTCAAATACAAGAAGGTACTGTTTGCAACTCTGCTTACAGAAGGTAAACTATATCAGTACTGTGCTGATATAGAAAAACAGGCTCAGCAGATGTTTGATACTCTGGTTGAACAAATGAAAGCAACTGAAGGTGTAACCGAGCAACTAAAAGAAGAAAATCAGATTGAATGGCTATGCCGTATGCAGAATATTGAATCAAGAGTAAGAGAAACAATATGCAAGGAGTTTATATATATATGACAGCAAAACAGAATATTGCGGCATCAAATAAATTCTTTGCTGAATTTTGAAAAAAATAACAAAAAAATTCGATATTATTACAAGAAAACAACATTCTGTTGATAGAGAAAAACTATACATAAATGGAAAAATTATAAAAACAAAATCAAATAGCATAAGTAGTTAGTTTTATACACAATGTTATTATATGTTCATAAATTCCCCGTTGTGGCAAACACTTGCTACAACGGGAGCAAATTTCTATAGAAAGACTATAGCTAAACTGACCTCGCATAGAGAACAGATTAAGACACTATGCGATATTACATTTCTTTTTGAAATACAAACATACCTTCTCCTCCGTCACCGACGAAATCTTCGGGAGCACCGGATGAAGGATTGTTTTCACATTGAAACTCAACAATATGAAACTTGCATTTATTCACATAAAAATGTATATTTCTTTTTTCAAAGTACGGTGTACAGGTTTCCCACACCTTTGTTTCGGGGTATAGCTTTTCAATAGTACTCCATATTGCAAAGCCTATACCTTTAGTCTGTGTACCGTATTTTACATAAAGCAAATCAAGATGATTATGCTGTGTCTTTTCGTCTATTACAACTACTGCACCGCCAACTATTTCGCCGTCAACGACAGCCTTGTATGCTGCTGAACCGTCAGCATTGAGTGAACGGTCAATATCTTTTTCGGGAAGAATGATATCGTCAGTTTTCCCATACACATCCTCAAAGCCTTTCTGAAAAGCTTCCTGAATATCAGATTTGAAAGCAGGCAAATCCGCTTCAGTCATAGGTAAAAGTTCAAAATTCATTGTACACCTCATTTGTAGTATGTTATTTGAAATAAAAATCTATAATTTCATCCATTTCCTTGCTGTTATTATATGTCCTTATAAAATCAAGAACCTCTTTGGTTGTTACAGTTTTCATATAAAAAGTTTCATAATAACTTCTTAACATATCCTTGAATGCATCATCTCCTATCAGCAAGCGTACCTCCTGTAAAAAAGCATAGCTTCCGTTGTATTCTGCATCACCGTAGAATCTTTCTTCAGAAAAATCATAAGGCGGAATATTCAGATAAAAGCCCTTATAACCCTCACGGGCATATTCAATAAGCTCTGTTCTGATTTGCTCTTTCTGCTCAAGGTCGGGATAACTCTCCTCAAGTTCAGCTACAACTTTGTGTGCCTTACAGTCAGCGAGACCGAAAACATCTTTTTCCAGAAGTGTAGCAAAGCCCTCGTCAATCCAAGCCTCAAGGTATTCGTTATTACCAACAACGCCATAGAACCACTGATGTGCAATTTCATGTGAAATCTTCTCTTCATGAGATATTGCATCAAAGAAGGAATTATCAAAAAAGCCTGAAGCATTTGCCATTACCAAACCGGGATACTCCATACCACCGTAACCGTAGCCTAAAAGACAAGGTGCGATATCTAATTCCTTATAAGGGTAAGCACCGATTTCTTCTATGAAAATTCTTAAGCTGTCTTCAGCTACAGCGTTTGTTATTTTTCGGTATTCGTCGGTGAATTTTCCGTCGAGATAATAACTGTTAACTGTAATGCCGTTAACATCGAAGGTATCTTTTTTCATAAAGTTGCATACAACTACTGCAAAATCACGGGCTGATTCTAACTTAACAGTTGAGGTGCCGTTTTCAGTTTGTTCGACACCTGCCATTGCTACTGTATAGCTTTCGGGAGCGTGTAATGTTACAGAGTAATCTGCCAGGTCGTAGCTTCTGTTTTCTCCATCATCAAAGTACGGATAGGTTTCCCATTTACCGTTTTCGTTATCGGCAAGATAGGGATAGCAGAATGAAAGGCAATAAATCTTCCCTTCTTCGGTTTTTCTGAAGCCGAAACGGTCACCTCTGTGCGGAAGATCGGTTTCCATAGAGACAGTTATTGTCTGTCTCTGTCCCACTTCTATTTTGTCATCTTCACCTAAAGACACATAAATAACAGTTTTATCATCACCGAATTTATATTCAAGAGGAGTTGTACTATCCTTTAGTGTTATTGAATTGATTTGACTTTTCAGGTCTTTGTTGTCCGAAGAATAGTTTTCTTCCGCAAACTTAAGGGCAGAGGGAGTCATATCACGCAGACACAGCTCTGTGAGAGGTGCATCGGTTTTATTTTCAATTTCTATATGCACTTTTTCGTTGAGGGTATTCTTTTTGGTGTCAAGAGTAAGCTCCATATCATATGAAATCGCATCTGCAAACTTTTTCTCGTTTTCAGCAGTAATGCTCTTGTATCCCTCAAGCAGCTTATCGTTTTCCATTATGAACGGAGCTGCTGTCGGCTGGTCAAAAGCCACATCGTATTTTGTCATAAGATAGTCATTAAGCTGACTGCGGTTTTCAAACTCTGTTAACTGATAAGGCTCCTGAAATGCAAGCTTCTCTAAAAAATAAAGCTTATCGTTATAGTCAAAAAGAACACCCGTATGACCGATAAAAAGATAGCTGTCATTTTCGTCAACAGCTTCGTGAAATACAACGCTGATAAGACTTGCTTTTTCATTATCAAGGAATTTTATTCCTCTTTCATTCCAATCCTTCTGAAGAGCTTTGATATGGATTTCTGTATCTTTTGTAAGAATAGTGGGTACCGTTGAGTAAAGTACAGAGAAAGCCTTTTTATCATCGGACTTGATAAATGCTGATGAATCTTCGCTTAATGCATACAAATCAAGAACAATCATTTCATCTCTGATTTCACTATCCACAGAAAATTCGAGGAATTCTCTGAAAAGGCTAAAGGCTGTAATACGGCAGTTGTACCCCATAAAATCAGGTGACTTCTCATTCCACTCGTCCTGTAAATCATATGGGTCATATTTAGCTTTTTCAGGATTATACTCTTCAAATTCCGCGGCAAGACTATCGTGACTTACAATCGAGTTAAATTGCTTTATATGCTCAAGCAAAATATTCTGACGATTATCTGATATATCTGCATAAGTCATTATTTCAGTCAGCTTATTCAGCACCTGCTGAGATGCAAGGTTAGAATACATAATTTTGCTGTTAGCTTCTGATTTATCACAGCCGGCAAAAGCACTTAGTATAATAATTGCGGTCATAATTAATGATATCGTTTTTATGAATAACTTTTTCATTTCCATTCTTCCTCCTGGATTAAATACTATCTATTTTCTCTGTTTCTTGTTTAAGTGCAATATTAATTTTTCTTATAACCTCAAGATAAGTCAATAACTCGCTTTCAGTAACCGTGCTATAAGCATTTTCTTCTGCTTTCATTAAAGGTATAACAGTTTTTTCTGTAAGCTTCTGCCCTTTATCTGTAAGCATTATAGCTTTACTGTTTTTTACACCTGTAATCGGTTCAAGAGTAATATAGTTATTTTTGACAAGAGCAGAAATTGACGAATTGACAGTCTGCTTAGCAAAACGACTTATACGGCAAATATCCTGCTGAGTATATGTCCTTTCATTGTCAGCTAAAATGTAAAGGACACACATTGCTGAATCTGACAATCCGAATTTAACCGCAGCCCTGTGATATATTGCATCCTGTTCTTTAATTTGTTCTTCTATAAGACCTATAATATCTTTAATTTCCATAAAACCACCTGTAAAAATGATATATATATATATTAGTCCGAACTCGGACTAATGTCAATACATTTTACTTCATTTAATGTTTTCTTAAGAAAAATCACTCGTTTTCGTTACAAAGATTTTGCGGAAGAAGGCAAAAAAGAAACTGCCCCCACGAAGTGAGAGCAGCGAAAATATTCAGCTCATCAAATTGGAATTTATCTGATTTTTTACCTTTTTGTATATTTTAAAATATTATGACATATAACACCTAAGCAAACTCCTATAACCATTCCAATTACAATAATAAATAATATCTCAACATCTCTAAATCTGTTTGCCGAAAAAGACCAAATACCTGCTATTGAGCCACAGATAATTGCAAGACAAGTATAAATATATTTAAGGTTTTTTAAACTATCATTTTTTTCTTTGCTTTTGGAAGGTTCAAATTCATTTCCTACTAATTCATCTATGCTTTTATTAAGTGACTTAGACAAAAGAATTAGTTGTTCAGGATTCGGCGAAGTTTCTCCCAATTCCCAATTTGATATAGTTTGCCTTGTGACATTAATTTTTTCAGCTAGTTTTTCTTGTGAAAGTCCTTTTTCTTTTCTTGTATTGTAAATATTGTTTCCTAACTGCATTTTCTCACCTCCTTTAAAAAAAGTTATAACATAATACATATTTGCGAGTCTACCAAACGTATTTGGAAGCTACGCAAAGAGTTTTAACATCCCTACAAATTTTTATTTATTGAACCCATTATACAACAAGCTCACCACAAATTTCAATCCGTTTACATTCACTTGTTACTTCAAAACTTTTTCTTCAACACGACACTTTTTTGAAGAAACCATATTGACAAGCATACATTCGTTCTATATAATGATGTCACAAATTAAATATTAACTTTGTAGCGCGTAAGCGGAGCAATATTTATTGACTACCCAAGCACCGTATGAAGATAAGAACAGAGGTAATCTGCACTTATTTCATCCGGTGTTTTTTGTTTGTCTTGCGTGATACCTACGATAAAAGTCCTTTCCTCTGTTCATCGGAGGTGAGGAC
>JAZSNT010000023.1:0-3022 GCA_045536525.1 Acutalibacteraceae bacterium
GCTGAATGTTGCCATCGTCGAGCTTGCCGACCATCTGATAGCACCCCTCGATTTTGATATGGCGGCGGACGTTCACCGCTATATCAAATCCAAAGGCATTTATCTGCACCTGAATAACGGCGTAAAGGCGATCAACGGAAATACCGTCGTTTTGCAAAACGGCGAAATTACCGCCGATATGATCATACTGTCGGTGGGCGTCCGTCCCGAAACCGCCATTGCAAAGGATTGCGGAATAGAACTCAACCAACGCGGAAGCATTATTGTAAACAACAAAATGCAGACCAATATACCGAATATTTATGCTGTCGGTGATGCAGTTGAGGTTGAGGATTTTATAACAAAAAAACCTGCCTTTATTCCTCTTGCAGGGCCTGCCAACAAGCAAGGCAGAATTGCGGCGGATAATATTGCGGGATACGAGAGCGTTTATACAGGAACGCAAGGCTCGGCGGTGCTTAAACTCTTTGATATGACAGTTGCCACCACAGGTCTTAATGAAAAGTCGGCTACTGCGGCAGGCATTGATTACGATAAAACCTACACCTATTCGGCATCCCACGCCACCTATTATCCCGGTGCGGCACAGATGTCAATAAAAGCGCTTTGGGATAAGAAAACACTTAAAATCATCGGTGCGCAGATTGTCGGTTTTGACGGTGTGGACAAGCGTATGGACGTGCTTGCCACCGCTATCCGTTTCGGTGCTAAAATCACCGACCTTACCACCCTTGAACTTTGCTATGCGCCGCCTTTTGGAAGTGCATAAGACCCCGTCAATATGCTCGGCTTCGTTGCCGAAAACATCGTCGGCGGAAAACTAAAACAGTTCTTCTGGCACGATGTTGAAAATCTTGCTCGTGACGGCAGTGTTTTCTTGCTTGACACCCGTACACCGTGTGAGGTGATGCAGGGCAAAATAGACGGATTTGTGAATATCCCGCTTGATGAACTGCGTGAGCGTATTGATGAAATTCCGAAAGACAAACCCGTATACGTTCATTGCCATTCGGGACTTCGTTCCTACCTTGCTTGCCGAATACTGACGGGTAACGGCTACGACTGCTATAACCTCGCAGGCGGTTGGCGGCTCTATGAATCGGTCATAAACGAACGCACCGTCCCCGAATACTCTTGTAAAGATTGCAAATAAATATGGTTATAAAAATGAGCGCTGAGGAATTGAAACTCCTCAGCGGTGTTTTTTCTATTTCATTACCTTTACAAAATGGAACATCACATCAGGTCCTTCATTGGGGTCGTGTTCTTCATCGTCGGGCATAGGTCGATCGGGCTGAAAGTATTCACACCAAAACTCATCAATCTTAAAACCGCATTTATTAACGTAAAAGTGAATATTACGCTTTTCAAAATATGGAGTGCAGGTCTCCCAAACCTTTGTTTCGGGATGTAATTCCTCAACTGCAAGCCAAGCGCCGTATCCAATACCTTTTGTATGTTCTTCGGGAGAAACAAAAAGAATTTCTAATTCGTTTACATTAGTTTCTTTGTTTATTTTAAGTATCACACCACCGACTTTTCTGCCGTCTAAAACAATGCGGTATGTTTCACTATCAGGTGCATCGATACAGCGTTCAATAGTTTTTCGAGAAATGATTTCACCATCATCATCAATGTGGTTATCTCGCTTGCCAAACTCTTGCAATGCACCATACTTAAACGACCATTGATTATCTAAAATAAACTGCTCTCTGTCATCCTCAGTTAATGGCACAAGCGTAACTTTTGTGTTTTTCATAGCAACCTCCTAAAAAAGAAAAACTCCGGCTATTGTAAAAACAATAACCCGACCTCACTCGGACACCTAATCCGGCACTTTTGAATGCTACGGCACTCCGCCTCCGGTGACCTATATTCTTTTATTTATTATAGCATATAAAATTTGAAAGTCAACTATGTACTCTCTGCCACACGGCAGAGAGGTTTTACTACTTATCAAAAGAAACAGGTTTTGTATCGTTGGTAGCAAAGGCGTTTGGACCGGGATCAGACATTGAAAAATACATTTTAGCGGCCTTTGTTGTGCCGAAATCTCGGTTAGAACCGGAATTCTGCACCTTGTTAAAGGCATCACGGAACATCTGATTGTGCGCTTCCTCGCGGTTTAAAAGGAAGTCAATGGTTTCGCGCACTTTTTTATCATCGATCTGACGGTAAAGGTATTCATAAACAACCTTTGCGCGCTGTTCGGATGCAATATTGCTTAAGAGGTCCGCGCATAGGTCTCCCGTAACTGTTACGTAATCGGCCGTCCAAGAGTAGCCCGATGCATTGATAAGACCGGGGTTAAGACCTAAAAGCACGTGGGACTGAATCTCGCCTGACGGCACCTTTTCGGCATCAACATCGTGTCCGTTTAATAGGTTGATGGTCTGCGCCACCATTTCCATATGACCGAGTTCCTCTGCGGCAATGTCAAGAAATAAATCCTTAATTTCAGGGTCTTTGATTCTGAAACTCTGTGACATATACTGCATAGCCGCCTTAAGCTCACCGTTACCGCCGCCAAGCTGTTCTTGTAAAAGCGCCGCATACTGCGGATTGGGTCTCTCCACCGCTACAGGATGAAAAAGCATCTTTTCGTGTTTAAACATAATTTTACCTCCGTTTACTTTCTACTAACTATTCTTACCAATTAATAAACGGATATGTAGCAATTTTAATAATTGTGTGGTATAATTATTTTAATGACAAAAAAATAACGGAGGAAATTATGATGGAATTTATAGTTCCTTTTATTGTTGGAGTTGTATTGATTGCTCTCGGCATTTCGAATATGCGGGGAAATATTTCGTCACTACACTCTTATCATCGACATAGAGTTTCCGAAGAAGATAGGATTCCGTTCGGAAAACAAGTAGGATTAGGTACTGTTATTATCGGTGTGGGTATAATAATATTCAGTATTTTGTCTGCTATAACTTTATATACCGAAAATAACATCTTCGTTTTAATTGGAACCGCAGTTTTAATTGTTGGTATTATTGTAGGGCTTGTTTTA
>JAZSNT010000044.1:0-33459 GCA_045536525.1 Acutalibacteraceae bacterium
ATCTGGTTCTCCGTTTATGGTTTCTGAATAATTCCATTTTAACGGATTTCTTCCAAATATGCTCTACTTTTTTATTTGTATTATATTTCAATTTTTCTTCGTAGGCTCTACTTGGTTACCCCCAACATTTATTATAGAGCCTAAATTGTAAGTGAATGAGTTCGGTATTGTACCGGGCTCATTTCATTTTATTGTTGTTCCGCTCTTTTTAATATCCCACGGTAGAACCGGGAGATATTTCCTGCGTCTAAAAATACCAAAAATATACACCTCCAAAAGTCAGTCACTTTTGGAGGTGTATATCAAATCTTGCTTATTTTTTACTGTATAACAATATCTTCCGATAGTAAGGAAGTGTCTGAAATGTTAATGCATCGCTATTTTTCAGTGCTATTTTCAGGTGTTAAGACAGTAATAACCTATTATAGTGATGTTACACATCTCTAGTTTGTTTGTTGTAGTCGATATACTCTTGCTTACAGGTATAATAATGCTCAACATTGTCTAAAAAATATATGAAACAGTATTGTAAGAAAGCGTGGTAAAAATAAAGGATAAAAGAACTATAAAAATTGCGGTATTGTACATTTTACGATTAATTTACTATCTTACTCCAAAGAAAATAGCGGGGAAGTTTAATGGGAAAAATACGTTTTTGTTTTTTGATTTGGCAAATTTTTTATAGTAGTATTCAGAGTTTTTGCCTATAAATTTTTTAATGTCTGCATTATCAAAACCATCTAAAACTGGTTCTTTGTTAATTGGGTTTGTTTTGGTGGTGTTTAGAAAATTATGTGAATATTTTTTGCAATATGTATTGTTAATATTGCATAATGCGCCACAATAAGTACATGCTTTTACGTTTTTATCCATATTTTAACCTTCGATTATAAAATAATTATAAAGTTAATCTTGACAATTAAGAATAATTTTAGTAAAATAGTCAAGTATAATGCGGGTGTGGCGGAATTGGCAGACGCACTAGCCTTAGGAGCTAGCGCATACGCGTGCAGGTTCAAGTCCTGTCACCCGCACCAAAGCATTCAAACCCGAACCTTTTACCAATTGGTGAAACGTTCGGGTTTGTTGTTTTCTTAAAAGATGTTAAATAGCCTTTGTTTGTGGCAGTACAGAGTGTTTTGCTCTGTACTGCCACCTCTTCGTTTCAAGAGATTTTTTACATAAAGGAGATTTTGAAATGAAGAACACAAAAACACGGATTATTTTCTTTTCTATAGCACTTACATATAATTTAATATTGGGATTTTACTTGAGAGACTTTCTTGTTCTCTCTCCCACACTACAGGTATTCTACCTATTATCAGTTTTACCGATGTTGTTTTTAACAATTAAGATAAATTCAAAAGTAATGAAAGCAATGTTTTTTATTTCGACAATACTTATCGCTTGTATGAACTTTGCTTATGCGATTTATTGCCGAAGAGTATTTCCGTTTTTAGCAATTATTTCACTTGTTATTATTCTTATGTACTTTATCGTCTTTAATAACAATAAAGGCAAAGATACTTTATTAACGAAAATATTTGTACTGGTGGTATTTGCTGTGATTTTGTCACTGCTTTCATCAGCATACATTTTCGTATATAAACTGGATGATGTTTCACTTACGAACGGTCATGCAACCTTATGGGATACAAAGACCGTAGAACTTGCTGACGAAATTTGTGCCGATTCTGATACTGATGAAGAAAAGGTAAATGCAATATATGAATGGATGATACATCACTTTGAGTATGACTATGAATATGAAGCTATTATCCAATATTTCAATGTCCGTAAAACCTTAAGCACACGAAAAGGAATTTGTTATGATTTTGCTCATCTGTTTGCCGCCCTCTGCCGCAGTCAGAATATCCCGTGTTATGTTGTTGACGGAACAAAAATTGACAATGCAAATTATCATCATACTTGGAACCAAGTTTATTTTAACAGCTCTTGGTGGAATGTCGATGTAACCTTTGATATTATCCAATACAAGAATAAAAGAGACCTTCGTGGATTAAATCACCTTAAAAACGAATATCTGCAAGAGAAAGAATATTATATAACACGAATATATTAGTTTAAAAGGTGTAGACACATTGTCTACACCTTTTAAATCTTCAATTCTTATTGATTGCCTTTCAGTTCCTTTCGCAGTAGTTTTCCGTTGTAGCTTCGGGGAATAATTGCGATTTGTTCTATGATGGCAGGAACTTTATAAGGCTCCAGCTTTGAAGCTAAGAAACTGCGAATCGCAACAGAATCAAATTCTGCGCCGTTTGCCATCTGAACGAACAGCTTCGGAACCTGTCCTTTTGCAGAATCAAAAACAGGGATACAGCCACAATCTGCAATCTCCGCCATAGACATTGCGGCATTTTCTATTTCTTCGGGAGAAACCTTGTTGCCGCCCACGTTGATAACGTCGCCCCTACGACCGAGCAGTATTACATCACTGTCAGCATCCACATAGCCGATATCATTAGAGTAAACGATACTGTCTGCCATTACCCGCATTGTTTCGGCTTCATCCTCAAAGTATTCCACCATATTCATCGCACCCTTGGTTGCAAGTAAACCCGTGTTATTTTTCGAGGAATTGATTTCCTCTCTGTCATCATCGACAATAAGCAAGGTGGTGTTATGAGTAGGCTTACCGATACAGTTCGGCTTTGTATTCTTCGTATTGAAATTATAAATACAAGTGCATCCGCTTTCCGTACTGCCGTAAAAATTATAAAGTCGGGTTTTCGGTAACAACTCACATATTTTCAGCTTATCCTGTTCCATAAGCGGTGCCGCGCCTAACTGAATGTACCGCAAACGGTCACTATATTCACTCAATTTATTCTTAGACAATTTAAGCACCACCGACAAGGCGGTTGGAACAAGATCCATTGAGTTTACACCGTAATTATCTATATTTCTGAAAAAGCGCATAATATCCATCATGCTGCCAAGCAGAACCACACTGCTGCCGTTATACATATTAGCATAATAACGGCGAAGTCCGTGGGAATGATTGAGCGGAGACGGAATCATCTCTACATTATCCTTTTCCATCTCTACGCCGTACATAACGTTTTCTGCTAAAGCTATATCGTTAGCGTGGGTCAGTACAATGCCTTTTTCTTTTCCCGTGGTGCCGGTACTGAAAAGTATTTCACTGATACTGTCCGTCTTTGGCAGTACTTTAACTTTTAATGGACTGATATACTGACACATTCCCGAAAGCAATTCATAGGTGTAGGAACGGTATTCTCCAAACGAATCCGTTTCTTTTACAATGATTGCAGTCGCAGATACGCGTTTTGCAAAGGATTTGATTTTATCCGCCGCGCAATTATGCTCTACGGGGACGAATACTGCACCGATAAGCTGTAATGCGTGAACAACCGCCAGATACTCTATAGTCTGACAGGGCTCAATAACGACTTTACTGCCTTTCGAGACACCCATACCCGAAAGGCAGGATGCATAGCGACCTATCATATCCGTATATCCGCTGTATGATATAAAACCCTTATCATCTGCGAGGCAGATTTTGTTTGGATTAACTTCCGCGTAATAAAAAATCGCTTCAACGATTGATGAAAACATAAATAAACTCCTTATACTGTACTGAATGCAGGCCATAACTTTAACAGTAACCAACCGAGCACACTCATAAGAATAATGACAACCACCGTTATCGGCACACCTTTTTTGAGCATATATCTCGGCTCAAGACCGTAACCGACGGGAATTGCACGAATGGATGTCGGCAACATATAGGAAAGGTTGACGCCAATGGAGGCAATATAGATATACGGTATTGGGTTTGCACCGATACTCTGCACAATACCGATAACAATTGGTATTGCCACAGCGGCAGTCGCCGTATTGCTGGTAACATCCGATAATAGTACCGTCAGCGTCACGATGACGAATACCAATAAAAATCCGTCTGTAAGATCGGCAGAAGCTACTATATTACCGATGACCTCTGCCGCACCGCTGCCGTTGATAAGCGTACCGAGAGCAAGACCTCCTGCAAAAACGTAGAGCAAGTCCCACACGATTTTCTTTTGCGTGTTTTTCCACCGCATAAGTCTCGTTCCGTCTTTTTTCGTGATAAAGAAAGATAAAACGGCGCAGATAATAAATACGTAAGCAGGTTTCAGTCCCGGCAGATATTCCTGATAAAGCTGACGGGTAAACGAAAGTGCCGTTGCAATAAGGAACAATGAAAGAGATATTGTTTCCTCGCGGCTTATTTTGGGAAGTGAGCGGTACTGCTCTTTGAAATATTCCTTTGAGCCGCCAAGCTCAGCATCCTTTTTGCAACCGACAACAAGCATAATGACGTTGCTTACAACCAAAACAAGCATAATCGGCAGGAATCGGATAACCCAAGAAATATACATATATTCTTCGCCGGTTATCTGCTCTAAGTAATCGACGGTAACAAGATTCATAGCTCCACCGAGCGGAGAAGCAAGCCCGCCGACTCCCGTTCCGTAAGCAATGGTCAAAAGCAGAAGCTAACCCGTTTTGCTTTTGGCTATATCTTTTTCACCCACGTAGCGAAGCATTGAAACGGCAATCGATGTCATTGCGTCACATACGACCGCATTGGGTAAAACTGCGGATAAAAGCGTACACAGAACAAACCAAAACACAACCTGATAACGCACCTTACTGCCGACCAAGGATAAAAATTTGGCGGCAATACGCTTATCAAGACCCGTTTCTTCCCACGATGCCGTGAGAATGGAGGCACCCAATAAAAGCAGGATTGTTTCCGAAGCGTAGTTGGCAATGACAGAGGACATATCCGTAATTCCGAAAAGCGCGTTTATCGCAATCGGCAGAAAAGCCGTAACCGCAAAATCTACTGCACCCGTAATCCACCAAAACGCCATCCACGCTACTGTACCCACAGCCGCACACGCTTCCTTAGAGCCAAGCAGTGACGAGGGTAAACACAAATAGCATAAAGCAAACAAAAGCGGTCCGCACAGGGTTAGAATCAGCTTATTTTTATCCCTCATATCAATTCCCTTATCATTTCCCACATCGTTTCAACCGACTCAAAGTATGCGGGCTGGATATATTCCATCGTGATAGAGATATCAAATAAGTCCTCAATCTCCGAAATGATCGTAACGACCTCTAAAGAATCCAGTACGCCACCGCTTACCAAATTCTTTTCAACGTCAAAGTCGATATCGGGGTATTTTTCACTAAGCATTCTTTTAAGTTCTTCCATTTTTAAGTCTCCTTTTTAAAATTGTTCATATATAAAGCTGGCGGCATCGTATCCGGGACCGTAAATTCCGAACAGGATCACAGCAAACAAACCGGCAAAAATAATAATCCATCTGAAAATGATATTTTGCTTTGCCAAGGTCTCGCGAATCTGCATTTTTTCCTGAAGCGTATCCACCACAAGCAAAACGAAAACAGACAAAACCATTAACACAATATCTTTCGTAACAAAACCAAAGGTTGCAAAATCATAGCCAAGCAGCGACGTAGGGTTGGTATCCAGAACCATCTTTTTAATGAGAGACAGAGCGTTTCTTAGTCCGTCCGCCCTAAAGAAAATTCTGCCGATACAGCATAGCGTAAAGGTGCGGAGCATTTGCCACAAATACCAACTGAAATTTTCGGTATCAATATGTAGTGTTTTAGTAAGCCATTTAAAAACAGGCTCAAACACCTGACTGCCTATTAAAAGAGCGGCATGGAAAAGTCCCCATGCGACGAATTTCCAAGCGGCACCGTGCCAAATACCCGTTATCATCCATACAACCAATACGGGAAAACAGGAGGTAAACAGTTCTTCGGCTTTTTTGCGGCCTTTGCTTTTGAATTTCTTTTTGATTTTTTTGGTAAACTCGGAGGCGGATACGGGATAATAGATATAATCCTTAAACCACTCCTGAAGGGAGATGTGCCAACGTCTCCAAAATTCACCCATCGTGCGCGAGAAATACGGATGATTGAAGTTTTTACGAAGCTTTATTCCGAACATTTCGGATACACCCGAAACAATATCTATGCAACCTGAAAAATCGGCATATATCTGAATGGAATATACAGCGATTGCGGCAATTAAAATGATGCCGTCGTATTTTTCAAAGTTGCCGATGGCCTTGTTTACAAAAAGCCCTAATCTATCGGCAATAACCAGTTTTTTAAAGAAACCCCAAATGGCGAGCTGTGCGCTGTAGGTTATGTTCTTATGACTGAGCTTTATACCGCCGCTTATCTGTTCCTTAAACTCGTTAAAGCGGTCAATCGGTCCCTGAACAACGTGCGGAAAATACGAAAGATACACCGCGTACAAGAGGAAATTCTTTTCCGCCTTATACCTTTTCCAATAGATATCCAGCACGTAGCTGATCGCCATAAAGGTGTAAAAGGAAATACCGATAGGCAATATTATATTAAAAGTGCCGATCTGCGATATACCGAGCAGAGAGCAGAACTTATTGATATTTGCTACGGTAAACAGCGTGTATTTACATACGGCAAGTAATCCCACCGAAACAATCAAAGCGCCAAGCAAAAATCTCTTTGCTTTTTTCTTTGCGCTGTTGCGCACTTCCTTTTTCTCGGCGGGCGTATTGCAAAGAGCGAGCTTTTCATCAGCTTTTTCGTATATAGAACCAATCATCCGACCGGACAAATAGGTGGTTACGATTGTTATTAAAATAAACGGCAGATATTTAATGCCTGCAATGGCATAAAAAGCAAGATTGGCTAATGCCAGCGCCCATAGCTGCCTTTTGCGGCCGACAATGTAGTATAAAAACAGTGCTGCCGCGCAAAACATAATAAATGTTAAAGATTGATAACTCAAATTTTATTCCTCCGCTACTCTGATGCTGTAAGCTCTATTCCTTCATAGAAATAATCTCCGTAGTATCTACAGCCGTTATCTTCCAAAAACGGTACAACTGTATAATAGTGAGTTTCTTCTTTCTTCGGCAATAAAACTGTGTAATTAACCTCTGTGGTTTCTGCAAGTCGTTCCCACGCTGAGTCGGAGCTTGTCTTGCGGTAAACTATATATCCATCTGCTTTGGCAATACTGTTCCATGACAATATTCCGTCGGCATCATTTTTTTCAAGTTCAAGAGTAGGTGCTTCCAAAAGGTCGGTGCGGACACCCGAATCGGTTTCAAAATCAAGAACGTAAGAAGCAATTATGTCCGCATATTTTTCATAAGAACTATTCCAACTGCTGTAATCATCATTATTGCGTTTATCCGTAAAGCCGTAATGCTCGATTAAATATTCGGATAGAAAGTATGTCAGCTTTATGGAACCGTGGATATTTGTATGCCCACCGTTATAATAATCGGTTGTCATATCTATACCCATTTCGCCGATTCGTTCGGTTAAATCGAGAACGGTATATCCTCGTTCTTCGATCATTGCATTGACCGCATTATACCGGCTCATATCGTATTCATTACCGCGCGATTGCGGAACGGTAACAAACAAAACGTTCACATCTTCTTCATCGCAGTAATCCAGCAGACTTTCGGTTGACGAAACGAGCTTGTCGGACAGATTGGCTTTAGCATCAGTTGTGACATACGTAGAGGTAACGTCATTTGAGGTTTTAAGGTATGTCTCAAAGGTGCTTGCGCCTTTAAGTCCGTTATATTCGCTTGAAAAGTCCGAGGTGCTGATTTCAGTCCATCGTGTATGATAGCGGATAATCGGGAAATAAAATTCCAAACGCTCGGAGAAGGAATAATCTCCGATATCTGCAAGGTGATTTATCAAAGCGAGTTTGTTGAGAGAAAACGGCATACAGTCAATTAGGTTTCGGAATTGCTGAATGTTTACTTCGCCGTCCGTCAGAGAGTTTATATTTACAATAAACAAGGCATCCTGTTGTGTTTTCTTTGCCTCTTTTATCAAATATTCAGTTGAATAAAACAGGTTAGAATTACAAGCATAGGGATAAACCGAAATACCGTATTCCTCCCAAGCAAGCAGGGAGTTCCAAAACACAAAACAATTGCTCGACCCGATATAAACAGCGTCAAGCGAGTTGTTCGGCTCTTCATAAAAGCCCGCAATATTTTGATATCCCATATTATCGACCGTAACAAGAACACCCGTTATAGCCGTCAGTGTAATGGCAAATATCAATATAAAAATTGTTGTTTTAAGAGCAATCTTTAACCTCATAAGCTTTCAATTTCAAAAAATGAAATTATAGGCACACCTCTAATCCGTTATATAAATAATTTCCGCACAATACTCGGTTATCCTACCACCGAAACCTTAAACAGAGTAAAAAATAGAAATAAAAAATGTCTCTCATTCAAAAACAAGAGACATTTCAAAGATATTTATCTTAATTTCTGGCAGTATTGCGTGCATAGCTTATCCGTAAATTCGGAGCATTTTAAGGATTCGTTGGTCATTTACCAGAACCGTTCGGGATAAAGCATAACGCACAGCTCCCATATCAGCCAAGCGGCAACAGCCATAACAAAGAGCGATATGGCATAAAATCCGCCTACAAAGATAAGCGGCGAGAACATCATAAGATGATCCCAGTTAAATATCCGGCAGGTCGTACAGCATTTGTTTTTCATAATCAAACGGAAAGGGTACCATATCAGTACGCATATCAAATCGCAGACGTAGAAAAACACGGATATCATAAAGAGCCAGACTTTATTGATAACATTGGTATAATACAGCACACCTATTGCACCTATCAAAAGAACCCAAATCAGCATAACCTTGTATGCCGCATTGGTCGTGGAAATGACGTAGTTTTTCAGCGCCTTATAGTTTATCTTCTCCCGTATGGGCTTAAACCGATAGGCAAAGAGCTTTTGTGAACCGAGCGCAACCTTGTTTTTTACGGGAACGATCTACAAAAACATATCTATTACCCAAACCACCCATAGCAGATGCAATGGTGAAAGGGTGTTGAAAAAGCTGTTACCTTCAAGAACCGTAAAGATCTGCGGATATAGAAAGCTACAAAAAATACAAATCAAAAATACGAAACCTCGACCAATCAGCCGCAGTATGTATTGCCTTCGTGTTGGCGAAATCGGTTGAGTTGCCATTTTTCTTTTCCCTTCATCGTATTAGTTCCTGCTAAATAATCGGAACCTTTTCTTTTGCTAAGCGCAACAGAACGTTCATTTCATACTCGTAGCGTTCGCCCTCTATAATAATCATCTTCGGAATCATATGTCCGTCAAATGCACGAAGACCGGTCTTTGTATCGTACACCTTCCGTCCTGTAGATAAGCGAAAAACCAAACGGGTGATACTGTTTCCGAAACGGCTACGTAAAGGAGAAGTTTTGCCGAGTTTTCTGCTTCCCAGCACAAGAGAATGCGGCGAACCTTCTGCAACTTTTGCAACCAAATGCAACTCGTATCAAAAAATGCGTTTGTAGCCATATCGAGTGTTCATAATTGATTTAAGTTATGAATGCTCGATATTTTTATTATGTATAGTATATCATACTTGTTTTTAAAATTTAACACTTTAATCAATTTGTACAAAAAATCATTATTTTTTTGAATAACTGTGTTTTTTCAATAAAAACGCCTTGTAATTAATGGTAAAATAAGTTATAATATAGACATAGAATTATAGAGGTGATATAAATGGCTGAAAATTTGATTATTACAATAGGCCGTCAGTATGGTAGTGGCGGACACGAAATAGCCCGCGAACTTTCTAAAATGCTTGGCATTAAGATGTATGATAAGGAACTTATCGAATTGAGCGCCGTTAAAAGCGGTATAGATGAAGAAGTTTTGCATATTTATGACGAACATCCCACGAACAGTTTGCTTTATTCGATGTCTTTGGGTATTCATCCCTTTAATTTCTCGGTTTCACACTCTTCTTACGAACCGATAGGTGACAGAGTCTTCAACGTACAGGCTGAAATTATCCGTGAAATAGCCGAAAAAGAGTCTTGCATTTTTGTTGGCCGTTGTGCTAATAAGATTTTGGCAAATCATCCTAACGTTTTGTCGGTATTTATTCACGCAGATATTGAAGAACGTATTACCCGTATTTGTGAGTATGAGAAGCTTTCACGCAGTGAAGCAGAAAGTATTATTCGTAAGGCTGATAAACGCCGTGCAGGTTACTGTAAGCATTATTCTGATGCTAAGTGGGGTGTTGCTACTGAGTATGACCTTTGTATCAATAGCGGCATAGGTTATGAAAACGTAGCACAACTAATTAAATTCTTCTCTGAACATCATAATACAAAATAAAATTTAAAATTACATCGTAACAAAAAATCACCGCTTTCCGTAGAATGTATTGTGCGAAAGGCGGTGTTTTGTTTGAAAATTAAAAATAAAGCAATTAAACGGATTTTTATTTCCTGGTTTACGCTTTTACTTGTAATTTGTTTCATTTTAGGTTATATTTATTATAAGATGCAACCTGTTGTGTTGCGTTATGCCGAGAGTATTGCCGAAACTATAATGTTAAACTCTGCTAATGAGGCAGTAGTAAACGTGTTATCACAAAAGGAATATGATTTTAAGGGAATTGCAGTTCTTCCTAAAAATGATAATGATGAAATTATAAGTTTGGAAATGGACACTTACAAAGTGAATTTTCTTAAAAGTTTGATTTCTAACGAAATTTCACACATAATAAGTGATAAAGAACGGTACACGGTGGCAATTCCTGTCGGTACTTTTTTGGCAAATACATATACCACGGGTTTAGGCCCCGATATAAATTTCAAAATGCAGATGACATCCACAGCATTTGTGGATTTTGAGCACGAGTTTCGTTCGGCAGGTATAAATCAGGTTTTACACCGTGTGGTAGTTAAAATTAAAATTTGCGGAAGTTTGATTGTGGCGGGGTATAAAAAAAGCATTACAACCGAAACTTCAGCAATTGCTTCCCAAACCGTAATTGTGGGCAAAATTCCGCAAAACTTTACAAACGTTATTGAAGAAGAAAGCGATAATACCGCCGGTCTTATAAATGATTATGGCGCAGTAGGAGAGTAGTATGGATTTACAAACAGCAAAGGAAAGAGTAGAATATTTAAGTGAGACTCTTAAATATCACAACCGCAAGTATTATATTGAGGATTCACCAGAGATAGAAGATTTTGAGTATGATGCTATGCTTCGTGAACTTGAAGATTTGGAAGCCGAGTTTCCCGAACTTTTAAAAGAAGATTCTCCGACACAGTTAGTTGGCGGCGCGGTTTCCAAACTTTTTACGAGCGTTACGCACACAGTTAAAATGGAAAGTTTACAAGACGTATTTAATTTTGACGAATTGCGTACTTTCGGTGAGAAGATTGATACAACTAAGACCGCTTTTTCGGTCGAGCCTAAAATTGACGGACTTTCGGTATCGCTCGAATACCGTGACGGTTTGTTTTTCCGTGGCTCCACACGTGGTGACGGTGAGGTCGGAGAAGACGTTACAGCCAATCTTTTGCAGATAAAATCCATCCCAAAAGCAATAAAATTTGACGGTGAACTTGAAGTTCGTGGCGAAGTTTATATGCCGAAAAGCAGTTTTTATAAACTGGTTGAACGTCAGGAACTTATGGGCGATACACCTGCTAAAAATCCACGCAATGCGGCGGCAGGGTCGCTAAGACAAAAAAATCCGAAAATTACTGCCGAGCGCGAACTTGATATTTTTGTATTTAACATTCAAAGAATTGACGGTAAAGAATTTTCTTCACAAATTGAAACTCTCGATTTCCTTAAAAATTCAGGTTTCTCTGTGTTGCCGTCTTATAAAAAATGTGATACTATCGAACAAGCGATAGAGGAAATTGAACGTATCGGTAATTCTCGCGGTAATTTGCCGTATGATATAGACGGTGCGGTTATAAAGGCGGATAATCTTGCCTTTCGTGAAACCATAGGAAGCACGTCAAAGTTTCCAAAGTGGGCGGTGGCTTTTAAATATCCGCCAGAAGAAAAGGAAACGGTGCTTAAAGAGATTGAAATCGGTGTAGGCAGAACGGGTGCGTTAACTCCTACCGCAATTTTTGACCCGATAACCTTGGCAGGTACCACCGTTAGCCGTGCTACGCTTCATAATCAGGACTTTATTTCTTCAAAAGGAATTTCAATTGGTGATACAATAATCGTGCGAAAAGCAGGGGATATTATACCCGAAGTTTTATCGGTTAAAATTCATAACGAGGATGCACCGATATATAAATTGCCCGATTTTTGCCCTTCCTGTAATTCGCCTGCTTTTAGGGAAGAAGGCGAGGCGGTTGTACGCTGCACTAATGCTGACTGTCCTGCACAACTTTTACGCCATTTGATACATTTTACTTCACGTGACGCTATGGATATTGAAGGTTTAGGCCCTGCGGTTTTAGAACAGTTACTTGATGCCGATTTAATTCATAATATTGTTGATTTGTATACTTTGGATTATGAAAAAATGGCACAGTTGGAGCGCACGGGTGAAAAATCGGTACAAAACCTTAAAAATGCTATTGAAAACTCCAAAAACAACGATTTGTCAAAGTTTTTATTTGCTTTGGGTATAAGGCATATAGGTGCAAAAGCAGGTAAACTTTTGAGTGAACATTTTGGTGATATAGATTCCATTATGTTGGCTAAAAAGGAAGATTTTGAAGCGATTGAAGGTTTTGGTAGCATTTTGGCAGAATCGGCTTTTGAATTTTTCTCGCTCGATTCTACTAAGAAAATGATTGAAGATTTTAAATCGTTAGGTCTTAATCTCAAATCTTTAAAAGAGGTTAAGGATAATCGTTTTACAGGACTTACCTTTGTGCTAACAGGTACTTTGCCTACATTGTCACGTAAAGAAGCCTCTGATATTATTGAAAGTTTTGGTGGTAAAACTTCTTCGTCGGTTTCTAAAAAGACAAGTTACGTATTGGCTGGCGAAGAGGCAGGCAGCAAACTAGATAAAGCCAATGCTTTGGGTATACCTGTAATCGATGAAACTGAATTTAATGAAATGATTAAATAAAAAATAAAGGCTCAATTGAGCCTTTATTTTTTATCCGTCATAATCTTCGAGTGCTAAAAGTGCTTCATCTTTCGTTAAAAATGAAATTCCGTTTTTTAAATGATTTTTATCTTCATTTGGTAGGTTTTCAACTGCTATATCACCGAAAACTTCAATAATTTCGCCGTCATTTAAAAGAACTACCGTATTATCGAAAGACTTAATTACCCAGTTATTATTGGAATTTTCATCTTCCGTTTCAATTGCGTAACTGCAAGTCACAAAGAGTGTCAGTAATAAAAATGCCAATATAACAGAAATTATAATAATCTTTTTGTCAGAGACTTTTATCATAACATCACCTGTTGTTATTTTTGGCATTTTTTGTATTCTTATTCAAAATTTTTGCGGTTTTATACCGTGAAGAAGTAGAATACACGCACAAACCATTACCGCAAATGAAGAATATTTTTTTGTTAGTTCTATTTTAAGTTCACACGGGTCTATGGTGTTGCCGCGTTGGTCAATTATGGAACGTTGCAAAGATGCTAATAATACGTTATCGTTTGCGCTAGAAAAGGTAACTGTGTTTTTTCGGTTGGAGCCACAGGTTATAACCGCATTATTACTGTTTTTGAAAATTTTAAATGCCGACGTATTGTTTTCTTCGCATATACCTATTAGCCCGATTGGATGTTGTTGTTCTTTGAATCTGCTTGTATTATCGGTGTATACTGCAATACCGCGTTCAATTTCAAGGTTTGTTTTTTTGTAAACTGTTACGACGGTGAAACGGCTTTTTGTACGGTCGATAACACCGTCGGATATATGGTCTGCTCCGTATTTTTTTAAAATTTCTATTATTTCCTTTTCGTTTTTACTTTTTCTTTCGGCAAACAGTATTACCACAAACAATCACCTTGTTTTATTGTTGCCCAAAAAAACGAAATTTTTCAAAATAAACGAAACAGCAATTTTAATCCGGTTTTCCACGATAATTGGCTTGAATTATGATGTTGACGTAATATAATAAACTCAGCATATTTTCTTAATCTTTCCGCCGGAATTTGCGTTGGAAAAGTTATAAAAAATAGACGTTGAAAATCAGGGTGAATCTTGGCGAACATAAGATTTTGATTGACAAGTTGGAATGTTCTATTGTAATATAAATATATAGATTTTTGTTAGGAGAATATTTATGAGCATTTCTAAAAAATTGTTCGGCACTATGCCTGATGGTAAAGAAATTTTTTGTTGGACAATAACCGATGGTGAAATTTCAGCAGACGTTATTGATTACGGCGCAACCTTGCGTTCACTTATAGTTCCCGATAAATACGGCAACCCTACCGATGTAGTTTTGGGTTATGATACTGTTGAAGAATATATGACTAATGACGGTTACATCGGTGCTACTGTCGGCCGTTTTGCAAACCGTATCCGTGAAGGTAAGTTCAGTCTTAACGGTGTTGATTATACCGTTGCTACCAATGACGGTCCTAACCATTTACACGGCGGTATTGAGGGTTATGATAAGCGTGTTTGGGATATTAAAGAAGATGGCGCTTTGGCTTGTTATCTTGTTTCTCCCGACGGTGATGAAGGTTACCCCGGCACTTTGGAAATGAAGGTTACATACGCTATTAAAGACAGCGGACTTGAAATTCATTATACTGCGGCTTGTGACAAGGATACTGTTTTCAATCCTACAAACCACGCATATTTCAATCTTGACGGCAAGGGTAAAATCAACGACCAGTATCTTATGATAAATGCAGATTACTTTACTCCTAACGACCTTGACTGTCTTCCCACAGGCGAAGTTTTGGCAGTAAAGGGTACTTGTATGGACTTTACAACATATCACACCATAGGCGAACGTGCTGATTGCGACGAAGAATACGTTAAACCTTACGGCGGTTACGACGTAAACTTTATTCTTAACGATAAAGCTCCTGCTTGTCAGGTTTACTCTAAGGAAAACGGTATAGTTATGACCGTTGAAACTACCGAACCGGGTGTTCAACTTTATACAGGTAACGGCACTTCCGACCGCAAGGGCAAAAACGGTGCCCGATACGGTTGGAGAAGCGCTTTTTGTTTGGAGACACAACATTATCCCGACTGTATAAATCATCCTGAATGGCCAAGTTGCATACTGAAAGCCGGTATTTTATTTGACAGTACTACTATTTACAAATTCAAAACTCTTGATTAAATCTAAAAGCGCCGAAACAAATCGGCGCTTTTAATATTTTTGTTGAATAAATCGGCGAAAGATGGTATAATATTTAAAATTATTTTAATAAAGAATTATATTAACACATTATTCACCAAATTAAAAACTTTTAAGTTATAATATAAAGGGGTGACGTATTTGTTCGGTTATATAAAGGTATCGAAGGGAGAACTCAGAATTAAAGAGTTTGAACTTTACCGTGGGGTTTACTGTTCGCTTTGCAAAGCGCTTGGTAAAAAGTACGGTCTTATATCACGTTTTATCCTTAATTATGATTTCACCTTTTTATCACTTTTAAATATGTCACTTAAAGACGGATGTGATAAGTTTTCGCAAAAGCGTTGTACTTTTAATCCTTTGAAAAAATGTAACTTTTGCAAAAGTTTGGATGATTTCGATATGCCTGCCGCGGCGGCTATGATTATGGCGTATTATAAATTACTCGATAATATTGCCGATGAGAAAGGCTTTAAAAAATTTTTATATAAGTGTTTGAAACCTTTTTTGAAAAGTGCTAATAAAAAAGCAAAAGCACAGTTTCCGCTGATAGAACAAATTGTGGCAGAATATATTGCTGAACAAACTATACTGGAACAACAAAACTGTACCGAAACTGATAAAGCAGCCGACCCTACGGCAAAGGCGCTATCCAAAATTTTGGAACTTTGCAGTGAAGACGTTTCGCAAAAAAGAGTACTTAACCGTATAGGCTACTGTCTTGGTAGATATATTTATTTGCTTGATGCTTTTTGTGATTTGGAAGATGATATAAAAAAGGGCCGATATAATGTGCTTAAAAATAAGCCGAAAGAAGAAATTAAGGCTTATATTAATTCACAAATTGCATTTTGTATAAATGAAGCGTGTAAAGCGTTTGAATTATTGGAAATTAAGAAATATAAGTCTATAATCGGTAACATACTATATTTAGGCTTAGAAGAAACAGCCGAAAAGGAGATAAAAAATGAACGACCCGTATAAAGTTTTAGGCGTTGACAAGAACGCTACCGATGAAGAAATCAAAGATGCCTACCGTGCACTCGCACGTAAGTATCATCCCGATAATTACGGTGATAATCCGCTTTCGGATTTAGCGGAAGAGAAAATGCAAGAAATAAATGAGGCTTACGATTCGATTGTAAATATGCGTAAAGGCGGTAAAAAAGGTAACGGTAATTCAGACAGTCAAAATACTGCTTCCGCTTTTCCTGAAATCCGTAATCTTATAAGACAGGGAAGACTCGAACAAGCACAGGAATTGCTTGACGGTGTACCACCCCACCAAAGAAATGCCGAGTGGTATTTCCTTAACGGTACGGTGCTTTACAGACGCGGTTGGTTTGACCAAGCGTATACAAGTTTTGCAACTGCTTCACGTATGGACCCATCTAATATGGAATATAGAAACGCTGTAATGAACGCTCAAAGACAAGCCGCATATCAGCAAAACAATCCATACCGCAATTATGGTGGCGGTGCAGGTTGCAGTACCTGTGATGTTTGTCAGGGTCTTATTTGTGCCGACTGTTGTTGCGAATGTATGGGCGGCGACCTTATCAGGTGTTGTTAATGAAAAACTCTAAAAAAATAACCTTATGCGCTTTAATGGCAGCTTTGGCTACCGTTATAATGTTGGTTTCATATTTTCCGTATTTAACCTTTGCAGTACCCGCGGTTTCGGGGCTTTGTATTATGGTTGTAGTGGTTGAAATCAATAAAAAATGGGCGTTATTATCATATTTTTCGGCAAGTTTTCTAACCTTTTTGTTTGCCGAAAAAGAAAGTATGTTAATGTTTGTATTTTTCTTTGGTTATTATCCGATTGCAAAAAGTCTTATTGAAAAATTGCGCAAACCTGTTTTTGAATGGACGCTCAAATTATTGTTGTTTAACGGTGCGGTCATAACGCTTTATTATGCATTTTCGAGCGTACTGTTGGTTGCGGAGGATATGGGCGCTTTTAGTGATTATGCTGAAATGATATTGCTTATAATGGGTAATATTGTTTTTATACTTTACGATATTGCAATTTCCCGTGTTTCGTGGCTTTATTTTCAAAAATTCCACCACCGCATATCCAGACTTTTTAATTAGGTTTTTGTTATGGAAAATATTAAAATTATAAAACTCAAAAGCGTTGATTCTACTAATGATTATTTAAAGCAATCGGCACTTTTGGGCGAACGGGAAAATACTGTTGTAATTGCTGAAACACAAACCGCAGGCAAGGGGACTAAAAACCGCAGTTTTATATCTGATAAAGGCGGACTTTATATAAGCATTTTATTACGTCCTAAACTCAAAAGTTTTGATGCCACTCTTATAACTCCAATGACCGCCGTTGCGGTGAGTAAAACTATTGATGCGCTTTCATCACAAAAAAGCGGAATCAAGTGGGTAAACGACGTTTATATAGGTCAGAAGAAAGTCTGCGGAATACTGTGTGAATCGGTAATTGATAATAATGGCGAATTGCCTTTTATAATCGTGGGTATCGGTGTTAATTTGTCTGAGCCGAAAGACGGTTTTCACAAAAGTATTGCAGATATTGCGACAAGTGTTTTTGAAAAGTGTGATAATGATTTAAAAGAACAGTTTTTGAACAGGCTGCTCTCTGAATTTTTTTATTATTACGAACACTTAGAAGAAAAGAGTTTTTTACCGCTTTACAGACAAAAAAATATAGTGCCAAGTCGTGAAATTACCGTTTGTGAATTTGATAAAACCTATATTGCAAATGCAGATGAAATTGATGATAATTGCCGTTTAATTATATCTTTAAAAGATGGCACACAAAAAACACTATTTTCGGGCGACGTTTCGCTGAAATTATAACTACCGTAAATCTTTTTAAGGTTTACGGTTTTTGTTTTGATTATATTTTTTGATTATATATTTTTTAAAATGTGCATACTATTGATATTATTACTTGACAAAACCACCCATTTGATAGTAATATATTATAAGATATATATTAAAAGGGAAATTTTGCCTTTATTTTAATTTCATTATTATTTTGTATACATAATTTTATTTTGGAGGACATAAATGAGCGAAAAAAACGTAAAAAAAGACGTTAAGCGCCAAGTTAAGAAAAACAATACAAAAACAAAGAATTTTAAAGACAAAAAAGTAATTTCAAAAAACAATAAAAAACCAATTGACAAAAAAACGCGCACCCCCAAAAAACCGATAATTCCAATTAAGATTATTCCACTGGGTGGTTTGTTGGAAATCGGCAAAAACATCACACTTTATGAGTATGACGGTGATATGTTTTTGGTCGATTGCGGTATGGCTTTTCCTGATGAAGAAATGCCCGGTATTGATATTGTAATTCCTGATTTTTCTTACGTTATTGAAAATAAGGAAAAAATCAGGGGTATGGTTGTTACTCACGGGCATGAAGACCACATAGGTGCGATACCGTATTTATTGCGTGAGTTCAACGTTCCGATTTATGCAACCCGTTTGACTTTGGGGCTTATTGAGGGCAAATTAAAGGAACACCACCTTTTGAACGATGCGAAACTCAATATTGTAAATCCCGGTCAGGTTGTGAAGTTTGGTAAATTCGACGTTGAGTTTATCCACGTAAACCATTCAATACCAGATGCAGTAGGTTTTGCAATTAAAACACCTGCAGGTACAGTTGTTCATATGGGCGACTTTAAAATTGATACTACACCTATTGACGATTATGTAATTGATTTACAGCGTTTTGCCGAGCTTGGTAAAAAAGGTGTACTTGCAATGCTTTCGGACTCAACTAATGCGGAACGTCCGGGTTATACTGCTTCTGAAAGATTGGTTGGCGGTTCTTTTTCTAATCTTTTCAAAAAGGCTGAGGGCAGACGCATTATTGTGGCGACTTTCTCGTCTAATATCCACCGTATACAGCAGATTATTGACGAGGCGGTAAAATGCGGTCGTAAGGTTGCAATTTCGGGCAGAAGTATGCTTAACGTTGTGAATGTTGCAGAAGAATTAGGCTATTTGAAAGTGCCTAAAAACGTGCTTATTGAGATTGAAAATTTACGAAATTATGCACCCGAAAATACGGTTGTAATTACTACGGGCAGTCAGGGTGAGCCTCTTTCGGCACTTCACCGTATGGCTTTTTCCGACCATCGCCAAGTAGCAATTATGCCGGGTGATATGATTATAATTTCAGCTACACCAATACCCGGTAACGAAAAGTTTGTTGACAAATTGGTTAATGAACTCATGCGTCACGGTGCAGAGGTTGTGTATGAGAGAATGTATGACGTTCACGTTTCGGGTCACGCTTGTCAGGAAGAACTTAAACTTATGATGAGCATTGTAAAGCCTAAATATTTTATCCCCGTACACGGCGAACAAAAGCATTTAATCAAGCATAAAGGCTTGGCACAGGAAATCGGTATCCCCGAAGATAACATTATAATCGGTGTAAACGGTTCGGTGATTGAGGTTTCCAAGAAAAATATAAAATGTAACGATATAGTACCAGCCGGTAGAATTTTTGTTGACGGTCTTGGCGTTGGTGATGTTGGAAGTATTGTACTTCGTGACCGTAAACATTTGTCTGATAACGGTATTATAGTTATTGCAGTTACTTTGGATAAGGTGACGGGGAAATTGATATCGGGTCCCGATATTGTGTCACGTGGGTTTGTCTACGTCAAAGAATCCGAAGACCTTATGAACGAAATCAGCGACGTTGTTTATGACGTTTTGGAACGTTGTTATATACACCGTGTGCGTGATTGGAGTACAATAAAAACAAAGATAAAAGACGGGGTTTCACGCTTCTTGTTTACAAAAACAAAACGCAGTCCCATGGTTTTACCAATGATAATGGAGGTTTAAAAAATGAAAGTAATTTTATTACAGGATGTTAAAGGTCACGGTAAAAAGGGTGAACTTTGCAATGTGTCCGACGGTTATGCCCGCAATTTTTTGTTTCCTAAAAAGTTAGCAATCGAAGCAGATAACACAGCACTCAACGACCTTAAAAATCGTGAAGCTGCAGCGGCTCATCACAAAAAGGAAGAAATAGATGCCGCAAAAGCTACCGCCGCAAAGTTAGAGGGTAAGACTGTTGCTATTTCTGCAAAAGCGGGTTCTAACGGCAAACTTTTCGGTTCAGTTACATCAAAAGAAATTGCCGTAGAGATTAAAAAATCTTTGGGAATTGAAATTGACCGTAAGAAAATGAGCGTTGCTGATATTAAGAACTTCGGCGAATATACCGCCGAAATCAAACTTTACCAAGGAATCATAGCAAAAATTACTGTAAAGGTAACGGAATAATAAAATGGCTGATGAAAATATGATTTATAACCTTGACGGCGGCAGATTACCGTATTCTGTTGAGGCTGAACAGGCGGTTTTGGGTTCTATTATAGTTGATCCTAAGTGCCTTAATGAAATTGCAGTTCTTATGAAGACCGAATATTTCTTTATTCCGCAACATAAGGAAATTTACTCTGTATTGTCTTCTATGTATGAATTAAGTCAGGCTATCGACTTTGTGTCTTTGCTTGATAAACTGCAAAAGAGCGGTGTATATGACGAAGCAGGCGGTAAGACTTATCTTACTCAGCTGGCACAAACTGTACCGACTTCTGCGAACGTTTTGACATACGTGGCGATTATCCGTGAGCGTTACTATGCACGCGCACTTATGAGCGCTGCACAAAATATTATTAAAGATATCAACGAAAACACCGAAGATTCAGGTAAACTTATCGATTCTGCCGAACAACGTATTTATGAAATACGTCAAGGCAGAGAAGTGAGCGGTCTTACTCATATCAAGAGTGTTATCGAAAACGAAACTTATGACCGTCTTTCAAAAATGGCTGACCCTGAAACACGCGGTGATTATATTGGTATACCGTCCGGTATAGGCGACCTTGACCGTATGATTACGGGTCTTAATAAGTCTGACCTTATTATTTTGGGAGCCCGTCCCGGTATGGGTAAAACTTCTTTTGCGCTTAATATCGCGCGTAATGTTGCAGTGCAATCGGGTAAAACCGTGTGTTTCTTCTCGCTCGAAATGACACGTGACCAGTTGGCTCAACGTATGCTTTCAAGTGAAGCCGGTATCAAGAGTGAAAAACTGCGTACAGGTGAACTTACTGCTGATGAATGGACAAGACTTGCCCAAGCAGGTGAAAATCTATCGAAGGCGAATATTTATTTTGACGAAAGTTCTGCGATTACCGTGCCTGAAATGAAGGCAAAACTACGCCGTATGCGTAAGGTTGATTTGGTTGTAATCGACTATTTAGGTCTTATGAAATCGGCAAAAGCCACCGAAAACCGTGTGCAAGAAGTATCGGAAATTACCCGTAACCTTAAAATTATGGCAAAAGAATTGGCAGTACCCGTTATTGCTTGTGCTCAGCTTTCCCGTGGCACAGAAACTAAGGGAAAATCACACAAACCTGCACTTTCCGACCTTCGTGAATCTGGCTCAATAGAACAGGATGCTGACATAGTATTGTTCCTTTACCGTGATACATACTATGACAGTGAAAAGACCGATGATGAAGACCGTAGCGACCCCAATAAAGCAGAATGTATAGTTGCCAAAAACCGTCACGGTGAAATTGGTACTATTGATATGCATTGGGACGGTCAGTTCACAAGATTTACTTCGGTGGATGTGTTCAGATAATGATAGATTTAGTAAAAAAAGCGGTAGAACAGTTTTCAATGCTTCAAACGGGCGATACTGTCACTGTGGCGCTTTCGGGCGGTGCGGATTCGGTTGCGCTCTTACACGCTTTATGGTCATTGCGCGATGAATTAGGCATTACTGTAAATGCGGCGCATTTGAACCATTCTATACGTGGCGAAGAAGCCGACCGTGACCAAAATTTTGCAAAAGAATTTTGTGACAGTTTAGGTATTGAACTTTTTTCTGAAAAGATTGACGTACCCGAATATGCTCAAAAAAAACATTTAAGTCTGGAACTTTCGGCACGGGAAATACGTTACGATTTTTTAAATCGTGTAGCAAAAGGAAAAATCGCAACCGCTCATACTGCTACCGATAATTTAGAAACCGTGATTTTTAATTTAACACGAGGTACGGCAATTAAGGGACTGTGCGGTATACCGCCTGTGCGTGAGCGCATTGTACGCCCCGTAATTTTCTGTACACGTGAAAATATTGAAGATTACTGTAAAGCTAACAAACTTTCGTTTGTTACAGACAGCACCAATTTATCGGATGATTATTCACGCAATAAAATACGTCATAACGTTTTGCCGGTTTTGAAAGAACTCAATCCCTCTGTTGAAACTTCGGTTATGCGTACCGCAGTTTCGCTTAGTGAGGATAACGAATATTTAGAAACAATGGCAGAAGCCGAACTTTATAGGTTGTGTGATGAAGACGGTCTTTCGGTAAGCGGTTTTGATACTATTCAAAAATCGGTTGCCAAACGGGTTATTAAAAAATGTTTTTCACTGTGTTTTTGTGATGTTACATTGGAAAATCGCCATATAAACGAAATTTACGAAATTTGTTTATCAAAGGGCGGAAAAGTTAATTTGCCGCACGAAATTCATGCAATTGTCAATAATAATACTTTATTTTTTAGTAGTAGTGTGGAAAAAAACACCGAATTTAAGGTGAATATCACAAAAATTCCGAATGTTAATAATTTGTTCTCAAATAATATGCTCGATTGTGATAAGATAGTAGGCGAACTTGTTGTTCGTACACGACTTGAAGGCGATAAAATCCGCCTTAAAAACCGCGGACATACAAAGAGTCTTAAAAAATTATTCACCGAGTGTAAAATCCCGCTTAGTATTCGCAATACTTTGCCTGTTATTGCGGACGATGAGGGCGTAGTTTGGGTTCATAATATAGGCGTTTGTCAACGGTGTGCGGTAAATAACAATACCAAAAAAGCCTATAAAATTGACGTCGAATAATTTGTAAGGGAAATTATAATGAAAAAAGATTTTAAAGAAATACTTATTGAAGAAGCGGAAATTAAAGAAATTTGTAAACGCTTGGGTGAAGAAATTTCACGTGATTATGTTGATAAAAACCTTTTGCTTGTAAGCGTCTTAAAGGGCGGCGTGGTATTTATGGCAGACCTAATGCGTAATATCACTTGTGATTGTAAGATTGACTTTTTGTCGGTTTCTTCGTATAATGGTACGAAAACGACAGGTCACGTATCCTTTAAAAAGGATTTAGATTTAAATCCCGAAGGTTGTGACATACTTATAGTTGAAGATATACTCGATTCGGGCCTTACATTAACGTATCTTAAAAAGGTGCTCATGGACCGTAATGCCAACAGTATTAAGATTTGCACATTTTTGGATAAGCCCACAAACCATCAGGTTGAAATCGAGGCTGATTACGTAGGCAAAGTTGTTCCCGATGAATTTGTTGTCGGTTACGGACTTGATTATAATGAAAAATATAGAAATTTACCCTATGTTGCGGTACTTTCGCCTGAGGTATACGCAAAATAGGAAAGGAGAAAACCCTTGAACAAGAATTTTAAAAACGTGCTGTTGTTTATCGGTATACCGATAGTTTTGATTTTTGCTGTCTCTATGATATCAAGAATGAACAAATCAACAGCCCAAAAACAGTATTATGAAATCGTTAATATGATAACCAATAATGAGGTTTCGGAGTACAAACTCAATCTATATTCCGGTGAATTGACCTATAAACTCCGTGACAGCAAGGATACAAAAACCTACCGTTATTCAGTTCCGAATGCGAGTTTATTTATCGAAGATATAAGGGATAAAGTCAATGAAATCAACTCTAATCCCGATAATATCGAAAATCAAAAAGTAATTAAATACGATTATGAAAAGGGCGGAGAAACTGCTTGGCTTAGCGATTTATGGCCTATTGCATTATCGCTCGGTGGTGTGCTTTTGCTTATGTTCTTCTTATCAAGAAAGATGAACAATGTTATGGGCGCCGATAAAACAATGGGCTTTGGTAAATCCAAGGCTAAAAAGGCTGATAACCGTAAGAAGACTACCTTTGCAGACGTTGCGGGCGCAGACGAAGAAAAGGAAGAAATGGTTGAAATCGTTGACTTCCTTAAAAGTCCTAAAAAGTTTAACGACCTTGGCGCACGTATTCCAAAAGGTGTACTTTTAGTTGGCCCTCCCGGTACAGGTAAAACCCTTTTGGCACGTGCTGTTGCAGGTGAAGCAGGTGTGCCGTTCTTTTCAATTTCAGGTTCTGATTTTGTGGAAATGTACGTTGGTGTCGGTGCTTCCCGTGTAAGAGATTTGTTCGCAGAAGCAAAGAAAGAATCTCCCGCAATAGTATTTATTGATGAAATCGACGCCGTTGGACGTCAACGTGGCGCAGGTCTTGGCGGCGGTCACGACGAGCGTGAACAAACCCTTAACCAGTTGCTTGTTGAAATGGATGGTTTTGGTCCTAATGAGGGCGTTATTGTTATGGCGGCTACTAACCGTCCTGATATATTGGATAAAGCGCTTTTGCGTCCGGGCCGTTTTGACAGACAAATTACAGTTAATTACCCCGACGTAAAGGGAAGAGAAGAAATTCTTAAAGTTCATTCACGCGGTAAGCCGTTAGGTCCTGACGTAAATCTTAAAGATATTGCAAAATCTTCTTCCGGATTTACGGGCGCAGACCTCGAAAATCTTCTTAACGAATCGGCATTATTGGCTGTACGTCATGGCAAAAAAGCCATTACTCAGGAAGAAATTCAAGAGGCTACCATTAAGGTTGTGATGGGCGCTGAAAAGAAATCACACATTATAAGCGAAAAGGACAAGATGATTACCGCTTATCACGAAGCAGGTCACGCGGTGGTTTCCTATTTCTTGCCAACCCAAGACCCCGTTCATCAGATTTCTATTATCAAGCGTGGTATGGCGGCAGGTTATACAATGTATCTCCCTAATGAAGAAAAAGGTCACGTTTCTAAAAAGCAGATGCTTGAACAAATTTGTTCGCTTTTGGGAGGTCGTGCTGCTGAACAGTTGACACAGGATGACGTTTGCACAGGCGCTTCCAATGATATTGAACGCGCTACCGATTTGGCGCGTAAGATTGTTACACGTTTTGGTATGAGCGACAAGTTAGGTCTTGTGGCTTACGGTAACGACCAGAATGAAGTGTTTTTGGGACGTGATTTCTCATCTACTCCCAACTATTCTGAAAAGACTGCGGCTGTTATCGATGAAGAAATTGAAAACGTTGTAATGGCTCAGTATCAAAAGGCATTAAAACTTTTGAGTGAGGCTATTCCTAAACTCCACGAAACTGCTAAGGTTTTATTTGAAAAAGAAAAAATCAGCGGTGACGAGTTCAGACAAATTATGGAAAACTAACGATTTAAAGGTTATCCTTCGGGATAACCTTTGTTTTTTTGTCTATAATATTTTTGGTGATTTTGTGAAGAAAAGTTTTATGTTGTTTTTAAAATCGTTCGTTATTTCATCCATTTGTCTTTGCATAATTTTGGGGCTGTTTTACTGGTATGTGCAAACCAACGTGGTTCCTGCCGAGAACGAGGTAGATAATGTGCCGTATGCCCAGCAAAAACCCGATAACAAAGGAGTTTTGCTGGAAATTGGCGGTGAAAAAACTTTTTTCTATTTGGATTTTCAAAATACGTTGTTGTCAGTATCTATAAATCCACCGCTGAATTCACAAGAAATATACGGTTATCCGCTTGATTTTACAGTTACCTCCGATTATGATTTGTTGGTTTTTATAATCGATTATTTCGGCGGTGTGGAAATAACGGCAAACGGTGAAACTTTGCGTTATACGGGTTTGCAGATTTGCGAAACAATTAAACGTACTACCGATAAAAAACTAAGACGGGATATTATAGCGGATGTTTGTAAAAAAATCGCTTTACAGGGAGTGACAACCGAATTTTTTATGGAAATAATTCAAAAATCCAAAACCGAAATGCGACTTGTTGATTGTTATTTTTGGTATGAAGATATCGTTGATATGTGTCAAAGAGTTGAATTTATTGATTAAATAATAAAGATTATAATAATATTTTAAATATTATATTTACAATTACTTTAAAAAATGTTATAATGATTATAATTAGTTTATAATGAGGTATTGTATGGATTATTTAGTAAACCCGTCGGTGTTTTCCAACTTTTTTGCTTTTCCAAACGACGTTGCGGACAAGCATTTAAAATTTTGCAAAGGTGAACACCTTAAAGTTTTAGTTTATTTAATGCGCAATAACAATTCAAATATTACCGAAAAAGAGATTGCCGATGCGGTTGGTATCACACCGTTTGAGGTCAAAGAAGCGTTGCTTTTCTGGGCAGATGCAGATATTTTGATTTGCAATAATTTAAGTGCGAAGACTGAGCCTAAGAGTGTTGTAAAGAAAAACATCAAACCCACAAAGCAAGACGTAACAAAACGTGGTTTGCAAGACCCCAAACTTAAATATTTGCTTTCTCAGACCGCACTTATTATGTGCCGAGATTTAAAAGAAAATGAAATCCGTACACTCGGTTGGCTTTATGATGATTTGGGGCTTGACGTTTCGGTTTTACTTTACATAGTTGAGTATGCAAAACAACAGGATAAACTTAAAATCGGTTTTATAGAATCTCTCGCTTGTGATTGGGTTGAAAAAGGTGTAGAAACTATTGCCGATGCCGAAGAACAGGTGCGACAGCTTGTGTTATCACAACAAGCGTGGGGTATGGTTTGTAAGGCTTTTGGTATCGAACGCCGAAAACCATCCAAAAAAGAAACTGAACTTTCAAATTTATGGGTAAATGAATGGCAAATTTCACACGAAATGCTTGTTTTAGCGTACGAAACGTGTGTTGATACAAAATCAAAATTTACTTTCCCGTACGTTGCAAAAATAATTGAAAACTGGCATAAAAAAGGATATAACACACCTGATGATATAGAAACCGAAAAACAAACAAATCAAAAAATGCAGGGTGTATACAATATTGATTTATTTGAAAAAATGTTAGATTCGAAGGAATAAAAAATGATTACAAAAGAAAATACATACAAAAAAGCATTTGAAATAAAAAAGAAAAATCTTTTGGAAAAACAGAAAAGACGAGAAATGCTATTGTCTTCCGCTTACGTGAGCGAAAAACGTCTTTCACAAATAGACGGTGAGTTGGCAACACTCGGTGCATCTCTTGCTTTAACTGCACTTTCGGGTGACAGTAATGCGGTTGAAAAGATTAAAAATAAATCACAGGCGCTTTCTATGGAAAAAGAGATGATTTTGAAGAAATGCAATATCCCCGAAATTGAGTACGACTGTCCGTTGTGTAACGATAGCGGTTACGTTGGCGGTAAGGTATGTGAGTGTGTTAAAAAACTCAGCAATGCAATCGCAATTAATGAATTAAGCGCTAAAATGCCGCTCGGTGAATGTGGTTTTGAAAACTTTGATTTAAAGTTTTATTCTGAAAAGGAAGAAAACCGACGAATGACTTCGATTTTAAAACTTTGCAAAGAGTACGCTTTAAATTTTGACCCTGACAAATCAGGAAACTTGTTATTCTTGGGTGAACCCGGTCTTGGTAAAACACATCTTACACTTGCTATTGTGGGCGAAGTGATTAAAAAAGGTTATTTCCCAGTTTATGGTCCTGCGGAGAACCTGTTCACCGCAGTTGAAAAGGAAAAATTCCAAAATGATAACAGCGGTGCTTATGAACAAATGCAAGAGTGTGATTTGTTGGTTATAGACGATTTGGGTACTGAAATGGTAACCGCATTTACCCGTTCGGCACTTTATAATCTTATAAACACACGTCTTTTATCTAAAAAGCCCACCATTATTAACACAAACCTTACTTTAAAAGAGATTGAAAGTATATACTCACCACGCATTACGTCACGCCTTATTGGGAATTTTAATGCCAATAAATTCGTGGGTAATGATATCAGACAACAAAAAATCTTAGGAAGATAGTGATTATTTTTGGATATTAAAAGGTACGATGCCGGTAATTACGACGTTGCTGTAATTGGTGGCGGTCACGCAGGTATTGAAGCGGCTTTGGCTTCTGCAAGACTTGGTTGTAATACAATTATGTTTTCTATCACGGTTGACTGGATTGGCAATATGCCGTGTAACCCATCAATCGGTGGTACTGCAAAAGGTCATCTTGTTCGTGAACTTGACGCTTTAGGCGGTGAAATGGGCAAGGCGGCTGATGCTAATACTTTGCAAAGCCGTATGTTAAACCTTGGTAAAGGTCCTGCCGTTCATTCTTTGCGTACGCAGATTGACCGCAGAGCGTATAGCGAATATATGAAACATACTGTTGAAAAACAACCCAATCTTGATGTAAAACAATGCGAAATTGTAAAAATAGAAAAAAGTGAAGACGGTTGGATTTGTCTTTCAAATTTAGGCGCCGCTTTTTGTTGTAAAAAGGTCGTAATTGCGACAGGTACATTTTTGGGCGCCAGAATATACGTGGGTGAAGTGAACTACGAAAGCGGTCCTGACGGATGTTTTCCTGCACGTGAACTGTCAGTTTCTTTAAAAGAACTCGGTGTTCCGCTTCGCCGTTTTAAAACGGGAACGCCTGCTCGTGTGCTTCGTGACAGTATTGATTTTTCTGAACTTGAAGTGCAAGAGGGCGACCGCGAGATTATACCGTTCAGTTATTCTACAAAAACACCGCTTGAAAACAAAGTTGTATGTCACATAGGATATACTAACGACGATACTAAAAAGGTGATTTTGGATAATATTGACCGTTCACCGTTGTACGCAGGTAAAATTGAGGGTGTCGGCCCTCGTTATTGTCCGAGCCTTGAAGATAAAATCGTACGTTTTGCCGATAAAAAGCGTCATCAGTTTTTCATTGAGCCTTGCGGTGAAAATACCGAAGAAATGTATTTACAGGGTATGTCTTCTTCGCTTCCCGAAGAGGTGCAGATTGCTTTTTACAATACCATACCTTGTCTTCGAAATTTGAAAATTATACGTAATGCCTATGCTATTGAGTATGATTGCATAGACCCATCCGCCTTGAAAGCGACTCTTGAAATGAAAAGTTTTGACGGGCTTTATGGCGCAGGTCAGTTTAACGGCTCTTCGGGTTATGAGGAAGCGGCTGTACAAGGCTTTGTGGCAGGTGTTAATGCCGCGCTTTCGGTACAAGGTAAAGAACCGCTTGTGCTTTCCCGTGCTTCTTCCTATATCGGCACTCTTATTGATGATTTGGTAACAAAAGGTTGTATGGACCCGTACCGTATGATGACCTCCCGCTGTGAATACCGTTTGGTATTAAGACAAGATAATGCCGACGAAAGACTTATGCCCATTGGTTACAAATTAGGTCTTATTGATGAAGATACATATAGCGATTTTCGTTTGCGTACCGAACAGAAAGTAAAGGAAATCGAACGTCTTAATTCTACTTATATTGCTCCTAATCCAAAGCTTAACGAGATTATGGAACAACTTGGTACTGCGCCTATGACAACAGGGATGCGCCTTGCAGACCTTGTTAAAAGACCGCAGTTGAGTTACGATATACTCGCAGATTATGATAAAGAACGTCCCGTACTTTCACGTGACGTTATCGGTAAAGTCGAAACCGAAATTAAGTACGAGGGTTATATTACCCGTCAACAAGCTCAGGTAAACGAAATGCTTCGTTTGGAGAATAAGTTAATCCCTTGCGACATAAATTATAATGACGTTTACGGTTTGCGCCTCGAAGCAATAGAAAAACTCAATAAAATCAGACCTGCAAATATCGGTCAGGCATCACGTATTTCGGGTGTCAGCCCTGCCGATATTTCGGTTTTGCTTATTCATTTGGCAAAGTAATTTACGGTTTATTCATAATTTGTTATTTATGAGTAAATAAAGTTCTTGTATAATTACTTAAAAATTTAAGGAGTATTATATGAACGATTTTAATTTCAGAAACGATTTTGATAATATACCTCAACAACCCAATAACGATATTCCGCAACAGTATATACAACCTCCTGTCAGCGAACCTGCTCCCGTTGTGATTGTTTCGCCAAAGCCACCTAAAAAGGAAAAAAGTTTTGGCTTTGGTACTGTACTTTTAGCTTCACTAATAAGCGCTGCAGTAGCTTTTACCGCTTCTATTGCCGTATTTGTTGTTGCAGGTGATTTTACCGCATCGAATGACACAAATACTGTTACAGAGCCTTTTATGGAAGGTGATACTGTGAATATTAACGTCGATGAAGAGGTTTCGTCGGTTGTTGAAGCGGTAGCTAAAAAGGTGACACCAAGCGTTGTCGGTATTCGCACTACAACTTCATATACAAGCTTCTTTGGTGATGAAGAGGCAAGCGGTGAGGGTAGCGGTGTTATTTACCGTGAAGACGGTTATATTATTACTAACTATCACGTTATTGCCGATGCTATGAGCGGTAGAAATGGTTCAAAAATAGAAGTGTTTTTAGGTGATGCGGATTCCACACCTTACAATGCAACTGTGGTAGGATATCATATTTCGTCTGACCTTGCCGTAATTAAAATTGATGCCGCTAAATTACCCAAAGTTGATATTGCTGATTCCAGTAAATTAAACGTTGGTCAGTATGTTATAACAGTCGGTAATCCCGGTGGATTGGAATTTATGGATAGTGTAACTTACGGTGTAATAAGCGGTCTTGACCGTAAGGCTACAACTGATGATGCTGTATCTCTCATTCAAACCGATGCGGCAATTAACCCGGGTAATTCGGGTGGTGCGCTTGTTAACACCAAGGGTGAACTTGTTGGTATTAACAGTTCTAAAATTGTAGCAGAAGAATATGAAGGTATGGGTTTTGCTATTCCTGTAAATACCGTTGTTGAAATTTGTGACGGTATTATCGACGACGAAGGCGCAGTTAAACCGTATATTGGTGTTACTGTAAGCGAAAAGTATACTGCAGAAGTTTTGGAAGAATACGGTTATCCGTCAGGTGCGGTTGTTTCAAGTGTTGATGAAAACAGCCCTGCTTATAATGCAGGTATCCGTCGCGGTGATATTATTACGTCATTCAACGGTACCGATATTAAAGAATATACCGACCTTAGCAGTTTGGTTTCAAAATGTAAACCTAATCAGACCGTCGACGTTAAAATTTACCGTAACGGCAGACTTTATACTTCAAGCATTGTTATCGGTTCAAACAGTTATATCAACTAATATTTAAAAGGAAGGGGAAGCCCCTTCCTTTTAAGCATGTCATAAATTTATTAAAAAATGCAAAAAATTACTTTACAACTAAAATTATTAAAAAAAGTGTTGCATTTTGAAAATTAGTGTGTTATAATGATTTGCACGTGAGTAAAATGATAGGAGGTGTCTGGATGCCTAATATTAAATCTGCTAAGAAAAGAGTACTTATCAGCAAAGCAAATTACGAAAAGAACAAGGCTTACCGTTCTGCTTTGAGAACTGCTGTTAAAAAGGCTGATACTGCAATCGACGCTAAGAGCGACGATATGGCAGTTGTTGTAAATGAAGCTGTTAAGAAGATTGACCAAGCTGCAACTAAGGGCATTATCCACAAGAATAATGCTGCAAGAAAGAAGTCTGCTTTAGTTACTCGTTTTAACAAAGTAAACGCGTAAGATTTACGAAAAAATTACCCCAAGTATCTTTGATGCTTGGGGCCTTTTCTTTATATTAAATCATTATATTGTATTTTTTATAAAGTATCTTAATAAAATTCCTGTTTTCCAAGGTTAATTTCCTTTCAAATTCAGTTTCAAAAATGTATAATTGGATTATAAAAAATTTGGAGGTTTCTTATGAGAATAGGTATTGTAGGTTCCGGTTTTATGGGTCGCACCCATATAGAAGGTTATAAAAATTGCGGTATTACTGATTTTTGTGTTTGTGACACCAATTTGGAAAATGCTGAAAAATTGGCAGAACAATACGGCGGTCAGGCATTTGATGATTTTGATAAAATGTTGGCACAAGCAAAACCCGATGCAGTTTCAATCTGTGTCCCGACTCCTTTCCACAAACCGTTTACCTGTAAAGCGTTGGAAAACGGTGTTGCTGTACTTTGCGAAAAGCCTTTTGCTTCAAGTAGTGAAGAGGCGGAAGAAATTGTAAACACTTCAAAGAGAACGGGCACACCGCTTATGGTGGCGCACGTTTTACGTTTTATGAAACCGTATTATTTTCTTAAAAAAATTGTTGAAGAAAAACGCTTTGGCGAACTTTTATGCCTTGATATGAAACGTCATTCAACCGCTCCCTTGTGGGGTGCAGGCAACTGGCTTATGAATGCTAAGATATCGGGCGGTGCAATTGTTGATATGCACACTCACGAAACCGATATTGCAATTTGTCTTTTCGGTAAACCGAATTACGTTACAACCGTTGGCTCATATATGCAGTGTTCAACCGTTTACGGTTATGAAAATGTAGGTGTCAGCGTGGTAACAAGTTGGCGTAAACCTAAAATGTTTCCTTTCACAAGCGGTTATGACGCAAACTTTGAAAATGCTTCCGTTGTTTTCGATGGCGAAAAGGTTGTTATTTATACTGATGATGAAACAATAACCGACGCACTCGAAAAAGAAGTATGTCCCGAGTACATAAACGGTGCTGACCCGTATGAAAATGAAATACGTTATTTCTTAAACGGTATCAAAACAGGTGATTTTTCCTATTGTCATCACGATGACAGTTTGCTTGTTATTAAAACTATTTACGCAGGTCTTGGAAGTATGGAAAATAAAAAACCTGTTGATATTAACTTCTAGACAGTAGGGAATATTTAATAAAATTTCTGAAATATAATATTAAACTAAAAGGGCGGTAGGTGAAAACCTACCGCTTTTTGTTGCGTATTGTAGGTATTTATTGGTATTCTCATAAAGGTATTTTTTTATAATTGAATTAAAAGTATTTACAAATTAACTTAACTGTGATATAATTTTTTTGCAACACAAATTTAATTTTGTCACGAAAAAGAGATGTGATTTTTTCCTTTTGGTAAAAGCACAGGCTCTTATTCATCACACTCTTTTGTCGTGACTGAAATTTGTGTTGCAGCAGTTGAGCTATGTGTTTTTCGGTGCGTAAGCTCAGCTTGCGCACTTTTTTGTATACCGAAAACCACGCGATAGTCGCGTGGTTCAAAAAAGGTTAACCGATGAACAAAACAAAATCCTCCAATTGTGTTAAAATAGTAGCGACCTGCCAGTCGAAACAAAAACACAAATGGAGGA
>JAZSNT010000079.1:0-12641 GCA_045536525.1 Acutalibacteraceae bacterium
TTTGAATGGTGTCAAAAGTTACATCTATATTCCACCAAGAATCATTAAAATAAACTCTATTCCAGGTATGGTGATACTGAACATTTTCTCGTTTATTACCGTCAACTACATAGCAGGGGATATTTTGACTACGACAAAGCGCGGCAAAGAGATGTGCAAAGTCATAGCAGATTCCTTTACGTGTGCGCAAGATTTTACGAATATTGAAATACTGTATTGCCGGATTGCAATCATAGTCGTACTCGAAACTACGTGTCATCCATTCGTATATTGCTTTTATCTTTTCTTCCTCAGTATCACAATCGGAACAAATTTCGTCAGCGAGTTCCACAGTTGCTGTATCCCACAAGGTTGCCTGACCATTTATAAGGGAAAGATCATCTTGTTTGTAGACGAAAATATATGCCGAGAAGAGTAACGACAAAATTACAGCAGATAGCACAAATACTAAAATTTTCGTCAGCAGTTTATCCTTACCCGCATTATAGGTAAAAACAATAAAATACAGAAAAACAATTACAAGTGAAATTAGCGCCAAAAAAGGGAAAACTCTGCGACAACAAATTGCGTAAGCAATATTCATACACGCAATGAGTGACAGCGAAATATAAACCGCCGTTCTCATTGCCTTTGTTTTGATTTCAACGAATAAAAACAAACACGGTAAAACTGACAATAAATAGAATACTGTAAGTGTTAGAGATAAAACAAGGAAGTTTTTTAAATATAAACCCAACAATAAATTATAGGTAGATGCGATAGCAAAGAAAATAGGTCTGGTTTTTGACTGCAATGTGATTGCAAATAATTTGGATATCTTCACGATAATTCCTCAATTCATTTGTAAATTCACATTACAACAGTTCGTTTTCCTGATTTTAAACTGAAATTTTGATGATTTTTGCCCTCGATTTTGCCCTTATAATACTTTTGGGAAAGGGTAAAACGAAGTAATAAATTATAACAGGTTGAAATGAGTTGTTTGCGAAAACCCCTTTATTTACAAGACTTTTGGATAGTTTTATTAACAACTAACAATAAGTGACAATAATTCACGAAATATTAGTTGTCAAATTATAGTTTGTAGGGGTAAAAAATTTGTACAAACCAAAGTCTCCCTCTGGGAGGGAGCTCCCGACGAAGTCGGGTAAGGGAGTGTACGAAACCACAAAAAGCCGCATAATAAAAGGTTTTTGTAAATGTTAAGGTTTCGTTTTACTCCTTCCGTCACACCTACGGTGTGCCACCTTCCTCACAGAGGAAGGCTTCCTGAAGATATACTCAACTCCCCTACAAACTATAATTCACCCCTTACCTTAATGTCGTGGTAAGGGGTTGTGTTTGTGTGATATGCAGTAGTGTAATTGCCTGTCGAGGCACTCGACAAACTACACTTTTATTCTATCCAAGGTTTTAAAACCTTTGTATCTATTTTTGTCACATCAAAACGGTAGTGTGCCACAACCGTAGCGTTGGTACGCTTGAAATAATCTTCGTCACGGTTCGGTTGTCCGCCATTATGTATAATATAAACCCTACCGTCACTATTGCGCTTATCCGACACTATGCCAATATGCTTATTGTTATTAAAAATCACGATATCACCCGGTTGCCAATCTGCCGTCTTTTCGGTGTCGGTAGTAAGTTTTACAGCGTATTTATCAAAAAACACACGCAAATTTTTAACGCGACTGAAATCGATATTTGGGTCAGGTTTGCTGACGCGCGGATAATCTTTTACATTATTTGCAATATCGGCATCCACCATATCTTTAAGGCTGTATCCTGCATTTTTAAAAGCACGCCACACCACGTCTGAACAAACACCTATATCATCGGGCGGATAACCGCCGTCAATATACTTACCGTCATACGTGGGATGATTTTCGGCATCCCGCCTTGCGCCTAACAATATATCAGTATAATCGTCTATACCGTCACCGTCGAAATCACTTTGACTTTTAACAACCTCTATACCGAAATCGTCTGCGTTGTAATAAGGTTTCGGTAAAAGATTAAAGTAATCAAGAATCAAACCCAATAATACACAACATACCAGACACAAAGTTACCGTAGTATAAAAACCTTTTCTTTTTAAAAGAGGTTTTTTCACTAATTATCACCCTTTCATAATCAACGTAATTTTTTGCATAATCTTTCTTTTCAGAAGAAGAAATCAAAATCTTCGGTTTCATAAAATCCATCTGATTTCCTATTTATTTAATTTCAAATACAAATCTTTAACTTCTGCACGCAATGCAGCATTTTCAACCATTTTAAGACCAGGGTCACGCAGCAGCAACTCTTTCGCCTGCTCCCGTGTATCCAACAGTACCTGCTTATCCGCAAAAATATCAGCAATACGCATTTGCGGTATACCGTGCTGACGATTACCCAAAAAGTCACCGGGACCACGAAGCGCCAAATCATAATCGGCAATTTTAAAACCGTCAGAACTGTTTTTAATAACGTCCAGTCTTTGCACCGTATCGGGTGAATTGCTATCCGAAATCAAAATACAATCCGATTTATAGACACCGCGACCTATTCGCCCACGTAACTGATGCAACTGCGACAGACCAAAACGCTCAGCGTTTTCAATAAGCATTATAACTGCATTAGGAACGTCTATACCAACCTCTATAACCGTGGTGGATATAAGCAACTGAACCTTTCCGTTTGCAAAATCAGCCATTACCTGCTCTTTTTCTTTGGCAGACATTTTACCGTGCAACAATCCCAATGAATAATCTTTAAATTCACCGTCTTTTAGTGTTTTATAATACTCATTTGCAGATGTAATTTCCAATTCTTCATTTTCCTCAACCAAAGGACAAACTATATACCCTTGTCTGCCTTCGTTTAAGAATTTCTTTATATATTTATAAACTCTTTCACGGTATGAAGAGTCTACGCTGTAAGTATCAATTTTTTGTCTTCCCTTTGGATATTCATCAATAACGCTTATGTCTAAGTCACCATAAAGGATATATGCCAAAGTTTGCGGTATAGGTGTTGCGGACATTACTAACTTGTGAGGATTTACACCCTTATTTTCAAGTTTGCCACGCTGTGAAACACCAAAACGGTGTTGTTCGTCGGTAATAACCAGCCCTAAATTATCAAACTCAACGTCATTAACAATTAGCGCATGAGTGCCGATAATTACGTCTATTTCGCCATTTTTAAGTTTTGTTTTAATATCGTTTTTTTGTTTCTTGGTGAGTGAGCCCGTAAGCAAACCGCACTTTATACCCGTATTTTCCATAATACCCGAAAGGGTTTTAAAATGTTGCTCCGCCAAAATTTCTGTAGGCGCCATCAAAGCGGACTGGTAGCCGTTTTGCGCCGCCACGAAACAAAGTGCTGCCGCAACCACAGTTTTACCGCTACCAACGTCACCCTGTACAAGACGTGACATAGGTCTGCCCGACAGCATATCGGCAATACACTCCGCCACCACACGCTTTTGTGCATTGGTGGGTGCAAAAGGCAAACACTTCAAAAAGGTGTCAAACCTATTATTTTTTATTATACAACCGCTCTGCTTATGTGTTTTAAGTTTTATAACGTTAAGTGCTACTTGCAAACAAAACAGTTCTTCAAACACAAGGCGTCGCTTTGCACGTTCGAAAGACTCCTTAGTCTTTGGAAAATGTATATTATAAAGCGCATAATTTATATCGCAAAGATTGTTTGCTTTACGTATATATTCGGGCAAAACTTCGGGCATTTGCACCATAGAAAGTGCCGTTTTCACCAATTTTTCAATCGTTTTAGAGGTTATTGATTTACCAGCGGTATAAATAGGTTCTATACCGCCGTAATTGATTTCTTTAATAAGCGGTGAACTCATCTGCTTAAAGAAACCGCCATCAAATTTACCATAAAAAAGATACTCTCTTCCCATGTTTAATTTTGATGCTAAATAATACTGATTGAAAAGACTGACAGTAAATCTGCCGCTTTCATCCTCTGCCATAAATTTATAAATTTTAATACCGCTACGGGATTCAAAGGTTTCAATCGGAGTAGTAATAGTTGCCTTTACACACACGTTTTCAAAGAACGGCGCACTTGCCACACGTGTGATTTTAGTCCAATCTAAATATTTACGCGGGAAAAAACGCAAAAGGGCACCGACTGTGTCGATGCCCTTGGATTTTAAAATTTCAGCCCTTTTAGCACCGACACCCTTTAAAAATTGAATATCAGTATTAGCTGTCATTTTAAGCACTCCTTATAGAGATGAGATTTTCGCATTTGCTTATTCTACTGAAAGGATATAATAATAAATCGGTTGACCGCCGTTTATAAAGGTGATTTCTGCCTTAGAGCCGAATTTTTCCTTTATAACACGTTCTATCTTACTTGCCTGACTCATAGATACGTCTTCGCCGTGAATTACGGTAATAAATTCGCTGTCTTTCTTAACCATCTTTTTAAGAAGTTTCAAAACACTGCTTTCAAGGTCGGTATCTACAAAATTAACCTTACCGCCAAGCATTGCCATAAGTTCGCCCTTTTTAATTTTAAAACCGTCAAAATCAGCGTCACGGGCAGCAAACGTCAACTGACCTGTTGTTACACGTTCGGTAGCTTTCTGCATTTCAATAGCATTTGCATTATCGTCGCTGTCAGGGTCGAAACTGAGCATTGCCGAAATACCTTGAGGAATAGTTCTTGTATGAATAACTATAACTTTACGGGTACTTATCGGAATAGCTTGTTCTGCCGCCATAATAATGTTTTTATTATTCGGCAAAACGTAAACTGTTTTTGCAGGGGTAGCTTCAATAGCCTTTAAGATATCATCGGTACTGGGATTCATAGTCTGACCGCCCGAAACGATGGTATCTACACCTAAATCACGGAACAATTCAGCCAAACCGTCACCTGCACAAACCGAAACAAAACCATACGGATTAGTGGGTTCAACAGGAACGAAAGTTTCACTTCTGTCGGCACTCTTAGCAGGTTTTTTCTTGGTGTTTTGCGCATCATGTTTAGCCTTTTCGTGCTGGTCACGCATATTTTCAATTTTAAGATTCACAAGTTGACCGAAGGTAAGCGCATTTTCAATTGCATTACCGGGGTGGTCGGTATGAACGTGAACCTTAATAATTTCCTCATCATCAACCACAACAACACAGTCGCCTATGGTTTCAAGATAACTTCTGAGTTCTGCCGGTTCTTTTTCACATTCACCGTTACGGTTTACAATAAACTCCGTACAGTAAGTGAAAGTGATTTCGGTTTCAAACTCACCCGCCGCATTGAAAGAATCCTCACTCTCTTCGATTTCGGGGGTATTTGCAGACTCGTTTTTAATAATAACGCCGTCCTTAAATACCGAAAGCATACCTTCAAGTATAATTACAAAACCGCGTCCGCCTGCGTCAACGACACCTGCTTTTTTAAGCACAGGCAAAAGTTCGGGTGTTTGGTCAAGCGCCACCTTAGCGCCTTCCAAAGCCGCTTCAAATATTTCAAGTTCGTTAAGGCCTTTGCTCAAAGCTTTTTTAGCATATTCACTTGCAACTCGTGCAACTGTAAGAATGGTGCCCTCAGTAGGTTTCATTACAGCCTTATATGCCGCTTCTACACCGTAAACAAAAGCATTGGTAATATTTTTAGGGGTAACAAATTCGTCATTACCTATACCCTTTGCAAAGCCACGGAAAAGAAGTGACGTAATAACACCAGAGTTACCACGGGCGCCACGAAGCAAAGCCGAAGAATTGACCGAAGCCACTTTACCGGCGGTAGCACCGCTTAATTTTTCAAGTTCTCTTGCCGCATTGGAAAGTGTCATTGACATATTTGTACCTGTATCACCGTCGGGTACAGGGAAAATATTCAAATCGTCTACCGCTTTGCGATGATTACTAATATTATTTGCCGCAGAAATCCACGCATCGCGCAAAATATCGCCGTTAATCAACATAGTACACTCCTTAAACAGTACCTAATTACTCTTTAATACCGTCAACCTTAACGGTAACTTTATCTACTTTAATACCGGTAGCTTCCTTAACAACGTAAGTAACTTTTTCGGTAATACTTTTAGCAATAGCGCTGATATTCATACCGTAAGTTACAACAATATGAATTTCAACCGAAAGTGTATCGGAATCACCCATAACCTTAATACCGGTATCAACCTTTTCTTCTTTCGAAAGTTTATTGAAAAGTTTTTGTCTTTTTCCTTTGGGAGCCATACCTACAACGCCGAAGCAAGAAGTCACTTCATCGCCGATAAGTTTGGAAAGATAGGTTTCGCTTAAAACAACTTTACCTAATCTGGTATCGTAAGATATCATAAAAACACTCCTATTCAGATTTAAAATTATATGATTCTATTGAAAAATAAATATCACTTAAAGAAGCCATATCTACCTTTTCAATATTTTCATCAGAAAACAGAACACCCGTACGGTAACATATAGGAATAATGGGCATATCACTTTGTAAAGTAACTGCAACGTCGTTTATGGAATTTTTACCGCTGTAAAAACCTTTTATAATTTTAGCGCAGTCAAAACTTTCAGTTTCAGTTTCCTCTTCGGGCTTTTCTTCTTTTGTATCGGTTTGGGCTTCATTATCTGTTTTTTCGTCTTCCTTTGAAGCCTTTGGATTATTTATACCGTAAGCCGCTGAACCGCCCAGACTTACAAGCTGCGATAAATCCATATTTTCGGTAATTTTAACCTCACCCAAATACAAATCAAAATGTCCTTTTTCGAGCATACTTTTATACTCTTTATAAGAAACTTTTTTAACTGTAATACTAATACCATACTCTTTAAGCTGAGTAGCGATAAGGTTTGCCGCACTAACCCTTGCCGTATTTTCCTTGTTTACAAGCAACGAAAATTTGAGTGCGGATTTTTTCTTTGCATCCTTATCTAATGCATTATAACCTATTTCTTTCAAATTCTCAACAGTTATTTGCGAATTTGATGTAATTTGTATATTTTGCACCGATTTTGTTTCTTCCCACAAAGGATTAAAAAATCCTGTTGCAGGCAGTGCATTATTATAAAATGCATCTTTACAAATCTTCTCACGGTTAATTCCGCTTGAAAGCGCCTGACGCAACTGATTAAGCGCCAACTTGCCGTTTTTATGATTTATACCGATATATACCAGATTATTCAGATTGATATCGGTCTTATTACCGCTCATACGGTAAATTGTGCCGTCCGAAATATCGCTGAAATACATATCAGTAGCGCCGATTTCTACATAATGGGATATCGACTCATTATCAGGTGCGTTAATTAGATTTATAGTTACTACACTACCCTTTTTACCGTGATAATTCTCATTAAGCACAAGACCGTTATTTTCAGCATTCAGTTTATATCTTCCGGCTCCAACCGGTGGAAATTTCACGCTGTCAGAGTCTTTTTTCTTTTCGCTTCCTGCTTTAATAATCGGAAAATCAAGCACATTTACAAAATAAGGGTCATTCTTTTTTAGCGTAAACACCACAGTTTTACTGTCTTTGGCAGCAACCGACTCAACCTCATAAAGTTTTGAAGCATACGAAGTGGCAGATTTTTTAGCCAATTTATAAGAATAAACCACATCGTCCGCTGTAAGTGTGGTATTATCCGAAAATTTTACATCTTTAATGACTACTGTACAAACATTTTTAACCGTTTTTACGCTTTTTGCAATACTGTAATGCGCCTTAAAATTATTATCGGTTTTAATAAGAGGTTCATACAAAAGTTTGCAAAGTTGACGGTTTATATCTGTACTGGCTTCATAAGGGTTAAAGGAATCAGCCATCGAATATAAAAGCGTCATTGAATTTTTATAATCAGTTTTCTGCGATGTTACTTGAGATTCATTACCTTCTGATTGAGAATTTTCCCCGCAACCGCAAAGCGTAACAAATAACGCCAAAGCCAAAATAAGAGCAATAATTTTTTTCATATTCATCTCTACTCTATATACAAATTCTTTCTATATTAACTGTTTTACCGCTCTGCTCGTCAACATCAAAAATGCAACCGCAAAGCATACATTCGCCATCTGCCAGTTCAAACTTGGACATATCGTTAGATTTAAGTCTGTTGATAATAATCTCTTTTTTAACACCTAAAACCGAATCAATAGGTCCTGTCATACCAATATCGGTAATATAACCCGTACCGTTTTTCAATATCTGCTCGTCAGCAGTCTGCACATGGGTGTGTGTGCCGAAAAAAGCAGACACTTTACCATCTAAATAAAAACCCAATGCTCTTTTTTCACTTGTGGCTTCGGCATGAAAATCAACCACTATAATTTTAGCACCATCTTCCCTTGCCTTTTCTATTAGCATATTGGCGGCGGCAAAAGGACATTCAGAACCCAAGCGTTCAAGATAAATCTTACCACTCAAATTTATTACCGCAACCTGCACTCTACCAAAATCAACAAGACAATAGCCTTTGCCGTTTTGTGCGTCGGCAAGGTTGTGCGGTCGTAAAACAGAATCATTTTGGTCTAAATATTCATAAACCTCAGTACGCCTTAACGAATGATTGCCGCCTGTCAAAACATCTGCGCCAAGTTTTTGTAAATAATCGGCGCTTTGCGGGGTAATGCCGTTACCGTCAGCCGAGTTTTCTGCATTTATAATAACCATATCTATGGCTTTTTTTCGTTTTAAATCGGGTAAACTTTTGCGCACATACTCACAACCTATTGAACCGCAAACATCGCCTATCGCCAGTATTCGCATTTTTACCCACCTCCAAAAGCACATATATATTTATACTATCATATTTTGCTATAAAAAACAATAGAAATTATCGCAGAATAATAAAAAGATACTGCCGACGCAGTATCTTTTTTTGATTTACTAATGCCAAAATATGTATCCCAGCCCCATAAGTATATAAAGCGGACCAAAGCAATAAACCATAAATATTTCAGTATGTGGGACTTTGGTTTGAAAACAGTAGGTAACGGCAAGACACTCAAAAACATAAGCAAATATTATCTGCAGCTCATCTTATACGACAGGTCTCCATATACAGAGCAGGTGTGTCTGTGCTGCAGGTATACTCCGAGGTCTGCTGATATGTTTAAAATTGATGCAGAATATGAATAGTATTTTCACCATAATTAAAAGACTAACGTATCAACTCTACTCAACAGAGTTGCCAACATTTCTTTGCATCTTGCTATTTTTGCAGGACCGTCTGCCTCTTCAGGACGGCGAATCAGTTCGATAAATTATACCGCACCGATTATCGTTCCAAAAGAGAACTTCGAGAATCCGTTAGAGAGTATATAAACTACTACAATAACGACAGACCACATAGTTTCCTTCGTTATCAAACACCTGAATACTTTGAATCTAAGTATTACCGTAGTATAGGCGTTTATAAGGGAAGTGAATCGAACACTGATGGTTCAGATTTGGAAGGTGATTATATGCAAAACCAAATCATTTTGCTGCATCATCTTTATTCCAACGGAAATTTCCGCGAACTCCTTTTACGTCAGAATAGTATACAAAAGTATCTGGATATTCTTTAATCATTTCCATAAATTCAGATATCTGCCTTATGTTTATTACCGAAAAAATAATATTATTTTCTTCGTCGGTATACATCCCTCGACTCTCCACATGAGTTGCACCGTGTTTTAGCATATATAAAAGTTCTTGTTTAATTTCATTCGGATATTTTGTTATTATCTTAACTTCAACGGCATTTCTTGTTGGTGTTAAAATAACCCTCATAACCCACTCGAATACGATTAACTGAATAACTGAAAGGAAAATACAGTTTAAATCCCCATATACAAAAAAGGATAATCCCATAATAAAATAACATATTAAACTGATAATTCTTTCTACATTCATATATGGCTTTTTTGCTTGAACTACACAAGCAATAATATCTGCACCGCCCGCACTACCACCTATTTTAAGCATAATGCCGGTACGAGCACCCAACAAAATTCCTGAAAATATAGCCGAAATCATTTTATCTGACTCAGTGATGTATTGATAAAATGATATCTCGTCTAAAATTAACAGTACACCTGAAACAACTATGATAAATACCATTGTGTAAATCACATATCGTTTTTTTAAAATAATCCACGCCAAAATAAAGAGCGGTAAATTTAATACAAGGGTGTAAATACCAGCATTCACACCTGTAAGTGTTTGTAACATAGTGGCAATACCATCTACTCCCATCGGCGCAAAATTTGATGGGTACACAAATACATGCATTCCTAACGCACCAATAATAGCCGCAGTTAATAGCATAAAGATGTTTACAATTTCTTTTTTTATATTAATTTCTTTATTTTTAACTTTTGTTTCCATAATCATCGCCACCTTTGGTGTATTATAACATAAAAGTGGCGAATCCGCAATACTTCTTACCTATTAATTTTTACTTATTACTTCCCAAAAAATCCTGCATTTTAGGTAAGAGTGAAGAGGTAAGAAGTAAAAAGTAAAAATCCCGCCCTTTCGTGCAGGATTTTTTGGGAGTTTTGAACTTAGTGACACGAATGAAATGTGCCTGAAAACTAATAAATTTCTTTAAATTTTAAATTTCTGCAATTCTTCTTCACTTATTACATCTGCAAATTTATCTAAAAAAGTATTTACAAATCGTTTGGTTTCACTTTCAGTCATATATGGTTCTTTTTCGTTCACAAATGCCAAGATAGGATTTTCAGAAAAAGTATGCTCTCCCCCTCTTAATATTCCACTTTTTGCAAAAGAAGTCATTGTAAACAAACATTCACGAATATTATCGGGTAATTCTTTTTTCTTATAAACGCTCGCCATTTGAAACGACAACATCATTTTTTCGCATAAATACAAGACTCGCATATCAGTATCGAAAAGCGATAATATTTTCTCTTGTAATTGGCAAAACAACAGTGCATCGTCATATTTCTTTTCTTCTATTGCGTTATTATAATACAACTGACAAATCAACCGCATAGCAGTTTGCAATTCAAAAAGGGCATTTTGCGCATACTTTGAAAATTCACAACTGTTACTTTCTTTAAGAATTTGCGCAATTCCTATAAGTCTATTTCTCCAACTTTTTGCCGATAATTGATTACAAGCAATCAATGCTTTTTCATAATCACCATTTTCTGCATAAATTTGGATCAGTAGATCGTTTGCTGTATCCAATTCCGCATCATTTTGATAACAAGATAATATGCTGTTACAATAATTCACTACTTTATTAAACAATTCGTGCCTTTTCTCTTTCGTATCTTCCATTCGCCAAGCCATAAAATATGCGAGTGCCAATTTGTGTTTTAATTCATTATTGTTTGGATACTTAGTCAATGCTTCGAGTAATAGTTCTATTTCTTCATTAACATTCTTGCAATTATTGTATTTTTCTAAAACTTTCTGAATTCCAACACCATAAGTATCATTATCGATACCTAGTACAGCATCAACAGAACAATTAAAAATATTTGCAAGTAACGGTAACAAAGATACATCGGGATAACACTTGTCGTTTTCCCATTTAGATACGGTCTGTTCTGTAACACCGAGCTTTTCAGCTAATTCTGTTTGAGTAAGCTCAACTTGTTTTCTTAAAGTTTTGATATTGTTTCCGAGATTCATATTCATTCCTCCTTTTCTGATACCATTATAACATCAGAAAAGAAAATATAAAATATCAAATATTTATAGTTTTTCAAGTTTTTATACAACCTATGGTTTATAAAGCTATATGCTCCAATAAAATCAACGGCTTGCCGTTGTATATCATCAATTCCGCAGGAATTGTATATCATCAAAACGAAGTTTTGTATATCATCAAGCCGACAGATTTTTAATACACACCTAAAGGTGTGATGATATACGCCGCACTTGTGCGGCAATGATATACACGACTGCGTCGTGATGATATACCAAGCCTATCGGCTTGGATAAAAAAAGAACGAAGCGATGCTTCGTACTTTTTTGGCGCCCCAAACAGGACTCGAACCTGTGACACTGCGGTTAACAGCCGCATGCTCTACCAATCGTAAGAGTTTACACACATTTTTCCTACGATTTTTTCGACGCAAAAGCTTGAATGAAAATCATTTTTTGCTCTAATTTTACAGTCAGATAATCACAAATATCATCCTGCTATCAAATCTGAAAATTCTTTCCACTCTTCACAGAATTGTTGATAAGTCATATCAAGAACTACATTTACATTATAGTCCTTCCCAACCTCTACTCTTTGAAACAGATGTCCGATTATCACTTTTTTCTGTTCAAGTGTAGCATTTTCAAATTCTTCAGACCAGCTTTTAAATTGCATATATGCCGGTCTAATATTCTCTATAGCTTCTTTACCTTGTTTTTCTTCTTCTTGATATAATATCAGTTTATTTTGACTTTCATCAATATGCTCTTTTAAATTCTTGATTGCTGCAGATAAATCTTCCACAGAAAACGGACTGTCTCCTGTTATTGTTTTACCAATCTCCAACTGAAGACTTTCAAGTTGTTCACGTGACTTCTTGATATCAATCTCCAATCTCTTTTGGTTTGTTTTATTGCCTGCAATATGTTTTTTAAAGAGCTGTTGTACATACTCTTCCTCGGGAGCTTCTTTCATATTTAAAAATAGTTTCTTCACCAA
>JAZSNT010000063.1:0-2641 GCA_045536525.1 Acutalibacteraceae bacterium
AAGGGGCTGTCTCATTAAGAAAAATGAGGCAGCCCTGAAAATATATATTTATAATCGTACAAACGGTTGAAAAGACTAATAATTTTTAGATTTTTTTATGATTTTGAGTACAACAAACCAAAGGTAATTAAACCTTTAAGATAAAATATTTACTTGTCACGTATTTAAGCAATCATTTTTTCAAAAAGATGTGTTTTTCTTCTTTTCTTTATGGTTTTATTATGTAATTTATTTATGTTATATGCAAAACACAAAAGCAACATTTCAACCGTCACATTTTTGTTGCCGCGGGTTAAAAATCTTCTGAAATTGTAATCCTGTTTAAGTACGCCAAAAGCACCCTCAACCTGAATTGATCTGTTCATTCTCAGTTCTATTCCTTTGGGGGTGGTTATGTTTTTTAAGGATTCATTTCTAAAATCTGCAAATACTTTTGCTCTTTGTATTTTCCTTCCCTTTGGTGATTGGGTACACAAATGCTTATTCGGACAGCTTCCGCAAACTTCTGAGCCGTAAATCGTTTTTTCTGAAACATACCCGCTTTTGCTCTTACTATGCGTTACGTATTGTGGTGTCAGTACTTGATTTTCGGGGCATACATAGTTGTCTGCTTCTGTATTATATATGAAGCTTTGTGTCGCATATTTGTTTTTTATCTTTTTCTTGCCTATTTCGTAATTTGTTGGTTTTATGTAGCTTTCTTGTTTTTGTTTATTTAAATATACGTAGTTTTCTTCGCTTTCGTACCCTGCATCTGCAACTACCTCTTTGTACCGTATGCCAATTTTTTCTTTTGTATCTTCCAAAAACGGTATTAAGGTTAACTGATCAGTCCTTTCACTAAATAGCTTTGCGTTTACTATGTATTCCGAGTCTACTCCGATTTGCATATTGTATCCGGGTTTTAATTGTCCATTTCGCATATGGTCCTCCTTCATATGCATAAAGGTTGCGTCCTTGTCCGTTTTGGAAAAACTGTTTCTATTACCAAAGGTTGCTAAATATTCGGCGTATTGTTCTGCTTTTTGTATACACTCTTCTACTGCTTCCCAATCTCTTTGAAGCTGGGTTTTGCGCTTTCCTTTACCGTATACAAACTCTACTTTGAATTTTACTTTCTGTTTTTCAAGATGCTCTCTGATTTCGTAAATATCCACAAAATTGCCTTCGTATCTACAAACCAAATCTTTCAACAATTTTTCAGTTTTTATTTCCAGTTTTTCGGCATTTTTACTCACAGTATTTCGCCATACAAAGCTATATCTGTTTGCGTTTGCTTCTATTTTTGTTCCATCGATAAATAGATTTTTACACTCTATTTCGCCTAGTTCTCGCAACTTGTTCGTTAATTGTGCAAACAAATCTTCTATTACATTTTTCAGTTTGCCTGTTCTGAACCTTGAGATTTTGTTATGGTCAGGTACTTCCGCTCCATCTAAAAGCCACATAAAATTTATATTACTTCTGCAGGCTTCTTCTATTTTTCGGCTTGAGTAATTGCCCGTCATATATCCATACACGAGTATCCTAAACATGTCTTCGGGCGAAGCTGCACCCTTGGGGACTTTCCTTAAGTACGTGCGGTGCAACGCTCGATAATCCAATTCGGCACAAATTTCATCTAACATTCGCACCGATTCGTTGGGTTCTATGATTTCTCCTAAATTTATTGGCAAAACTAGTTGATTTTTTCTTCTCATTGGTGTACAATCCTTTACGTGGGTGGTTTTGTATTTTTGTTTTGTGATTATTACAATTATACACCATCTTGGAGACTTCTGCACGGAAGTCTCCTATTTTTTTGCAAAAAAATTGGGACCGTCTCACTTTTGGTGAGACAGCCCCTTACTATTATATATTATTCATCTTCAATTGCGGCTTTCTGGCTTAAAACCTTTTGGAATATCTCAGGGTCAAATTTGGGCTTGCGGTCATAGGTGTAAAGTCCGTTTTTCTCCTGCTCAACATCGGTAAGCTGAGTGTAGCACAGACCCATAAGTCCGGGATTTTGCATAAGTGCTTCGGTAAGCTCGGTAAAGCGCGATATAAACTCTTCTTCAGTCTTAGGACCATTGCCGTAACCCCAGGCTTTTTGGCGATCGTTTGCTTCGTCACACCTATCAAACCAAGCAATACCGCCGTATTCGCTTAAAAATACAGGACCGCCTGAATATGGAATTTGATTTTTGTTAAAGGGGTGCTCGGTCATTATTCCGTCTGTTATTTTGCCGTAGCGGTCATTAAAGATTTGCGGATCCTGGGCATAATCGTGAACATCATAAATATCGGTTTTTGCGTGGAAACCACCGCTTGTATCAATGCAGGGGCGGGTGGGGTCAACTGCTTTTGTAACATCATATAAAAGTGCAATTGACTGTTTGTGAGGCCCGGCGTATCCACTATTACCATAAGCTCTTGACCATACCTCGTTTCTGGGACACCAGCCTATAATGGATGGGTGGTTAAAATCGCGTTCTATCTCTTCCAACCACTCGGGCAAAATGCTGTAAATGTTTTCAGGTACATTTGCGTTAAGCAGCCAATCGGGATATTCACCCCAAACAATAAAGCCAAGCTTATCTGCCCAGTATAAATAACGGGGCTCAAAAATCTTTTCGTGTAATCTTGCACCATTAAAGCC
>JAZSNT010000050.1:0-20740 GCA_045536525.1 Acutalibacteraceae bacterium
TTTAGTGACAGTTATGTCCGCAACCGTGATCACCGCAGGTGTGACCCTCACCGTGATGGTCGTGGTGATCACACTTTACATTGGGATTAAACCCAAGCGTGCCATCCAGTAATGCTTCGACAGCTGCATCGCAATCCCCGCTGACTCCGCCGTACAGCTTGATGCCTGCATCAGATAACGCCATCTTTGCGCCACCGCCGATGCCGCCGCAAATAAGAGCGTCAACACCGAGCGAGGCAAGAAGTCCTGCAAGTGCCCCGTGACCGCTGCCGTTGGTATCGATTACTTCACTGTTTATGATCTTTCCGTCTTCTGCGGTATAGATCTTAAATTGCTCGGTATGACCGAAGTGTCCAAAGATCTGTCCGTTTTCATAAGTTACTGCAATTTTCATTGTATCGTCTCCTTTGAGTTTTATATTGTTAAAGGCTTTAGTGCCTTCTTAAATTGTACGGTAAAAAGGATAGCGGTAAAGGTTACGGCTATCGCGTCGGCAACAGGCTCAGCCGCGTAAACACCCATTGTTTTGTCGGTTATCAGCCCGGGCATAATGTAGATCAGTGGCAAGAGTAAAACAAACTTGCGAACGATAGCAACAATAATGGAACACGGTGCGTTGCCGATAGAAACAAATGTCATCTGACAGGCAATCTGAATACCGAAGATGCACATCACGCCACAATAAATACGAAGCGCCGTTGCGGTAAATTCAATGAGCGCTGCATCGGGTGTAAATATCCCTGCAAACATTTGCGGCAACAGCATAATGGCTCCCCAAATTACAAATGAATACGTAAGACAAGAGATAAGCAAAAGCTTAAAGGTTTTTTTGACACGCTCGGCGTTTTTGGCACCGAAGTTATAACTGAGTATCGGTTGTGCGCCCTGTGCAATACCTTGCATCGGAAGCATCGCAAACTGCATCACACTGGTAAGAATGGTCATAGCACCAACAGCAATATCGCCGCCGTATTTTAAAAGCGAGGAATTAAAACAAACCGAAATCACGCTTTCACTACTTTGCATAATAAAGGTCGCCGTTCCAAGCATAATACAAGGGAAAACGAGTTTTGCATCTATGCGAAGATTATGTTTTTTGAGTTTTAAATACGTTTTCTTACCGCAAAGGAAGGTAATCACCCAAACGCAAGAAACAGCTTGCGAAAGAATCGTAGCAAGCGCCGCGCCTTTCACACCCATGCCGAGTCCGAAAATGAAAATCGGGTCAAGAATTATGTTGCTGACAGCACCTATAAGCACAGTAATCATACTGATTTTGGTGTAGCCCTGTGCGGTGATAAACGCACCCATGCCAAGCGTTAACTGTACAAAGACTGTGCCGATAGCGTAGATGTTCATATAGCTTGTTGCATACCCAACGGTGTTTTCACTTGCGCCGAACATCAAAAGCAGGTCTTTGTTCCAAATCAGCAAAACAGCGGTCAGTACGGCAGAGATAATAATCTGCAAAGAGAAGCAACCGCCCATAATTTTTTCGGCGGAATCGTTGTCGCCCTTACCCATAGCGATAGATGCTTTCGGCGCACCGCCCGAAGCAATCAATGCCGCAAATGCCGAGATAATCATAATAATCGGCATGCACACGCCCACACCCGTAAGGGCAAGACTTCCGACATCCTTAATATGGCCGATATAGATGCGGTCAACGATATTGTATAGCATATTGATAAGCTGGGCTACCACCGTCGGAACCGCCAATTTAAACAGCAGTTTGCCAATCGGTGCCGTGCCGAGCATTGCCTTGTTATCGTTCATATTTTCGCTCCATTGAATTAATAATTATAACATATATTATAAAGCATTTTCATTTATAATTCAAGTTATCAGATATCCTTTATGTAACAACGGCGGCGACGGTGCTGACGTTTTTCAAAGTGTCTCCACATACTGTGGATGGCGGTGTTGGTTTCAAGCATCGGGCCCGTTTCGCAGTATTTGACACCGTTTTCTATAATTTTAGGGGCTAAGGTATTAATGAGTATTGCCGGAAGTCCGAGTGATTGGTATTCGGGCTTAACCGCTACAAAGAACATTTCAAGAGTGTCATTTTTACCGTTAAGGGCTCGAAGTAAGCGAAACACACCAAAAGGTAGCATTTTACCGTCAGACTTTTTAAGCGCCTTAGCGATAGACGGAACAAGCACACCAAATCCGATGATATTGCCGTCTTTATCTTTAATCGAGCATACGTAGTCGAGATTTACCACAGGCACGTATCCGTCAATGGCGTGTTTGATAACCTCGGGAGTTAATGGCACAGTACCGTATAACTTTGAAAAAGCGATATCAATAATCTTAAATGCTTCCAGGGCATCATTATACAACACCTTGCGGTTGTTATATGTAACCACCGAATAGCCGTTTTTCTCGCATATACGGTTGCTGATTCTCGCAAAGCGAGGATCTAAGCTTTCAGGAACATTGATGCGATATTCAAACCAGTCGATATCTTTTTGGAGCCCCAAGCGCTCCATATGGTCAATATAATAAGGATGATTATAAAAAGTAATAGAAAGGTTGAATTCTTCAAAGCCTTCAATCAGCATACCTTCGTGATCCATATCGGTAAAGCCGATCGGCCCCATAATTTCAGTAAGTCCGTTTTCCTTTCCCCAATCGATAACTTTATCGAATAATGCTTTCGAAACCTCATAATCGTCAATAAAATCGAATCGGGTAAAGCGGATTGCATTTTTGTCCCATTTTTTATTGTAAGCATGGTTGATCAGTCCCGCGATTCTGCCGACTGTTTTTTTATCCTTATATGCTAAAAACAGCTTTGTTTCGCAAAAAGCATAGGCGGGATTTTTGTCAGGCGAAAATGTCTCCATCTCATCACTTGCCAAGAACGGAACGTAATACTCATTGTCCCTATAAAGTGAATTCGGAAACTCAATCCATTTCTTCAAATCCTTTTTTGATATAACTTCTTTGATTTTAATACTCATAAACCCCATCCCCTAAAACTTTATGCCTTTTTCTTGTAAAATACTTTAAACACTAATATTTCTGCAAGCAGACAAACAGGCAAAGCTGCAAAGAAATCCACCGCTGAATGTTGTTTTATAAACATCGTAGAAAGACAAATTAAAATAACGGAAATCAAAACAAATGCCTTCCATAGCTTTGAAACGTCTTTTGCCTTAAGCCACACACTTGCAATCCCGATGGAATAAGCGCAATGCAGTGACGGACAAACACCGGTATTGGTATCAAAAGCGTATAGAAAACCGATACAATCTGTCAAGAAATTATCTCTCGGAAACTCGGCAGGTCGCAGGTTTTGGCAGTTGGGATAAACGATATATACGATCATCGCACAAACCTGCGTGATAATAATGAATGTTTGCAGTTTTTTAAAGCTATCCACATCATAAAGAGCAAAGAAGCCGAGCGAAAAAACAATCAACGCATACCAAAATACATACGGCAGCAAAAACCATTCGCAAAACGGAATGATATCATCAAGACCACAGTGAATTACGTGGCATTTTTCTACGGGTATCAGATTTTCAGTGAGAAAATACAAAATAAAATATCCTACCCAACCAAGAAGCAGTTTAAGATGGGAAAACTGCGGTGTATTAAGTTTTGAAAAGCGAAACTGACGGTAATCAACAACGGGTTTTCTCATATTCTGCCTCCTTCTGAATGTTTGTTGGGTAATATCTTTTCGGAATGTTGCGATAAGGAATAACGGTATGCTCAGGCAAGCCTACAGCAATATCGGTAATTTCATTCATCAGATAATCACAGATACGGCGGCGTTCCTCGACAATAGGTGCATCGGCAGAGAATTTAATTGGTTTTCCTAAATACATTTTTTTAAGTTTCGGTGCTATATAGAGAGGTACGAAGGAAAGCTCTTTGCCTGTACGCTTATAATACAGTCTTGCCACATCAACAAAGCCTTCTTGAAAGTCATAGATTATATTATTATATTTTTTATCGTGTTCAGGGAAGATGACCACACTGTTACCGTCCTGCAGTTTAGCAATAGATTCTCTGAAGGTGCTTAAAATACGATTGTCTTTATAAACAGCAATCGTCCGTGCATTGTTAAAAATGAGCACAGACAGAGGCGGTATTATGTAAGATACGAGTTTGAAAAGTGGTCGGATAATTTTTGGCTTCTGCGACCAAAAATCTGTATAGGCATACTCCGGTACTTCCTTTAGTTTCATCATCTGACCAGCACACCAAGTATAATAGTTATCGGGGAAATACAATTCACAAGCAATTGGCCCGTGTAGCTGTGTATGGTTTCCTACAATTACCACAGGTTCATCGGGCAAATTCTCCATCCCAACAATCTCTATTTTAGGATAAAACAGCCTAACTAAATATTTAATGATTCTAAAAAGCCAAGGTCTTTGTTGTTTTTTCTTCAAAATATATCTACCTTTCTATATCGACAAAATACTCCATAATAAGATAGTATAAAACCCGAAAATCAACTCTTCTTCAATTAAAGTTCAACAATTGTTGAACTTCATTTGATAGTGAGTTGAAAAAAACGCTGTAAAATGTTAGAATGTAAATGTAAACCTTGGATTAAAGGATGAAGAAAAAATGCTTAAAATTTTAATTGCAGAGGATGACCGTGAGCTGCGCAGATTGTTCGCGCATGTTCTTCTTAAAAACGGATACACCGTAAAAGAAGTTGGTAATGGCAAAGAAGCCTTAGATGCTATCGATGTCGAATATTTTGACCTCATCATTTCGGATATTATGATGCCTGTGATGGACGGCTACGAGTTTGTGCGTCTTCTTCGAGAGGCGGGAAACACCACACCTGTTTTAATGATTACCGCAAAGGATGCTTTTGACGATATGCGTCAGGGGTTCATATCGGGAACAGATGATTATATGGTAAAACCAATCAATGTAAATGAAATGGTGCTTCGTGTGCAGGCTCTCCTTCGTCGTGCGCAGATGATAAACGACCGCAAACAGACTATTGGAGGTACTGTGCTTGAATGTGATACATTTACGGTATCCTGCGACGGTGAAAGTATGGTTTTACCGCAAAAGGAATTTATGCTGCTTTATAAAATGGCATCTTTTCCCGGCCGTATATTCACCCGTCAGCAGCTGATGGATGATGTTTGGGGTTATGATACTGATAGTGATACCCATACAGTAGACGTTCACATCGGCAGACTCAGAGATCGCTTCAAGGATAATAATGATTTTAAAATTGTAACGATGCGTGGCGTTGGTTACAAGGTGGTAAAAATATGAAAACAAGACAAACCTTTGAGGATATCCGCAACCGAAAAAAAGAGCGCCTGACACTCAGAGTACGAATGGTTATTTGGGTACAGGTAGAACTGTTGGCGTGTGTCGGTCTTGCTTTTTTAATTGATAATATTGCGCATACGTTGAATCCAAATTGGAATATTCCGTTGCTTTTAGAACTCGTTATTGTCAGTGTGGTTGTCGGCGGCGTGATGACTGCTGTTATTTCGAGAGCCTTTTTCAACCCTGTAAAGAACTTGCGTCAGGCAATGGATAAGGTTGCAAACGGGGATTTTGCTATACAGCTTGATACGGATAAGTCATCCTCGGGTGAAATTAAGGAATTGTATGCCGGTTTTAATTTGATGACAAACGAACTAAAAGCCACCGAAATTCTTCAAACCGACTTCATATCCAATGTGTCTCACGAATTTAAAACGCCCATAAATGCTATTGAGGGATATTCCACGCTTTTGCAAGGGTGTGAGAATTTGGATGATGACCAAAAGGAATATGTTGAAAAAATACTCTTTAACACAGGACGTTTATCCTCGCTTGTCAGCAACATATTACTGCTTTCCAAAATTGAAAATCAATCCATACAGGCAAAACGAGAGGTTTTTTCTTTGGATGAGCAAATAAGGGAAACCATCGTAGCACTTGAAACCGCATGGGCACCGAAAAACATTGAATTGGATGTTGAGCTTGACAGTGTCAAGTATAACGGTAATGAAATTATGATGCGGCATATTTGGAGTAATCTTATCAGTAATGCTATCAAATTCACTCCCGAAAACAGCACTGTGTCCATACGGCTCCAAAACCAAAAAGACAAATTTGTTTTCAGCGTTACCGATCAGGGTGAAGGCTTATCCGATGAGGCACAAAAGCATTTGTTTGATAGATTTTACCAAGCGGACACCTCTCATAAATCGGAAGGCAATGGCTTAGGGCTTGCTCTTGTAAAGCAGATTCTTGATATAGATGGCGGAGACATTACTGCTGAGAATGTAAACGGCGGCGGTTGCCGATTTACCGTTACATTATATGATAAATAATAACGACATATATAAAGGACATCGATCGTTCGTGGTCGATGTCCTTTTTTCAACAAAAGTTGACTTTCAGTTGAAGTTGAGTTGTAAATTGCGGAATATACTTTGTTTGAAAAATGAGAAAATAGAGGTTGAATTTAAATGACAAACGCAAATACATATCAAAAGAAAATATTGACCATACCGAATATTCTCTCCTTTTTTAGACTGTGTTTGATACCGGTCATTATTTGGCTTTATACCGAGAAGCAGGACTATTTTTGGACGTTACTCGTTCTACTGCTATCAGCAGTAACGGATATTGTGGACGGTATCATCGCCCGTAAGTGCAATATGATAAGTGACTTTGGAAAGGCGTTTGATCCGATTGCCGATAAACTGACACAAATGGCGACGCTGTTTTGTTTGGTATCTCGGTTCCATTATATGATTTATCCGCTTATGCTCTTGATATTAAAAGAATTATGCACAGGAATTACAAGTCTGATTTCAATCAAAAGAACAAGTACGGTCAAGGGTGCAGTATGGCATGGTAAACTGACAACCGTTTCGCTTTATGCAATGATGGCAATACATTTATTTTGGTACAACATACCGCATACCATATCCTTGATTATGGTTGGTGCTTGTATTGGAATTATGCTTATGTCCTTTATTCTTTACACAATGCAAAACGCTAAGGCAATAAAGAATAAAACCTTCGATAATTGAAAGGATTAACGTCGATTTATGATTGTTTCAAAAATATTAGGAGCGTTCTTTTCACTCGTGCTTTTATATATCCTTTTTCTTGTGATTTGCAGTCTGTTTGTAAATCCAAAGAAAGAATATGAAGAGCATAGCGGTTTTTACCGAGCATTATTAAATGGAGCAACAGCTGTTGCTATTAAAATTATGCGCATTCGCCTTCACGTTAGCGGTATGGAGAAAATACCTGCAGACACAAAAAACTTGCTGTTTGTAAGTAATCATCGATCTAACTTTGATCCGATACTTACGTGGCACGTTTTGAAAAAATGGCAACCGGCATTTGTATCTAAAGCATCGAATTTCAAGATCCCTATCTTAGGGCGGTTTATTCGCAAGTGCTGTTTTATGGCGATTGACCGTGAAAACCCTCGCAATGCTATAAAGACGATACAAAAAGCGTCAGAGCTACTAAAAAAAGGAGAAGTGTCCATCGGGATCTATCCCGAAGGTACACGCAGTAAAACCTGTAAGTTACTGCCTTTTCATAACGGTGTATTTAAAATTGCGCAAAAAGCCGAAGCAGATATTGTTGTTTTAGCGATATCGGGAACCGAAAAGATCAGCAAGAACTATCCGCTGAGACATACCGATGTTTATATTGATGTCTTGGAGATCTTGCCTGCGAAACAGGTTAAGGAAACAAAAACCGATATAATCGGTGAACATATAAAAACAGAAATGAAAAATCATTTAGGATAAAAAAGTGAGGTAAAATTATGGCTACGGCATATGTTCTTTACAATAACAAAGCGGGTGACGGTAATGCACTGGAAAGCGCAAAAACGCTCGAAATCATTATAAACGATGAGATGAAATATATCGATGTAACAGAGGTTTCGGACTATCGCATATTCATAACAGGACTTGAAAAAGATGACTATATTATCCTTGCCGGCGGCGACGGAACGCTCAATCGATTTATCAACAATATCGAAGGCATTGAATTTGATAATGAAGTATTATATTTCCCAAACGGCACAGGTAATGACTTTGCTCACGATCTCGGATACTCAAAGGAATGCAATCCCTTTCCTATTAACGAGTACATAAGAGTGCTTCCGAAAGTAACCGTTAAAAACAAAACTTATCGTTTTATCAACGGTGTGGGCTATGGCATTGACGGATACTGCTGTGAAGTTGGTGATGTGCAAAGGAAAATTCCCGGAAAAAAAGTCAATTATACAATGATTGCCATAAACGGACTTTTGTTTCATTATAAACCGACGAATGCAAAGGTAACTGTGGACGGAAAGGCGCATACATACGAAAAGGTATGGATCGCTCCAACAATGAACGGTAGATTTTATGGTGGCGGTATGATGCCAACCCCTGAGCAAAAACGAAATTCCGATAAGCTTTCAACAATGATTTTCCACGATGCAGGCAAACTGAAAACCTTGATGATATTTCCATCGCTTTTTAAGGGAGAGCATATTAAGCATACAAAGCAGGTTGAAATTTTGACAGGTAATGAGATAACGGTTGAGTTTGATAGACCCATAGCATTGCAAATCGACGGCGAAACCATTCTTGGAGTTTCCTCCTATACAGCAACAATGCCCAAGGTTAGTGTTATCAAAGAAAAAATGGCGGCCGCAACGGCTGTTTAAGGTGATAAAATGAAATTTTTAATTGCATTACTTATAGCAATTCCAACACTGATTGCAATTTTACTGTTTACGATTGTAGGCTTTGCCTACAACAACCCTGCCATGCTTGCGTCAGCGTCAAATCCCGCTATTGCAATGCTTTGCATCATTTCAGGTGTGATTGCGGCATTACCGCTTGTGGTGGCGGTAATTATCGGACTTGGAAGTCTATTCGGTTCTGGCAAAAAAGAAAGAAAATAAAAACACAGAAAAGGAAAATGAAAATTAATGGATATACACGGAAATCAGGAATATTGGAATCGTATGCTGTTGTCAGCACTTCCGCTTCCAAAGGAACAAATAAGAGATTGGATCAAGTCATATGCCGCACCGTATAAAGAACTTATGGCATATTATAAGTGCGCAATGATGGAGGTTGAAACAAAATTCCGTGTTCTAAACGAAGAACTTTCTTTGGAATATGACCGCAATCCGATTGAAACCGTAAAAACAAGACTGAAATCGGTTGAAAGTATCGGCGATAAGCTTATGGCTTTAAACGCTCCGATTACGGTAGACAGTATTGAGCATAATTTGCATGATGTCGCAGGCGTTCGTGTGATTTGCGGCTTTCCAAGCGATATTTATACTCTCGCCGATGCCTTCTTAAATCAGGATGATATAACGCTGATTGAGAAAAAGGATTATATTGCAAACCCAAAGCCGAACGGTTACCGCAGTTTGCATCTTATTGTTGAGATTCCGATCTTTCTACACGATGAAAAGAAAAAGATGAAGGTAGAGGTTCAATTTCGCACTATCTCTATGGATTGGTGGGCAAGCCTTGAACATAAGATCCGCTATAAAAAAGATGTTCGGGTTCCAAATGGTGTCGCAGAAGAACTAAAGGAATGTGCCGAAGCGGCGGCAGTTCTTGATACTCGTATGGAACAAATACAAAAGAAACTTTCAGACAAAAGCATTGTTTGATCGTCAAAAGTATAATGTTTTAAATTTAACCGCTTAAGAGTTTTTGTTAAGGAGAAATTATGGCAAATATGAATGAAGTAAAAAAGCCAAGAAAACCACTGATATTCTATTACGGCATTGTATTGCTCGTAATCATCTTATTTAATTCTTTTATTGTACCGTGGATCGTAGGGCAACAAATAAAAGAGGTGGATTACGGCACCTTTATGAGTATGATTGAAGAAAAGAACATCGGTCGTGTAGAAATCAATGAAACGGAAAATCAAATCACTTTTACAGACAAGGAAGAAAAGCAGGTTTATTCCACAGCAATGGTTGACGATGCCAATCTTACAGACCGTCTGTATGCATCCGGTGCAAACTTTTCCGGTCAGGTCGTCGAGGAACCCAGCTTTCTTTTAAGTTTTTTGCTCACTTGGGTATTGCCGATCGTTGTATTTGTTGCCATCGGACAGTTTGTGTCTAAGAAGATGATGGAAAAAGCCGGCGGCGGATCCGGCTCTATGATGTTTAATATGGGCAAATCTAACGCTAAGGTTTACGTAAAATCCTCGAACGGAATCAAGTTTGATGACGTAGAAGGTGTTGATGAAGCCGAAGAAAGCCTTCGTGAAGTCGTGGATTACCTGCACGATCCTAAGAAATATACCGAGATCGGTGCACAGATGCCCAAAGGTATTTTGCTTGTAGGCCCTCCCGGAACCGGTAAAACGATGCTTGCAAAAGCCGTTGCCGGCGAAGCTAACGTTCCGTTCTTCTCCATGAGCGGCTCGGAATTTGTGGAAATGTTTGTCGGTATGGGAGCTTCCAAGGTTCGTGACCTATTCAAACAGGCAAAGGAAAAGGCTCCTTGTATCGTATTTATTGATGAAATTGATGCGATTGGCGGTAAACGTGCCGCAGGTGGTATCAGCGGCGGTCACGATGAGCGTGAACAAACGCTTAACCAGCTCCTTACTGAAATGGACGGCTTTGAAGGAAATACCGGTGTTGTTATTCTTGCCGCAACCAACCGTCCCGAGTCTCTGGATCCGGCGCTTACACGCCCCGGTCGTTTTGACCGCCGTGTGCCTGTAGAACTTCCCGATCTTAAAGGGCGTGAAGCTATTCTTAAGGTGCATTGCAAAAAAATCAAGGTTGCCTCCGATATTGATTATACTCAGGTTGCCCGTATGGCTTCGGGGGCGTCGGGTGCTGAACTTGCCAATATCGTAAATGAAGCGGCTCTCCGTGCCGTTCGCGCAGGCAGAAAAGCTGCAACACAGGCTGACCTTGAAGAAAGCATAGAAGTGGTTATTGCAGGTTATCAGAAGAAAAACGCCATCCTTACCGATAAGGAAAAGATGATTGTGGCTTATCATGAAATCGGTCATGCTTTGGTTGCTGCGAAGCAGACAAATTCTGCTCCCGTGCAGAAGATCACCATCGTTCCCCGTACTTCCGGTGCTCTCGGTTACACTATGCAGGTGGATGAAGGCAATCACTATTTGATGACCAAGGAAGAAATCGAAAACAAGATTGCCACGTATACCGGCGGACGTGTGGCTGAAGAAATTGCTGTCGGTTCTATTACCACAGGTGCCTCCAACGATATTGAGCAAGCCACCAAACTGGCAAGGGCTATGATTACCCGTTTCGGTATGAGCGATGATTTTGGTATGGTCGCACTCGAAACCGTTACCAATCAATATCTCGGCGGCGACGCTTCGCTTGCTTGCTCTGTCGAAACGCAAGCGGAAATTGACAAACAGGTTGTAGAGCTTGTGAAAAAACAGTACGAAAAGGCTAAGCAGATCATTACCGAAAACAAGCCAAAGCTGGATCAGCTCGCTCAATATCTCTATATGCACGAAACCATTACCGGCGAGGAGTTTATGGATATACTTAACAATTAAGGCGGCAGAAAGACAGGTTATTTTTATGTTGAAAACAAGAGTTATAACAGGTGCGGTTTTATCTGTTATTATCGCAACTGTCTTGATATTTTCCCACATACCGTGGGTGCTGAATATTGCCGTAGCTGCCTTGTGTGTGCAGGCGATTTATGAGTTGTATAATGCCGTAGGTCTGAAAGGCAAGAAAGTATTGTATCTCATTTCTTATTTAGTGGCAATTATCATTTCGTTTTTTGAGTTGCCCGGATATTCTTATATAACAGCAACTTTGTTTGCTGCGGCAATACTTCTGTTTGTTTATCTATTTGTAAATATTAAAACAAAAACCCGAATAAAACCTGCTGTTTCCGTACTTATGGCGATTATGATTGTTTTCTTCTTTAAAACGATGTCTTATATACGGAAACTTGATGGCGGAGTTTTTCTGTTGGGCGGGTCTGTTCTTATTTCGGTATTAACGGATATTGCCGCCTACTTTGTTGGCAGAGGATGCGGTAAACACAAATTGGCCCCGATTATCAGTCCGAAGAAAACGATTGAGGGCAGTGTCGGCGGAACGCTGTATGGTGCAACAATTCTTGTGCTGATTGCTGTTATTTTGCAATATACAAATGTACTGCAGATTAATATCGGTACGATGGTTGCGTATGCCGTTTTGGCATCCATTGTGGGACAGTTTGGTGATCTTGCTATGTCCTCAGTAAAGCGAATTGTAGGAATAAAAGACTATGGAAACCTACTTCCCGGACACGGCGGTGTTCTTGATCGCTTTGACAGTATGCTATTTGTCTTTCCGTTTACATATTTGTTTTGCCTTATCACAGGATCGGTGTTCGTAACACTTTAATGAAAGGAAAATGCATATGAATAAAATATCCAAGATTATAAGAAAAATCACGGTTCCTCCCGTGTTTGCGGTAGCATTGCTGATAACGGTATATATAGCATTTCCGCATTATTGTGGTAGCATATGGCACTTGCTTGGAGGCATTTTCTTTTTAAGTGTACTGCCGACGTTGGCGTATCCGCTTCAAAAATATTTTGCGCATTTCAAAGACAGCGGCCGTGAAGGACAGCGCAGTCTGGCTATGATTTTTTCGTTTGTCGGTTATCTGCTCGGAACCATAATTGCTTTTGCACTTTCAGCACCGGTCCAACTCAAAATAGTCTATTTGGAATATCTGTTATGCGGTGTCGGTATGTTGCTACTGAACAAGGTATTTAAAATCAAAGCGAGTGGCCATGCTTGTGGCATTGTTGGCCCTGTTATTTTGCTTTTGTATTTCGGCTTATACATTCCTGCAATAATTGGTACGGTTCTTATTATCCCTGTATACATTTCAAGCATAAGGACAAAACAGCATACGGCTTCGCAACTGATAGTAGGAAGTATTATCCCGGCAGTAGTGCTTTGCATTGTACATTTACTTGTAGGATAAAATCTAAAAGGAGTGCTCAAATTTGAAAAAATCTACTAAAAACTTTTTGATTGGCGCGGGTGTTGCTACTGTAAGTGCAGTTGTTTTAGGTGTGGCTCATCACTATACAACCAAGTATTTAATGAAATTGGCTCTTGATCGTGAAGGCCCTAAGAGTGCGGCAAAAGACAAAGAGAAACTGATGTCTTCAAGTGATATGTCACAAACAGTGGCTACAATTATGAATGCCGCTCAAAATCTTGAATCCAAAGAACACGAGCAGGTGGAAATCACCGCTCAAGACGGCACTTATTTAATCGGCCATTGGTATTGCCCCGAAAATGCAAAAAGAATTATTGTTGCAATGCACGGTTGGCGTTCGAACTGGTCGCAGGATTTTGGCACTATCGCACCGTTTTGGTTTGATAATGACTGTGCCGTTCTCTTTGCCGAGCAGCGCGGTCAAGGCAACAGCGGCGGCGATTATATGGGTTTCGGTCTCTTGGAACGTTACGATTGCCTTGATTGGATAAATTGGGTAAACGAGCGCACCGAAGGAAAACTGCCGATCTATCTTGGCGGTGTATCGATGGGCGCAACTACCATTTTAATGACCGCAGGCTTTGAATTGCCAGAAAATGTGCAAGGAATTGTTGCAGACTGCGCCTTCACATCACCTCACGCTATTTGGAAACACGTGGTAGAAAACAATTTTCATCTGCCTTACGGTCTTTACAGCCGTGCTGCAAAGGATATCTGTGAAAAACGAATTCAAGTGCCATCTGATTCCTATTCCACCACCAAAGCACTTGCAAAATGCAAAGTTCCTGTTTTGTTTATTCACGGCACAGACGATAACTTTGTACCCATTGAAATGACCCATGAGAATTATAAGGCTTGTGTATCCGAAAAGCGTTTGTTCGTTGTCCCTGGCGCTGAGCACGGTATGAGTTATCTTGTGGATAAAGACGGCTATGAAACAGCAGTAAAACAATTCTGGAAAGAGAATGATTTTTAATAATTGAGGCGTAAATATGAATAACACATATAAGTTGAATCATACCGTAAGCTATTCAGAGGTGGATAGCTTCTATAAACTGCGTTTGGACTATATCTTTTCGCATTTTCAGAACATAGCAGATTTACATTCTAAGGAAATGGAAACAGACGGTGAAGCACTCCTGCAAAAATCAAACGTGTTTTGGGTGATTACTAAAATGAAACTAAAAATCGCCGAATTTCCAAAATCCGGCGATGATCTCACAGTTGAAACTTGGCCGCTTAAAGCAAAAGGTGTACGCTTTGACCGTGATTTTAAACTGAGTAATAAAGACAAGGTTTTCGTAATGGGTTCAAGCGAATGGTGTACGCTGGATTACACTACTCATAAATTGCGCCGAGTGGACAGCGTTGCCTATCCGCATGATATGCAGTTCCGTGAAGACCGAAGCGGTGCGGGAGAACTTTTAAGAATAAAAGAATCAGCTTGTGATAAGGATCTTAATCATACCTACCGTTCTTCCTTTGTCGATATTGATACCAACAAACATACAAATAACGTTGCGTATCTGAGAATGGTCTTAAATTGCTTTTCTCCCGATGAATTTGAAGCAATTAAAATTGATGAGTTTCAGATTAACTTTTTGTCTCAGATGTTCTATGGTGACGAAATAAAGGTATATAAAAAGAAAACCGATTACGGAATTTTTATTGAGGGCAAGCATAACGGTATCGCCGTGTTTAACTGTTTTGTGATATCAGCAAAAGCTCAATAGAAAAAATCAGCCCCGTTAGAAGTGCAGTAAATTCTGCATTCCTAACGGGGCTTTTTTGTTTTAGGATATATCTTTCTTTTTCATTTTGCCGAGCGCCTTGCGGTATGTTTTGTCAGCGGTATCGGGTGATGCCAAGCCGTGGTCTATGGCTATGTCGATAAATGCTTCTTCGGGGATAGGTTTTCGTGTTGGTTTGCCGTCCTCATCCAAATCGTCTTTATCGTAATAATGAGTAGCATAACATTCCATACAAAAGCCAAGATGTGCCGACACCATCGCACGTTCACGGTAGTTAAGGTTTTCAAAAGCCGTCATAACTGCTTTGGTGCGTTCTAAACTAAAGAATATCTTGCCCGGCTCAGAAGAACCGTCGTGCGCAACTTCTTCACGACTTTCCTCACTGTCCTCGTCCGCATATTGGCGGTAATATTCTACAAACTGCATGTTTTGAATACCGCAACGGATAATTTCGGCGGCATCTTCCTTGCTTGTACCGATGGCCTCCGCTATTTTCTCCATAGTGGTATCATCGCTTTTTTTACCAAACTCACGATAAAGTCGCATTGCTTTGCGCAGTCGCAAATACTCGTCGTAGCTTTGAACAGTAAAGCCTGTTCGCATGGTGCGGATATACTCGTGAACCTCACGCATTGCGGCATATTCTTTGTAAACGATAAACGGAACGCCCCGTTCAGGATCATAGTCCTGCAAGGCTTTGAGCATACCAATAACATACGCTTGCTTTATATCCAAGAAATGCCCATACATCGCATAATCCTGAACAATCGCCATTGCCTTTTCATTTAGCGTATGCTCATAGTAATGGAGAAACCAAGAAATATATTTATCTTCTTTCTGAGCAAGGTAGTTTAAGATATATTTTTGTAGGTCGTTTTCCTTCGGCGGTGCCGGAGTTAAACGGTATATTACGAGTTCTTTTTCCCATTCTTTCACGGCAACCACCTCCTTTGTGCGTGCTTGGGATTACTTTAATCGTTTATCTGTTTCAGCATAAAGCCGCTCACGGCTCATATCAAGGGCATATTGCCCGCTAGCATAATCGGAATTTTGCAAAGCTTTGAACTTGTATTCTCTTGCCAACTTCGTAGCCATAGCCGCAAAGGTTTCGGTAATGGTACCTCTGCCTTTCTCAGTACGAATAGCAGAACAACGGCGGTTGTAAATATCTACAACCGGATCTGCTGCGGCAAGTTCTTTACGGTTAATACTTGCAGCGTATTTACGGCAAGTGGTTTTTCTTCCTCGAACCTCATAAGGTGCAATGCCGTTGCAGTATTGCTGACGACGGGCAGAGGTCATAAGGAAATACTTGTTACAAATACCGCATTGTCTTGGATAATGTCCGTGGTGTAAACCCTCAAAGAAGTCTGTAACCACAAAACTGTAATAACTATCAAAATATAATCTTCGGGCAAGTGTTGCGGTCGTACTTTTGCTTGTCTTTTTAATGGGAACGTATTCCGTTGTTACGGGGAACGGTACCGAGCCAAAAACCTCTAATGCTATTGGCAATAGGTGTTCTTCATCAAGACGGTCGACATCATCCACACGGGTTGTAAATGTTCTGAGATTGTGGAAAGCGTTGCGGATATCATCGCTTAACGTATCGTAAAATTTAAGAGTGGAATTAACCTCTTTGAGTAGAGCTTCTTCTTGCGTGAAAAATTCTTTATCATATTCTTTTGGCAACTGGTGGAATAGCGTCTGCGCCATATCCATTTCTGAAACTTTTGCACGGCGGGAGAAATATTCGCTTAGGATATTTCCGTTTTCTTCTGAAAACAAATCAGCCACTCTGTTGCGCTCATCATTTGTGCCGAGCATATCAAAAGGCTTGAGCCACGGAAGTGCGGTAAAGATATTTACCATCCGTTCACCGGTTTTCACATAATCGGGTATATTCAGATATCCGAGCTTCAACATATTTTCAAGTTGCCAATTATCGGTGGTAAATACACCAATGCGGGCGGCGGTGTCATTCTCATAAAACTGATTAAGCAGATGCGTAGCAAAGGTTCCCGCAGGATAACTTCTGCCGCCTATATGCACTCTGCCGTCACGATAATCGGCACTAAAAAAGCTGATTTTATCCATTTTCCGCTTAACCTCCATACTAATTCTAACAAAAGTAGTGTCCCATAAAACTCCCTTTGTCCGTTTCGGAAGAAAAAATATTTTTTTGAAATTATTTTTATGATTTTATGTTTCGATAACAATATTCTAAAATCATTATATCACGAAACCGCTTTAAATACAAGGGATTTAGCGTGTTGCGTTTTTCGTTTTTATATTGTTGCTCTATTCCATTTGATTTTTAACTTTTCCTACATTCTAATAAGTGAGGGAGCGAAAACCTCACAATACAGGGCATCGCCGTCGGGAAACCGGCGACTTTTTTATTGCCCGAAAACAGAAAGGAGGAAAAGGCTATGTTGAAGATCACACCAAAGCAGACAGATATGGTTCAGCGTCTTGTCAAAGAACAATGCGCCAACTGTGACGAGAACGGAAACTGTATCTTGCTTGATGATGGAGAAGCACACCGCTGTGTGCAACTTATCTCTATCTACGGTATCTACTGCAACTATTTCAAAAACGCAGTATTGCCCGGCGACCAAGAATTAAATGCACAAATCAAGAAACAAAACAAATTAAAGTAAAAAAGGAGAAATGTAAAAATGAAAAAATTTAATGAAACGTATGTTATCGGTATCGACCACGGTTATGGGAATATGAAAACGGCAAACTGCTGTTTTCCAACCGGAGTAATGAAAAGCGATACTGAACCCACCTTTGTAGGCGACCTTCTCGTATGGAATAAAAAATATTATTCCATTGGAGTTGGTCACAAGGAATTTACAGCGGATAAGTTTAACGATGAGGATTATTACGTTCTCACCCTTGCCGCTATTGCAAGAGAACTCAGACGAGAGCGCATTACCGAAGCCAACGTATTTATCGCCGCAGGGCTACCCTTAACTTGGGTAAGCGAGCAAAAGGCAGATTTTAAGAAATATCTGCTTCAGCTGGGCAAGGTTGCCTTTACCTTTAGAGGCACCGAATACCGCATTAAAATTGTAGGCGCAGAAATCTATCCGCAGGGATTTGCCGCCGTTGCCGAAAAGCTCGGAGATTTTAAGGGAGTGAATATGCTCTGCGATATTGGTAATGGAACAATGAATCTGCTTCGTATTGTAAACAAGAAACCCGATGCACAACGAATGTTTACCGAAAAATACGGCACCCATCAATGTGCTCTGCTTATCCGTGAGCAGATGATGAAGGTTCACCACGCCGCCCTTGATGATACTATCGTTACGGAAATCTTAAAGAAAGGCACGGCGGATATTGACGAGCAGTATCTTGATACAGTTGTTAAAACTGCAAAGGAATACACCGCCGGTATCTTCCGCCGTCTGCGTGAACACGAGTATGATCCGAAACTAATGAAGCTTTACGTGGTCGGCGGCGGTGGATGCCTTATCCGTAATTTTGCTGATTACGATGCAAACCGAGTTATCATCAACGAGGATATTTGCGCTACTGCAAAGGGATATGAGTATCTGGCTCTTATTTCCCTTAACAGAAATGGTGGTGCAGTATGAGTATTAAAAATATGAAAATTCGCTTTAACTTAAACAAGGAAAATGACCGCAAGGCGTATGAGTATCTGCAAAACGCAGAGAAATCGTACAGCAAGGCGGTCATTTCTGCTATCTGCGAATATTTAGGATTATCTGAGAGGTTGGCAACCGAAGATGCTTTCCTTGAAAGAGTGATTGCAACCATTAAAGAGGAATTGGCAAAAGCCAATCCTTTCGGAGGTGTGTTGCAATTTGTGCAGACACCGCCTGCACAAATTTCCACCGAAAAGGAAAATACCGAAACCGAAGAAGCGGTTATGGATTTCCTTGATAACTTTTAAGGTTCCATTTTTTCCCGCTTTTGACGGTATAGTGATGGCAATATCCAAAGGAATTGCCCCACTAATTCCAAAGATTCCACTATCAGGAGAAACTGACGGCACTCACATAAAATGTGGTACCATTATTAAAGAAAAGTGGAACCATCCGAAAGATTTGCACGAATAAGGTCGCTCCCTCACGGTGCAAGTCACGGAGAATGGAAGATATACGCATATCACTCTGGGGTCCCCGGAAAGTCGAATGACTTTTTGGGGAAAGGAGGAGCAACGGAATGAATGAGTTTTTCGTGTTTACACGGAAACGAATGATATGAAGTTTGTGACGACGCGTCTTACACCGTAACAAGCAGGACCTTTGGGCACCCAAATGTCAAATCCGCCCCAAGTAATCAGGGCGGAAACTTTAGGGGCTGACCCCTAATACCCCATTTGAAAGGAATGATTTAATGAAAAGACAAGAAACACGCATTTTTGCCCGCATTACCCCAAAGGAAAAAGAACGTATAAACAACCTTGCTAAACAATGCGGACTTACAACAAATGAATATCTCCGTCAAAGAGCATTAGGATACGAACCACACACGGTTCCGCCTGATGCTCTTTTTCATTTCTGCGAAAAGATAGATACCCTAATCGAATCTCCATTTTCTGCGGAAGTAAACAAGGCGGCGATGACATTACTCAAAGAAATTACAAAAGAAATAATCTTACCGAGAAAGGAGGATACCCGTCGATGGCAACCACAGGTTTCTGGCCCGTTAGAGGACGATTAAAGGAAGTGATTGACTACGCCAACAATCCCGACAAAACTACCGCCAAAGAATACCTTGATGAAGATTTATATACCGCTATCCGCTATGTGGAGAACGATGATAAAACCGACCAAACGATGTTTGTATCGGGAATCAACTGTTCCAAGCATAACGCCTATAACGAAATGATTGCCGTTAAGCGCCGCTTTGGTGAGCGTGGCAAAAATATCGCTTATCACGGTTATCAGAGCTTTGCTATCGGTGAGGTCACGCCCGAAGAAGCACACACCATTGGAAAGGAAACCGCCCGAAAGATGTGGGGCGCAAAATATCAGGTTGTAGTTACTACCCATCTCAACACCGACAATATCCACAATCACTTTGTAGTCAACAGCGTTTCCTTTAAGACGGGCAAAAAGTTCCGTAACGGTATCGGGGATCGTCTTGAGCTTCGCAAGATTTCTGATGCTATTTGCGCCGAACGAAACAAATCGGTTATTCAAGGCAATAAGTTTTACAGCAACAAAAAAGCGTATTGGGTTGAAAAATCCGGTAAGCTCACACATCGAGATATGCTACGAAAAGACGTGGACGAAGCGCTATCCCAATGTGGCTCATTTAAGGAAATCGAATATTACCTTAAAACACTCGGCTACCGATTTGAACGTGACTTTTATTATGACCACCCCTCTGTGTATGCAGAGGGGTGGAAACGTGCTGTCCGTATCAGTAGTCTTGGGGAGCAATATTCTAAGGAACGCATACGGGAACGGTGCCGTGAAAATCAGCGCAAACCCGAACTCTGTGCCTTTGTAACACCGGCTTGGAAAAGACGCCCGCTTCTTGTGCTTGAACGGGAGAGGTATATATCGGGATGGGATGACACGATTATTGTATTGTTTGAGATTTTTATAGAGCTTCTTAAAATCTGCATCGTAGGCAATACCCAAGAATACGATAACCGCCCCGTATCTCCGATGATGCGAGCAGAAATGCGAAAGTTGGATCGGTATATCGAGGAATACAATCTGCTCTGCGATAACAATCTCAATTCCCCGAAAAAGTTGTTGTCATTCCAAGAAAACTTATCCTCCCAGATTTCTGAACTAGAGCAAGAACGATATGCACTACGCTTAAAACTTCGCCGTGTAAAAACACCCGAAGAAGATACGGCACTTAAAGAACAATGCAAGGAAATAACAAAGAAAATCACTCCCTTGCGAAAGGAATACAAAATTGCTATACGCATTGAGGAACACATTCCGAAAATCAAGGCACTCCTTGATGCCGAACGCAATATCGAAATGA
>JAZSNT010000011.1:0-16320 GCA_045536525.1 Acutalibacteraceae bacterium
TTTCATTCATAAATCCTCCATTTGTGTTTTTGTTTCGACTGGCAGGTCGCTACTATTTTAACACAATTGGAGGATTTTGTTTTGTTCATCGGTTAACCTTTTTTGAACCACGCGACTATCGCGTGGTTTTCGGTATACAATAATCCGAACCTCCGTCTAATAGGCGACTGGTTCGGATTTTCTCTTTCTATAGGCTATATAAATCTTTTCAACTTGTTAAACTCATTATTACACATAAATCTATCCTATAAATTTTTAATCTTTTCCCTATTTAAAAATTTACAAACGATAAAAAATGCTTGAAATCGTATGTATTTTATTATATAATATATTTATTAAATTAGGAGGTAATTTCTATGTATTCATGTCCAAATTGTACTTATCAAACAGAAATAGAAGTAAACTTCTGTCCGCTTTGCGGCAGTAAATTAGTAAACAACGAACCTGCACCCGTTGCAGCACCCGCGACCGAGGTTATACAAAACGAACCCGTACAACCCGTTGAACCCGTACAACCTGCACAACCCGTTACATATTCATATCAACCCACACTTGCCGCACAACCGCAGTATGTTCCCCAACCTCAGTACACCCCTCAAACTCAGGGTCCGAGCTTGGCTATGAAAATTGTAGGTATGGCTCTTAGTATCGGCGGTTTCTTCTTCGCGTTCCTAGCATTCTTTTCTTCTATGTCTATACTGGGTTACGATGAAGCTTTCGTTATGGCTTTCGTTTATTCAATATTTAGTTTACCGATTTCAATCATCGGTCTTATTTTCTCTATCAAAGGTTCAAGCCAAGGTGATACCTCAGCTTTCAGCAAGGTTGGTAAAATCTTCGGTATTATCGGTTTAGCACTTATGGGCTTTATCCTCTTCGTAAGCTTGGTTGCTTGTGCTTAAAATTAGAATATACCCCACTTGTAAAACCGCTTTATAAGCGGTTTTACTGTTAAAAAAAGATATGAAAAATAATATTAAAAAAATCCTCGCCCACAATAGTAACGCGCTTGAAAACTCCGAAAAACGCTTGTGCGATATTTATGAGATTATGTTTTCAAACGAAAACATTCTTTGCGAATCTAATGATGGGTACAAAATCAAAAAAGAAACTTACTCGCAAATAAAAGCCAAAACAGAGAAAGTATCCGCAGGGCTTTATGAAAAGGTTGGCGCAAACCATAATTATATTGCTTTGGAGATGGAAAACTCTCCCGAATGGATTGTGGCATTTTGGGCAATACTTAAAAGCGGCAACAAACCGTATTTGGTAAACACCCGTTATCCTTCTTCACTTACAAACAATATTTTGAAAACGCTTGAAATCAAATATACTGTTTGCTGTGAACCTTCCAATTTTGAAACTGAGAATTTGCTCATTTCAAAACTATGCGGTGAAACAGCACCAGACTTATCGGTTTTTGAGGATGAAATCGCCTTTTCTTCATCCGCCACCTCAATGAATGAAGTAATATGCTTCTATACAGGTTTACAAATCAGTGAGCAAATACTCAACTTTAAAGATATTATAAAACGTGAACCCCGTATGGCAAAGCACTATAAGGGTGAACTTAAACAGTTGGCTTTTCTTCCCTTTTACCATATTTTTGGGTTGTTTGCTGTTTATTTTTGGTTTACGTTCTTTGGTAGCACTTTGGTATTCTTACGTGATTACTCAGCGCAAACCATACAAAACACCTGTCGCAGACACGCAGTAACACACGTCTTTGCCGTACCTGCTTTGTGGCATACGGTTGAGAAAAGTATTATTTCTGCGGCGAAGGATATGGGTGAACATAAATACAACGAAATGCAAAAAGCACTTAAATTTTGCACCAAACTTCAAAATATTTTCCCCCGTATCGGACCGAGTATTGCTAAATCTATTATGGGTGAAATCACCGATAAGGTTTTCGGAAAATCGATTATTTTCTGTATTAACGGCGGAAGTTATATCAAAGACTCTGCGTTAGAGTTGCTAAACGGTATCGGATACTGTACCTATAACGGTTACGGTATGAGCGAAATCGGTATCACGTCGGTTGAACTGCGCCGCAAACCTAAATGGCGCAATCAAAACTCTATCGGTATGCCTTTTACATCCGTCGAATATAAGATAGATGATAAAGGTATTTTGTTAGTTCGCGGCAGTTCACTTTGTGTGAAAAAACTCAAAAACGGTAAAGAAGAAAAATTCAACGGTTGGTTCAGAACTGGCGATAAAATGGAATTCCGTGACGGCAGTTATTACATTTTAGGTCGTGAAAATGACGTTGTAATCGGTGAAAACGGTGAAAATATCAACCCCGATTTAATTGAAAAACTCTTTACGTTAAATAACGCCAAAGCTCTGTCTGTTTTAGGTCTGGACGGCGAAAACGGTCAGGAACTGTCATTAGTTTTAGAGGTTGGCGAATTTGTATCACAATCTACAATTGATGAGTTACGAGCCAATGCATACGCCATAAACGACACACTCGATAAAGCATGTGCAATTAAAAAATTCTATTTTACCAATGATAATTTGTGTCCGCCTACCGCAATCAAGGTAAGCCGTCAGCAACTTTATAAAAAAATTAAGGATGGAGAAGTTACGCTTATTCCTTTTTCTTCTATGAAATCTTCAAGCGGTACAACTGAAGATTCCAAACTTAGTTTAGCAGTAAAAGAAATTATTTGTAAAGTTTTAAAAGCAGAGCCCGAAAAGGTTCATTCAGACACACATATTTTCTACGACTTAGGTGCTACAAGTATACAGTATTTTTCAATACTTTCCGCACTTTCTGAAAAGTTTTCTATTTCCAACTACAAGAAAACTTACACCTACTGCTATACTTTGAAAGAAATTTGCGAATATATCGAAAAACACATTTAATATGAAAAACAAATGGTTTATCAACTTATTTTTATTCTTTACAAAACTCACAGGTTTCTTGCCAATGCTTTTGTTCTTTAAACCCCGTGTTTTTAAAACAACAAAAGCAAAACGACAGTTACCCAAAGGCGCCATTATGGTTTCTAACCATAAATCACTTATGGACTTTATTTTGTATCTGATTGTCTTCCCTTTCCGTACCGTAAGGTTTTTAATGGCAGAAGTTTTATACAATAAAGGCAAAGCGTTTTCTTTTATGCTTAATTCTTTGGGTGGCATTAAGGTCGAACGTGACGCACACGATTTTTCCTTTATTTCATACGTTATTGAGCGTTTAGAGAAAAAGGATACCATCGGCATCTTCCCCGAAGCACGTTTACCCATTAACGGCAAACCGTGGCCCTTTACAACAAGTACCGCTTTCATCGCCACTAAAATAGACGTTCCTATTGTTCCTGTGTATACAGACGGTCGCTACGGCTTATTTAAACGTTCACACGTTTGTATCGGTGAAGCGTTTCATTTGAGCGACTATGTAAAAGACGGTCTTAACGAAAGCGAACAACTCGAACATTTAACAAAGGTGTTAGAAGAAAAAGTTTACGAATTAAAGGATTTTACCAAAAAAAGAAAACAGCACCACCGCCTTTTCACTTTTAAAAATATTTCTATGGACCTTGCGCGTTTGGTTTGCGCGGTGCTTCCCGCCTATATGCGAATGAAACGACTGACACCGCAAGGCGAAAAATACAAAGGGAAAATACGTGGCGGTGCGCTAATTGCCGCTAATCACACCTCTTTTGTTGACCCGTTTGTTGTAGGCGTTACTTTTTGGTACAGAAGACTGTATTTCTTGGTGGCCGAAATTGTTATGGAAGGTAAATTGCGAAATATTCTTTTGCGTGGTGTCGGTGCTATAAAAATCGACCGCAACGCCGCTGATATTGAAGCAATCAAAAAATCTATTGATAAACTTAAAAAAGGTTACCTTTTATCTGTATTTCCGCAAGGCGGTATAGACAGAGAAGATAATATCGACGCTATAAAATCAGGCACCGCTTTATTGGCAGTAAGAGCCGGTGTACCTATTATTCCAATGCATATCTTCCCCAAAAAACATTGGTACAATCGAAGAATCGTTGTTATTGGTAACACTATTAACCCAAAAGATTTTATAACCAAAAAAATCCCGTCCACTCAGGATATAAATAATATTTCACTTGCGCTAATCAACGAATTAACATTTTGCAAAAACTCTAGCAATCAACCTTTGGAGGACTAATATGACCACTTTTGAAAGACTCAAAAATGTTTGTGATTCCGTTTTTGAAGGAGAAATTGATACTTCCAACGTCACTATGGAATCTGATTTACGTGATGACATCGGCATTAACTCTATCGGTGTTTTATATATGGCTATGGCTTTGGAAGAAGAATTCAGTATCAAATTCACAAATGATGACTTTGCCGATATTAAAACCGTAAGTGATGTTGTTGCAATCATTGAAAAGAAGGCAAAAAAATAATGAATTGGACAGTTGCCCAACCCATTAGTGGTGATATTATACGAACAAAGGTTACTTTTTATCATCATTACGGCATTTTTATAAGCGAAGACGAAGTAATTCAGTTCGGTCTTCCAGACGACCCCGGAAAACCTGCCGAACAAATTCACGTGCTAAAAACAGATATTGACCGTTTTTTAAACGGCGGTGAACTTGAAATCGGCAAACCCGAAGCAGACGAACTTAAAAAATTGCGTTCCAAAAAAGAAATTGTGAGAATTGCACGTTCACGCATTGGTGAAGGCGGATACGATATTCTCCATAATAATTGTGAACACTTTGTGTTCGGATGTGCTTTTGGCGAAAGTTCTTCCCCGTTTTTAGACAGAGTAAGAGAAAGAATCAGAAAAAAGCTTAACAAAGCTTAAAATAAAAAGAAAAGGATGAGAAAAAATTATGTTATGTAAAAAATGCAATGCACAAATCCCTGATGACGCGACTTTCTGCGCAATTTGTGGTGCACAGGTAGAACCTTCTGCACCCCAACAAGTGCAACCGTTTGAATTTTACGAAGATGTAAATACTCAGAAAAAGGAAATTACCGTTGAAGACCTTCCCGAACATTTGAAACCCATGGGCGCCTGGTCGTACTTTTGGCTTCAAGTATTATATTCTGTACCGATTGTCGGCTTTATTTTCCTTATGATTTTCACGTTCAGTAGCGGTAATATTAACCGCAGAAGTTTCACCCGTTCTTACTGGTGTGCTGCTTTGGTGATTGGTATTTTATTTACCGTTATCTTTTTATTTGCATTTGTTTTAATCGGTAGTGCAAGAATTATGTAATAGTAATTACATAATCGCCTACTGTATATATTTGCCTTGTGATTGGTAAAATATTTGTAGAAAGCATATTTTTAAGACCACCGCCACATTTTTTAAAATAGGCTTCTTTGGCGGTCCAGATTTCGAAAAAGCGTCTTTGTGATAGCTCTTCATCTTCCATAATATACGCTTTTTCTTCACTTGTACAAACATAATCAATTAGCGAAAGCTTTATGGGTTTTAATTTTTCTATATCAATACCCACAGCCGTTTCGCTCACAGCACAAACTACGGCCTTTTGAGAATGGGAAATACTTATAAATAAGTCATTTTCTTTAAGAAAGGGCCGTCCGTTGCTGTCGGTTTCTAAAACAGCATTATTTATGCCACTTTCAATAAGCAATTTATTTATAAGATGGGTTGCCAAAAGCGAATTTTCACGGTCTTTTGGTTGCTTCATACGGTCAATATGTGCTTTTCGTGTGGCAGAAAGCGAGTTATAAATAAGGTCGTATTGTTGCCTGTCTATTTCATCTGTATAGGCTAAAAGCCATCTCATTTTTAACTCCTCCCAAATCTCAATTTAAAGGGGTGAACGATATGTGGATATTTCTTGGTATTATACTTTTCTTAGCAGTTTTAATAACTGTTATTTGGTTGTTGCCGATTTACGTTATAATCAAAACCGACCAAAACGGTGAACTTTTCATCCGTTACCAGTTTTTATTTAAGACGTATGGTGAAAACCCCGACCCCAACAATAAAATCGTTAAAACCCTAAAAGAAGCATCGGGTCTTACCCAAATTAAAAAAAATACAATCAATAAAGACCTTAAAGACTTAGGCTTTTTGGAAAATTTATCCGATACCGTTTCCCTTTTGACTACCCTTATTAAAGGTATTGTAGACCTTTTGCATTACGCTACTGCAAAAGTGTTTAAACTCCATATAATTTGTGCAGAAGTTAACGCCGCACAAACCGCCATAAGCTACGGTAAATGCTATGCGCTCGTTTCCCCTGTTATTAGTCTTATAAACTCAATAGTTAAGATTAAAAAGCGTAAATTCGACGTAAATATCGGTTGTGATTACTCAGGTCAAAACAAAAAGTTTGAGTTTGAAACCGTTTTAGTAATACACTTTGGCAGAGCATTATCCGCATTCTTCCGTTTGGCATATAAACAAGCGGTGCGGCTTAACAATAAAACTCAACCCAAATAATTATAAACACACTCCAAGATTTTGCCCATTGTATCGTTATCAGTAGCAAATACAGCGTGTGTTACACCCTCTAATTCCACTATTTTACAATTACTGCATTTTTGCGAAAACTCTATCTGTGCATCATTTCTGACAGTACCGTCATTTTGTGCCGAAAGCACTAATATCGGTGTTTTGATTTTATTTATAAATTTATCGTTAACGATGCGTGAACGTAACTTAAATGCATTGCTCACCCAACCGTAACTCATTGGTGTTGTCTGATATCTTGGATTTTCGCATCTCATTTTCATATTATGAAGAAAACGTGATTTGCTTGTTCCGTGATGAATATTGTATTCCACATCGGGATTAAATTCACTTGAAAATGCAAATTTTTTCTTTGGCCCTCTAAGCCATTTATTTAAAGCCACAAATGTCCATGCAATCGGCTTTGGTGCGCCTTTAACTATTGGGTCAAAACAAGGTGCGGACATAACCGCTTTTTCAATTTTGTCACTATTTTGAGCAAGATAAATGGCAGAAATTGCACCGCCTATTGAATGAGAAAGCAAATAAATCGGATTATCGCCCGTAGGTATAACTACTGTTTCAATAAACTGCGACAAATCATCAACATAATGGTCAAATTTACCGATATGCAACAAATCCAATTCGTCGGTAAGTCTGTCAGACAAACCGTGACCGCGCAAATCAAAGGTAAATACGTTATATCCTTGATTCAGTAAATAAAATATCTGCTCGTGGTATTTTTGCGAAAATTCACTAAGCCCATGCACTATAACCGCATTTGCACCTGCATTTTCACATAAAAAATACTCATAATATATCTGAATACCGTCAAATGCAGTAAAATTTCCTGAAACCTTAACGTTTTGCAAAATTTCTTCACATTTTTTTATTTCAATTTCAAAATTTACTTCGTCTAATAATTCTAACTTATAATTTGGAACAAATTGCATTTTCTTATCCCCTGTTTAAAATTTTAGAAAGTTGGTGATAATAATGGTACTAAACAAAAAACGCTTGAAAAAGGTACTGATTACCATTATTATCGCTTTATTAATATTTTCTGTAATATCCTTTGCCGCCACTAAAATAATATACGATAGTATTTTTACCCGTAGCGAATGTGAAACGGTTGACGTCTCACAAGACCTTAAAGAAATTGTGAATTCACGTGAAAATGTGAACTATTATTCGGGTGAAAATAAACTTGCAGGGCATTTATACCGTAGCACTTCGCCTGATAATAAAAACTCCCTTATCGTAATCACCTGTGGTATACACTCCTGTAAAGACAGTTACCTGTGGCAAATTAAAGAACTTACCGAACTCGGCTGGTCGGTCTTTGTATTCGATGCAACAGGCAGTTGTGATTCGGACGGTGAATCCAAAATCGGTTTTCCGCAAATGGTTTACGATTTAAAATCTACGTTAAATTATATTGAAAAAGAGAACCGTTTCGGTTATAATAATTTAATGTTGATGGGTCATTCCCAAGGCGGTTATGCAGTTTGTTGCGCATTACAGTACGATTACGATATTTCTGCCGTAGTTTCTATTGCAGGTATCAACAGTGCTATGGATGCCACTATAAGCGGCGCTTCACAATATGTAGGACCCCTCGCTTACGGAAATTATGGTTTTTTATGGTTATATCAAACATTACTGTTCGATAGTGAAACCGTAAACTTGCGTGCAGATAAAATACTTTCCGAAAGCGATACCCCTGCCCTTATAATCCACGGCAAAAACGACGACGTCGTGCCGAGTGATAAGTTTTCTATCATATCACACAAAGATGAAATAGAAAACAAAAACGTTGAATACGTTGTTCGTTCTGCACCTGATTCTTCTGGTCATACCGATATTTTATACGATAAAGACGGCACAGCCAACAACCAAATAATAGAACTTATAAATAACTTTTTTGAAAAAAGCATTACCAAATAAAGAGGAAGTTAAATGGACGTTGTTTTAATTCCGGCTTATGAACCTGACCATCAACTAATTAAATTAGTTGATGAATTAGCGAAAAGTGAATTTAAAATTGTTGTAATAAACGACGGAAGTGGTGACAATTATAATCATATCTTTGATACTATAAGACCCAAAGCCGATATCGTCACCCTACCTGAAAACCGTGGTAAAGGTGCTGCATTAAAGGCAGGTATGCGCTATATAAAAGTAAATTTACCCGAATGTGAAAACTTTATCACTTGTGACGCAGACGGTCAGCACTTGCCTTGTGACGTTTTAAGAATACAAGAACAACTACACAAAGGCAACCGTTTTGTTCTTTCAGTACGCCAAAAAAAAGGCAAAATTCCGTTCAGGTCAAAATTCGGCAACAACCTGTCTCGCTTTGTATACACATTACTTACAAACCGTTACCTTTCTGATAATCAGTCAGGATTGCGAGGTTTTTCTATGAAACATCTCGATTGGCTTATGAATGTAGAAAAAAACAACTACGATTATGAGATGAACGTGCTTTATTATGCAGCAAAGATGGGTCTTAAAATTACTACGCTTACTATTGATGCCATTTACATAGAAAACAATGCTTCATCGCACTTCAATCCTGTTATCGATACAATTAAAATATACCGCAGTTTATTTAAACTTGCCCGAGGAACTATGATTTCCCTATTGGTCGCAGAAGCTTTAATTTTACTTGCAAGTATTTTCCTTGGCAACAGTTATATCGAGTTCACCGTACCAAGCACGGGTGCTATTGCGATGATAACCACATTTTTACTCAACAAATTTTTCTTCTTTAAAAACAGTCCACGCTACGACTACCTTACAACCTTTGGATACACGGTAATAAGTTATTTTGTGTATACTCTGATGTGCTTACTCTTAGCCGACAGTTTTCCGCTTATTTTAAGTTTCAATATAACATACATAGTTTGCATTCCGCTGAGATTTTTCTTGCATCAATTAATTTTCTTAGCTTCAATCACAAAAGAATAAATACAAAGACAAACATTTTTCAGGATGTTTGTCTTTGTTTTTTAATCAGATAATGCTTTTGAAATTTCACTCAAAAAACCTGCCTTTTGTAGACGGATAATTTGTTCTACCGTTGCAACTGTTGTGTTTTCATTAGCGCTGCCATGCATTTTAACGACTATCTTTTTAGTACCTAAAAACGTAGCCGCACCTTGTGAATTGAAATCAAAAGTCTTAAATAATTCTTTGTTAATTTCCTCTGCCAATTCAGGAAAATCTTTTGCAATTTTGGAAACGATATCCATGGCTTTTTTACCTGTGGCTTCGGTATTTTTAAGCAGAATATTGCCTGAAAAACCATCGGTCACAATAACGTCGACATAACCTGATACCATATCACTACCCTCAAGATTACCGATAAAATTCATAGGTAATTCTTTTATTAGTTTAAACGCTTCCAAAGTCAAAGCGCTGCCTTTACTGTCTTCCCTGCCCACAGACATTATACCTACACGTGGGTTTTCAAAACCGCAACAACAACGGGCAAATACGTTACCCATCTTTGCAAAACGTACAAGGTCTTGCGGTGTACAGTCAATTACCGCACCACAATCAACAAGTGTTAGTAACTTTTCCCCTGCACATGGTAAAGCGCTGCACAAAGCAGGAAATTTAATTGTAGGCAAAAGTCCCAAACGGCAAATAGAACCAACCAACACAGCGCCTGTGTTACCGGGCGAAATCATAGCAACACAATCGTCATCAGTTTTAAGACAGTTGTAAGATAACACGAGAGAACTGGTCTCTCTGCCGCCAAAAATACAGGTGGCAGGTTCGTTATTGGTTATAAAATCATCCGTATCAATAATTTCATATTTTTCTTGACCAATTTCACAGTCGGTCATAACCGATTTTATTAAATCCGCCTCTCCTACCATAACGGGAAAAATGCCTATTTTTTTTATAGCATCGGCCGTACCGCGAATTACAATTTCGGGACCGCCGTCTGCGCCGTAAATATCAACAACAATTTTTTCCATCAAAAACCCTATTCCAAAGATATAATATAATCGTAAACATCCTGTTTGCCGTCAATAAAACCTATATCGGCAAGAGGATATCTTTCTTCAAGTAAAACCCTTAATTCTTCTGCCTCAGACTCGGGCACATTTTTGCCGTAGAAAACGATAATTACCTCTTTTTCACATTCTTGAGTGATTTTCGAAATAAGGTCATTTACTATACAAAATCTATTATCAGAGCACAAAAGAATTTCTTTATTTTTAATGCCGATATAATTATCCTTAATAATTTCAACACCGCCGATATTCGTGTCTCTGGTAGCGGTAGTTACATAAGCGGATGTAACTGTAGAAAGACCTGAACTCATTTCTTCAATGAGTTCGTCTACCGTATCGCACCAAAGATTCATCATAGAAAGTGCGCTGTAACCCTCTACAATAGATTTTGTAGGGATGACACGAACATTACATTCATTGTAAATCTCTGCCGCCTGATTAGCGGTTAAAATGATATTAGAGTTGTTTGGCAACACAACAATATGCTCTGCCTCAAACCTATCAAAGGCTTTTAAGAAATCGTCAACAGATGGGTTGTTTGTCTGACCGCCGTCAATAACAAAATTAGCGCCGATACCAGTAAAATAATCTTTTATACCATCGCCCGAAGCAACCGTCACAATCGCATATTTAACCTTTTCTTTTTGCGGTTGTTCTAAAGACTCAATTTCACTGTGTTGCACCGACATATTTTCAATTTTCAAGGTAACAAACTCGCCAAACTGCCTAGCATATTCCAACACCTTTTCGGGTGTAAATGTATGAATATGAATTTTCACAATATCATCATTTACAACTGCGACAATCGAATCGCCAAGTGTTTCCAAAGGCTTTACAAACTCATCGCGTGAAAACGCCTTAATATCGGTCTTGGCGTTCATAAGTTGCAAAATAAACTCTGTACAGTAGCCATATTCCATAACGCTGTCAGGTCCGAAATCCGAAGCCGTAGCGGTAACAGTCTGTGCAGAAAAATCTAAATCTTCCATTTCTTCAAGCGGTACGCCGCAGAAGTATGCATACATACCCTCAAAGAAGCAAATAAGACCTGCGCCACCGCTATCTACAACACCTGCCTCTTTTAAAACGGGAAGCATATCGGGGGTTTTGGCAAGTGTGTTTTTCATAACACATAGCAACTTTTCAAAACCGTCTTGGAAATTATCAAAATCACTATTATCTCTCAAATATTCAGCCGCTTCGCGAATTACGGTTAAAATTGTACCCTCTGTAGGAGAAATAATAGAATTATAAGCATCCTCCACAGCACACGAAAAAGCCTTATCAAAATCTGCAAAGCAGACGGTATCTTTTCCCTCGAAACCACGGCAAAGACCGCGGATAAACTGCGAAAAAATTACACCCGAATTACCACGCGCAGAAAGCAAAACTGCATCGGACAGTTTTTTCATAAAACTTGCAACATTACTTTCCGCCTTAACAGAAGACAAACCGCCCGAAAATGTATGTACCATATTTGTTCCCGTATCGCCATCAGGCACAGGAAAAACATTAAGGTCATTTATTGCAGTCATATTATTCTTCAAGTCACGGTAACCCGAAGCAAACGCTTCAGAAAGTGCAATACCGTCAATAAACTGCTGCATTATTTATTCATTCCCTTCAATTGTAACCTCTTTACCAAAGGTAAACGCAATAACAGTACCGGGACCTACCGATGCGCCGACAATCGGTCCTATGTATCCCATAATAACTTCTTTAAACTCGGCACGTTTTAAAATTTCGTCACGAAGAAGAATTGCATCTTCTTCGCAATCAGCATGAGATAGTAAAAGTATATCGTAATTACCATCTGCCGCTTTTACAATATCTTCAGCAATAGCGGCACGGGCATTTGTGGTACCCTTAATCTTTTTATATGCAAAGTTCTGACCCTTAATATCAGAAATAATAATTGGTTTTACACCGAAAAGATTACCAAAAAAAGCCTTGGAAGCCTTAACACGACCTGCACGGCGAAGATATTCCATCGATTCAACAGTACCGCACTGATTAACTTTAAGGCGGATATCCTCTATGTATTTAGCGGTTTCGCAGGCCGTTAGACCCTCACCGCGCTTAATAGCCGCCTGTATCAAAAGGTAACCCTGACCCAAAGAACTGATAAGCGAGTCAACACAATAAACATCGTTATCGGGGAACTCTGTCTTTAATTCTTTAGCAACAACCAAAGCGGTCTTTACAGAAGCCGAAAGAGCGGAAGAACAAGAAATATAAAGAACATCCTTGCCTTCACTTAAAGCCTTTTTAAAACTTTCGTAATAAACATTTTGCGGTACTTGTGTTGTAAACACGCGTTTACCGCCGCGCATAAGGTCATAATGTTCTTTAGCAGAATGATTTTCCCAATCGAGCGAAGCCACAAATTCTTTATCATCAACCGAAAAATTCATAGCCACATACTCTATACCGTACTTTTCGCGCAACGCTTTATCAAGGTCACAAGTAGAGTCGCCGAAAATTACAAAATCTTTCATTTTATTTTCCTCTTTTCTGCAAAAAATCATTCATTATTTCTTTTTCGCGTGCGAGTCCCTCGGTTATTTCTTCGCCGTAATAGAAAGCCGCGCACAAACCAGGACCTATGGAAACACCCGAAGACATACCCAAAGGCACGATTACAACTTCTTTAGGAGAAAATTCCTTTATAATCGTATCGCGCAAAAGTTCCGCCGCTGCCAAACGGTTTGATTGTGCAATAAAAATTGTCTGCTCTTGTGGATTAACAATGGTATTTTTCATATAATTTATAATGGCATCAAGTGCAGTTTTTTTACCTTTTACCTTACAAACAACTTCTGACAAGCCCTTTCGGTTAATATCAGCCATTGCGTTTATTCCCATCAAGGTACCAAAAAATGCCTTAAAATTGGTTATACGGCCTGTTTTACATAAGAAAAACAAATCATCCATAGAGCCCATCTGGTGAATACGGTTTTTATTATTTTCAAGATACTGAACGGTTTCTTCCAAAGTGAAACCTTCTGCACGCTTTTTAGCCGCCATAATAACAAGTTGTGTACACGCCAAAGAATAACGTAAGGAGTCAACACAAATAATCTTACGCTCAGGGTATTTTTGAAGCAATTCATTTTTAGCCATTTCACAACTTTGATAAGTACCTGAAAGCGCAGAAGAAAGTGTTATACAAATAATGTCTTTCCCACTTTTAAGATGTTTTTCAAATGTTGCCAAAATGTCACCCATAGGCGCATAAGCAGTTTTATAATTGACTTTCTTATCACGCATAGACTCGTAAAATTCAACAGGGTCGTACTTTTCCCAGTCAAAATCTACATATTCACTATGCCCGTCCGGAAAATATATTAAACCCATAAGACAGTCATCAATACTGTATTTTTCACGAAAGTCTTTAGGCATATCGCAAGAACTGTCGGTAATAATAACAAAATTTTCCATCCAAATCCTCCTAGCACAAATCATATTTATAATAACATATTATGCCCTGTTTTTCAACATTTTTTAATTTTTTTCGACAAAAGTAATGAAATAATTTTCAACTTATGTTATAATATGAAAAATCATTACGAATTAGTATATTCTGCTTGGAGGAATTATGGATACTATATACATTATTTTAATAATTTTAGGTGTTTTGATATTAGGCGGTTTTGTGGCTATGTTTATATATACATACCCTATTTCCAAAAGGGTTTATCGCGACCAACTTGTACGCACAAGCCCTCAAAAATGGACAAGAACCTGCTCTTTCCCCGATAATGAAGAACAGGTACAAATGTGGAACGACGGTATTGCTTGGGCAGATAAGCACAGAGATAAAATAACCGATGTAGAGATAGAAAGTGACGGCTTTAAACTTTACGGCGAGTATTTTGATTTTGGTGCAAAACGCTCAATAATTATACTCCCCGGCAGATGTGAAAGCCTTGTTTATTCATATTATTTTGCTCCGCCTTATGAGAAAGCAGGTTTTAACATTTTGGTTATTGATACCAGATGCCACGGCAAAAGTGACGGTATTTACAACACTATTGGTGTTAAAGAGTCACATGATGTAATTGTTTGGTCTAAACTTTTGCACAAGCGTTTTGGCAATGAGGAAATTTATTATCACGGCATTTGCATCGGAACGGCATCAGGCATTTTCGCACTCAACCATAAAGATTGCCCTTCTTATGTTAAAGGTTTTGTCACCGAAGGTTGCTTTGTTTCATTCCGTGAAACCTTTAAGCGCCATATGATAGCCGACAAACGCCCTCTTTTCCCTATTTTAGACCTTGTTATGCTTCACATAAACCATAACGCAGGTATAAACGTTTACAAGCAAAAACCTATTACCGAAATAAAAAAATTAAACCCCGATTTGCGTGTTCTTTTCCTTTACGGAAAGCAAGATATTTTTTCTATACCCGAAAAAACAAAACAGCTTTTTTCGCTTTGCGCCGCAAAGGACAAAAAACTTGTATGGTTCGATAAAGGCAGTCACTCCCACCTTAGAATAAATAATATAGAACAATATGACAACGCTATTATCGATTTTTTTAAGGGATAAAAAAATATGGGTAAGAAAAAATATGCGGTTTTCACAATGGATGTAGAGCGCTTTTCAGACACTGAATGTATAGCCAACTCCAAAACCAAAGTAGATATTGACCTGCTTGACGGCTTGGATGAATATATAGAACTTTTAGATAAATACAACATTAAAAGCACATTATTCACAGTTGGCGATTTAGCAGAGCAGATAAAAGATAAACTTGATGTTTACCTTAACAACGGTCACCAACTTGCACTGCATAATTACACGCACACTGCACCTATGTCTCTCACAAAAGAAGAATTCAGTCAAGGTGTCAAATCATCTAAAGAACATCTCGAAAAATTATTCGGCAAGGAAATCGTAGGTTTCCGCGCCCCCTGTTTCAGCATGGATAACGACCGAATTGATATACTTAAAAATTTAGGTTTTAAGTATGATTCAAGTTATTTGGGTTTTTCAAAAGCCAGACACACCGTAAAACTCAACTTTAAAAATTATAATAAAATTTACAAAAACGTTTATAATGATAAAGATTTTTTCGAATTTGGTATTTCACGACAAAAAATCTTTGGTAAACAATATCCTATTTCGGGCGGAGGATACGTACGTTTATTCAATTGGGGCGTTATTAAATCCGTAATAAAACATTACCTGCGCCGAAATGACTATTATGTTTTTTATCTGCATCCGTTTGAACTTTCAAAACAAAAGATACCTGTTTTAAAGGAGCTTAAATCCTACGATAAATACTATCTTAAAAACGGTATGACAAGATACAAACGTCATATTGAACAACTTATTAAAATGCTTAAAAAACTCGGTTATTCTTTTGTAACCTTTGAAGAACTGAGCAAAGAACTTTCGCAAAAAAATATAGATTAGGAGTTTTATTACTCCTAATCTTTTTTTATTTTTAACCAAATTGTAGTTTGTAGGGTTAAAAAATTTGCACAAACAAAAGGCTCCCTCTGGGAGGGAGCTACCGCCGAAGTCGGGAGAGGGAGTGTACGAAACCACAAAAAGCCGCATAATAAAAGGTTTTTGTAAATGTTAAGGTTTCGTTGTACTCCTTCCGTCACACCTACGGTGTGCCACCTTCCTCTCGGAAGAAGGCTTCCTAACGATATACTCAACTCACCGATAAACAATAATTTACCACTTACCATAATTGAACTTGTCAAGTAAAAGTATACAGTAAAAACCACCAATTATTCAAACCCTTGTTCTATTCTATATTGAACAGGGGTTTTGTAATTAAGTTTATAGGATACTCTTTCATTGTTGAAGTAATGAACATACTTTTCAATAAACG
>JAZSNT010000040.1:0-3903 GCA_045536525.1 Acutalibacteraceae bacterium
GGAGACCTTTCAACTCCTAAAATCCGGCTTTCTTCAGATTCCGCCTCACGACGGACACCCTTGCCTTTGGCTAAGTCTTCCCGCTACCGGGTGACTTCGGGACTTTCACCCTATAGAACGTGCGCTCACCGGGCGCACAGCAATAACCACCCCGTATTCTTTTGAATACGGGGTGGTTTCATTTTGAGGACTTATATTTTTTGAAAAAATTTGTGGGAGATATGCCGGTATATTCTTTGAACTGCCGGCTAAAGAAGTAAATATCGTTATATCCGCATAGCTCCGCTACTTGGGTAACGGTATAAAGTTCTGATAGTAATAGATCGCAGGCATAGTTAATTTTCAGCTGAATACTGTATCGGATCGGTGATATGCCAAATTTTTTCACAAAAAGCTTTTTGATATAGGGGTAACTGATCGTACAGCAGGAGTTGAGTTCTTGTGCGGTTATCTTTTCATTTAAAAAATTCTTCTCTATATATGCAATGGCAGGTTTTATTGCGTCGAATTGGTTTTGAGGGATGTAGTTTTTCTTTTGTAGTTCGGCAAAAATTTTATACAGCAAGGAAACGCATTCAAAATAATACCCGTCATCCTTTGCCACCCAAACGGCAAAGATCTTTTTAAACAACGCTTTGATCTTCTCACTTTGTGTGGGACCTATTACAAATGCTTCGTCCGAAATCTGCACATCTGTATCGAAAAATACATCTATACATTCACCGGGTTCTCTCCGTTTGACAACATATTCCTGAACATTGCCTTGCGGTAGAAAACGAATACAATCTTTGGTGATATCCAGTTGTTTTCCGTTGAAAAAGACTGTTGATTCCCCGGAAATATGGAAAATCAACTCGTTTCTGCAGGCCTTTTTGTTGGAAAAAGAGGTGATTGGTTCTGTATATTCATCTTTTCCAACAAATATCACCCGATGGATATTCGTTATTATAAATCTGTCATTCATCATATCACCCGGGGATAGTTTACCACAAAGCACCATTAATTGCAACACAATAGAATCAAAAAGTATAAATATGGTTTTTTGTGTATGTACTTGCTTGCGGTTGTTTTATATAATTTTCTTAATCAATTATTGGAGGGATTAATTTTTATGAATGAACGAATCAGAAAACTGACGGAATTAACCTTAAAGGGCGAAATGTATGCCCATCCAACAAAAACAGAGTATGATAGAGAGGACCTGTTTTTGTCCCGTCAACAGCGGGAATCCAAGCAGCTTTGCCAGTTTATTTTAAACCAACAGCCCGTTTTGACTGAGTACTCAAAAATGACCGGCTTTTTCAACTGTGACAGTTCAGTTGTAGGAGATGCTTTTCGCCGAATGGGACATAAGGCGTGGGGGGAAGTAAGAGAAAAATTTTACTTAAAATCGATAGATAACCTATCGACTTTTGAGTGGCAGCACGCAACCGCAGACTATCAAAAGGTTTTGGACAAGGGCATCAAGGGGATCATAGAGGAAATTGATGAATCCTTAAAAATCCATACTGAAACAGAAGAAGCGGAGTTTTTAAATGCGCTGAAAAGCGTTGCCAACGCGCTGATTGGCTGGGCGCATCAGTGCTCCGGCAAGGCGTTGGAACTTTCAAAAACGGTAGAAACAGAAGAATATAAAGAAAATTTAGTAACTCTATCTAAAGAACTGCTTAATGTACCTGAAAATAAACCGAATTCCTTTTATGAAGCAATTTTAACAATTTATGTATGCTTTTCTGCCGACCCCGACAGCGTAGGAACTCTTGACAGATATTTACGTCCGTTTTATGAAAAAGACATTGAAAGCGGAGCAATCACACGGGAAGAAGCCAAGGAATATTTGCAGGAGCTTTTCTTAATGCTTCAGGCGGCAACCCCCGTTACTTCGCCAAACTTTACCCGAGGCGCAGAGTCGCATTTTTGCATTGGCGGTTACTTACCTGATGGGACAGACGGTTTCAACGATTTGTCAAAACTTATTTTAGAAAGCCTTTTGGAATTGCCCACTTGGATACCGCAAGTTACTTTGCGTTGGACCGCAAAAACACCAAAAGAGGTTTTCAAGTTTGCACTCGATTGCGAACGCAAAGACCCCAAAAAGCGAATTGCTTTCCAAAACGACGAAAAGCGTATTAAATGCTATACCGAAATCTGCGGTTTTCCTTTTGAAAAAGCGGTTGGATATACAACGGTTGGTTGCAACGAACCTGCATTTTTGGGCGCAATTACCGGAAGTAACTCAAAAATCAATTTTGCACGTTCCACCGAAACGCTTTTCCATAAAAAGAGCGAAAAAATTATCGCCGCAAAAACCTTTGACGAATATTATGAGATCTTCTTGCAAGAACTCTTTAGCGATCTGGATATCGCTTATGAATATGACGATAAATACAACCGTGAGCGCGCGAAGGATATCAACTATTTATCCAGCATTTTCTTCCAAGGGTGCATTGAAAAAGCAAGAAGCCTGACCCAAGGCGCGGGAGATATTGTGATCGCTTCTCCGACGCTGATGGGTATTCCCAATGTCATTGACTCACTTATTATTGTTAAGCAATTTGTTTTTGATGAAAAAATCATTACGATGAAGGAGCTTGTTTCTGCGGTGCAGAATGACTGGACAGGGTTTGAAGATTTGCACACTCTAATTAAAAACAAGGGCGATTTCTTTGGCAATGATACCGAGCGTTCGAATTATGTGGCGCAAAAACTTTACCAAAGTCTGTACGAATATTTGAAGGATAAAATGAATCTTTTTGGCTATCACTTTTTGGTTGGCGACCTTATGGGATATAACGTTCATCATAAATGGTTTGGTGAAAAGACCCTTGCCACACCTGACGGCAGATACAACGGTGATAGTCTTAAGTTCGGTTTAGGACAAAGTGAGGGAAAGGATAGAAACGGTCTTACTGCTTTGCTGAATTCCGTTGCCAAGGTTGATCCCAATGCCATTGGTTGCGGTTCAACAGTTACAAATTTTATGCTGGATGAACAACTCATAAAAAATGATGCGCATTTCGAAAAAACAGTGGATATGCTGGAAACCTATTTTAAAATGGGCGGTGTGCATTTCCAACTCACCTATGTTTCAAAAGCAGATTTAATAAACGCAAAAGTAACTCCCGAAGATTATAAAAACCTGCGTGTACGGGTAAGCGGTTTTTCCGATTACTTTGTAAAGCTTAATAAAAGCATCCAGGATGACATTATTGAAAGGACTACCCAGAAATGACGGCAACAATTTTTGACATTGAACGAAATTCATTTGTTGACGGTCCCGGTATTAGAACAACTGTATTTTTTAAGGGGTGTAATTTGCGGTGTGCTTGGTGTCATAACCCGGAAAGTCAAGATTTTAAACCGCAGATGATGTTTTACAAGGATAAATGTAAAGGCTGCGGAAAATGCAAAGAAATCTGTCCCACGCCCGACCGGTGCACCCTTTGCGGAAAGTGTACGATTTACTGCCCTGTAGATGCTCGTAAGGTTTGCGGCAGAGAATATACCGTGGACGAAGTTTTTGCGGAAGTAATCAAGGACAAAGCCTATTATGACAATTCGGGTGGAGGTGTAACATTTTCCGGCGGTGAATGTATGCTGCAAATTGATTTTCTTTTAGAGATTCTTAAAAAATGCAAAGAAAACGGTATACATACCGCCGTTGACACCGCTGGACATATCCCTTTTCAAAGTTTTGAAAAAATCCTGCCCTATACTGATTTGTTTCTGTATGACATAAAAATAATTAATTCCGAAAAGCACAAAAAATATATAGGTGTGGGCAACGAGTTGATTTTGGAAAACCTCAAAAAGCTGTTCAAGGCAAAGGTAAAAATATGGATTCGCATTCCTGTAATTTCAGGTGTCAACGATAGCATAGAAGAAATGCAGTTAATAAAAGGT
>JAZSNT010000014.1:0-16805 GCA_045536525.1 Acutalibacteraceae bacterium
AAAACGGGTAAAAAAGGGCAAAAAAACACGCCCTAAAAGGGCGTGAATTTTTCTGGAGGCACCACCCGGATTTGAACCGGGGCATAAAGGTTTTGCAGACCTCTGCCTTACCGCTTGGCTATGGTGCCTTATTTAGTTTAAATTCTGAAAAGAAAGGGTGCTTTATTCAAGCACCCCGTTGGAGCGGATTACGAGGCTCGAACTCGCTACCTCCACCTTGGCAAGGTGGCGCTCTACCATATGAGCTAAATCCGCATATAAATGGTGCCTCCGGTCGGAATCGAACCAACGACACGGGGATTTTCAGTCCCCTGCTCTACCGACTGAGCTACAGAGGCAAATGGCGACCTGGATGGGGCTCGAACCCACGACCTCTAGCGTGACAGGCTAGCGTTCTAACCAACTGAACTACCAGGCCACATGGTGGGAACAACAGGGCTCGAACCTGTGACCCTCTGCTTGTAAGGCAGATGCTCTCCCAGCTGAGCTATGCTCCCACGATGACCGCGCTGGCTTGCCAATGGCAACTCACCGGCGACAAGCAATATATTAACACAATACATTAACTTTGTCAAGCAAAATTTTCAATTTTTTTAAAATTTTTTATATTTTTTTCAAAATGCCTTTTATATCATCTTTTGTGAAGGTATAATCGGTGTTGCAAAAGTGACATTTTACGTCTACTTGGGGCAAATCGTTATACATTCCTTCCAGTTCTTCTTTGCCGAGTCCCAAAAGTGTTGCTTCAATTTTTTCCCTGCTACACTTACATTTATATTCAACTTCCTGCGTATATATAACCTCTACGTCAAAACCGTCTAACACGTCACGAACGATATCCTCAATATCCATTCCTTCGTCCAGAAGTTGAGTTACCGGTTTTACACGGGCGAGATTTTTCTCAATTTTTTCAATAATTTCATTTTCGGTAAAAGGCAACAGTTGCAAAATATAACCGCCTGCTTTTTTAACCGTCAAATCGGTATCCACAAGCACACCCAAAGCGCAAACGGTGGGGATTTGCTCGCTTATTGCATAATAAGAAGTGATATCTTCGGCAATTTCACCCGTAAGTATCGGCACAAAACCGTTGTAGGGTTCCTTCATACCAAGGTCTTTCACAACAAACAAACTGCCGTCTGTACCGACTGCGCCCGAAACGTCAAGTTTACCGTTGGGTTTAAGCGGTATTTCCACAACGTTGTTTTGCGCATAGCCACGCACGTTACCCATAGAGTCTGCCGAAACGGTAACAGCGCCCGCAGGTCCGCCACCGTCAATCTTCATAGATATTGAATTGTCATCACCTTTAAGCATATTGCCCATCATAGAAACTGCGGTAAGCATTCTGCCAAGCGCTGCGGTAATAACAGCCGAAGTTTTATGAATTTGTTCAGCCTTTGCTACGATATCAGTACTATCTACTGCCGATACCATAACCGCACCTTCGCTTGTTATACATCTTATAAGTTTGCCCATTACTATACCTTTCTTGTAACAAAAATTGCCCTTTCGCTCGTATCATCAAGCGGTTTTTGAGTGCCTTCGTCAAAAATTTCCAAAAGTTCAAGTCCTGCTTCTTCGAGCGCTTTCTCAACTTCATCAACCGAATAAGCACGTTCTGAGAATTGTTCGTTCTCACGGTAGTAGTTTTCGCTGTCTTTTACAAAAAAGTCAAGCGAAATATCTACCGTGCAATTCTTTTCCTTAAACTTATTAGCCCATACACAATAAACTTCTTCCGTTTCAATAACAAAAACATTATCACCCAAAACAGTCCTGTGTTTATACTGGGTATTAAGGTCGAATATAAAAAGACTTCCTTTTTCCAAAAACAAAGAGACACGGCTTATTGCCTTGCAAAAATCCTTATAATCGGTTATGTGATTTAAACTGTCAAGGCAACACACGGCGCCGTCAACCGTGCCGTACAAATCAAGTTCCTGCGCTTTCTGACATAAATAAAGCACTTCCACACCCGTATCAAACGATTTTTCACGGGCGACAGACAACATCTCTTCCGACATATCCACGCCGATTACTTCTATGCCCTCTTTTGCAAAACAGTTGGAAAAACTACCTGTGCCGCAAGCTAAATCCAAAAGCAAAGTGGGGTTTTTATCGTACTTTTTGAAAAGTTTCAAAAGATATGCCGTACGTTTTTTATAATCAACGTCCAAAGTAAGTCCGTCGTAAAACGACGCAAAATTACCGTACATATTATTTTAACCTTTCAAATGCCAATTCAAACCCCTCGTTTATAGAGCGGTTTACACGGCTGATTGTCGCAGTAGAAGCACCTGTTGCTTTTACAATATCGTTATAAATCTGCTTTTCGTTAAGCATTTTAGCAACGGCAAAACGTTGTGCAATTGCCGAAACTTCCTTTGGAGTGCACGCATCGCTGAAAAATTTATACAATTCCTCACGGGTTTTGAGTGTGAGAATCGCATCAAACAGCAAATCGTTAAAATTGTTTTTTTCCATAACGGCACCTCTTTTACTGAATATATAAACATTTTAACACATAAAAGCGTTAAAGTCAATTTCAAATCGTTTTATTTTTATTTGAAAAATACGACAAATTATGATATTATATTTATATTGAGAAATTTTAAAAAGGGATGTGTTTTAGTGAGCAGTGTTAAAATTCTGCATTGTGCGGATATTCACATAGGTTCGGCGGATGCGTTTTTGGGCGCTAATGCCAATTCACGTATGTATGAAACCCTTATCACTTTTGAAAACATAATAGATTTAGCGGTGCAAAACAACGTACAGTTACTTGCTATTGCAGGTGACCTTTTTGACACGCCTACCCCCGATACCTCGTTTGTAAACCCCGTTCTTTCCAAAATTGCATCCGCAAAAAATTTGAAGGTAGTATACTGCGCAGGTAACCACGACCCACTGATTGCACAATCACCCTTTGTAATAAATACACTTCCCGAAAACTTATATGTGTTATCCGCAAAAGACACTTGCCTTGTGTTCGATGATATAAATTTACGTATTTACGGCAGGTCGTTTGATACGGCTCACTTACAGGGTGAAGAAGAATTTTCACTTGATGTACCACAGGATGATTATATAAATATTATGGTGCAACACGGTGAACTTAAAAGCGACCTTAATTCCGATTATAATGCCATCACTCCACGCTTTATAAAGAAAAGCGGTATGGATTATATCGCACTCGGTCACGTGCATAAGCACACGCCCATAGGCAAACTTGAAAACGTAAGTTTTGCTTACTGCGGTTGCCCTGAAGGTCAGGGTTTTGACGAACTTGACGAAAAGGGTGTTTATATGGGTACTGTGTCAAAAGGCAGCACCGATTTGAAGTTTATCCCCGTAGCACGAAGAAAGCACGTCCACGAAAAGATTGACATCACAAACAAAGAAGATATCCCATCGTTTGTTTTGGAGACCTTAAAAGAACGCCACCAAAATTTCGGAGACCACCTATATAAAATAGAACTGACAGGTGAAATTGACGAAAACTGCGAAATAAACTGCACTGAACTTTCGGCCCGTCTTTCAACTGCGCTTTACTTTGTAAAGGTTAAAGATTCTACCGAGTATAAGATTGATTTTGAAACACTTTCAAAAGAAACGTCACTCAAAGGTGTTTTTGTCAAGAAAATGCTCGAAAAACTAAACGAAACCGAAGATAAAGAGGCCGTAAAAAATGCTCTCAAACTCGGACTCAAAGCATTTAGCAGCGAGGTGAAATACAATGAAGATTAAATCACTGCACATCGCTTCTTTCGGCGGTATTAAAAACCTTGATTTAAATTTAAACTCTCGCTTTAACATCGTTTACGGCGATAACGAAAACGGTAAAACCACCATTATGAATTTTATTAAAATGATGTTTTACGGCAGTGAACGTTCGGGAAACGTACTTAACAAAAATATCCGAAAAAAATATACCCCGTGGGACGGCAGTTCTATGGCGGGCAGTATTGATTTTTATAATAACGGCAGACTTTACCGTTTGGAACGTATTTTCGGCAGTTCCAACTCGACCGACAAAGTAACTCTTATCGACCAAAGTTTAGGCGAACGTGAAACTGTTGCGGCAGATATAGGCACAAAACTTTTCGGTCTTACACTCCCCGCTTTTGAACGCAGTATTTTTATAGGTCAGTTCGGTTTCCCCGAAAACAACGCCTTGGCAGAGGGCGAACTGCAAAGCAAACTTTCAAATATTGCTTTCACAGGTGACGAAGCGATTTCATACGAAGCGGTTGAAAAACGTTTGCAAACCGCAAGGTACGAACTTTCTTCCAAAAGCGGTAAAGCAGGTATTTACGATAAAAATTTAAAACTTTGCTTTGAACTTGAAAAACAGTTAGAAGAAGCAAACGTACACCAAGCCACCATTAAGTCCGCAAAAGAAAAAGCAGAACAAATCACCGCAAATATTAAATCGTTGCAAGAAAAAGCGGATATTTTAAAACAACAAATTGATGCCGAAAATGATATTCGCAACGCACAAAAATTAAAGGAACTTTTAAGTCTTAAAGCAGAACTTGATAACTTAAATAAAAAATTGACCTTGACCCACGGAAAAATCGCCGACGAAATGTTTGTACGCAAGGTGGAATTTTGTCTTTCGAAAATCGAAAACATTAAGGCTAAAATCACCTCAAAACAAAACGAAACCACAGTTTTGGAAAATAATCTGAAATTAGCCCTTAACCCATCAAGTGATGCAACCCCCGAAAAGCAAAAAGAATTGAAACAAAAAATCCAAGACCTTGAAAACCAAAAACTTAACATAGATGAAAAAATTAAAAAACTGCAAAAAGCCGACAATCCAAAAAACACATATATTATATGGTATATATTGGCGCTTGTTTTAGGTATAGCATCAGCAGTAGCACTCACCTTTATAAGTATTGCGGCGTTTATAGGCTTTGGTATTACCCTGATTTTATTTATATTAGCATTGGTTTTCACCATAAAAGCCAAAAACAAGATTAAAAATGACATGTCAGAACTTCTCAGTCTACAACTTGAAGAAAACCGCATAATTTCACTTATCGCAAGTGAAAATTCAAACCTAAATGCTATAAACACCGCTTTGGGCAGCAGTTCGGCTATGATTGAAAACCAAAAAGAAATAATAAGCACAAATCTTAAAGATATTTCCGCTTGGCAAGACGATATTAAAGCCGAAGAACAAACCTTGTTTACACTCTTTGCTTCGTACAAACAAGTCGATACCGTAGACACCGTAAAAGAAGCGTTACTTTTAATAAGCCAAACCGCCACAAAACAAAAAGAGTTGAAACAAAATATCAACTACATTCTTCGTGACGTAGGCAATATTTCTTATGACGAAGCCGAAGAAAAGCTTAAAAACCTTAAAACCGATAATGCGGTCGATTTTGAAAAGGTTAAAGCCGATTATGAAATACTCATACAGCAAATAACCGAGCAAAAAACAACCCTTGCCACTATTGTAAATGAGGTTAAAAACATAAGCGCACGTACAGGCAACAGCGAAAAAATCAAAACCGAATTATTAACGCTTAAAGCCAAAACTTTAAATCAAAAAGAATATCTTGACAGTTTAGATTTGGCACTTTCGGTTTTAAACGATACTTATGCAGAGGTTCGTCAAAGTTACAGTTCGGTATTAGAACAAAAGGCAAGTGAGATATTCCGTTCTATAACCGATGATAATTATAAAAATATGACCGTTTCCAAAACATTTGGAATAGCAGTTGAAAAAAGCGACGTCTTCGGAAGCCACGAACTCGATTATCTGTCGAGCGGTACAGTCGACCAGGCTTATTTAAGTCTCCGTCTCGCACTTTCGCAACTGATTACCGATAATGAACAAAAACTCCCCGTCATTTTAGACGATGCATTGGCTCAATACGACGACAAGCGCACAAAAACCGCTCTCGGTTTTTTAAAAAAATACTCCGAAAACGGTCAGATAATAATGTTCACCTGTCATAAATCAATTATAGATATGGCTTTTGATTCAGGTACTAACTGTATAAATCTTTAAACACAAAAAACGCTCAGGAAAAATTCCTGAGCGTTTAGTTTTTTTAGCATTCAGCGTCTGCTACGATGCCTTCTTCAATTATGCTATACATAATATTATAACCAAAAGCAGATTCTTGATTTTCTAAAAATACGGTTTCAGCGCTTAACACTTCACTTGTTCCGTCTGCGTAAGAAATTTCAACGTTGGTAAGTACGGTGTAACTGCCGTCCTTATTATCGGTAACATTCACAATATTATGGCTGTAAGTATTATAACCGCGTGGGAGTATATAAACAAAACCGTCTTTCACGGGAAGATTGTCACCCAAGAATGAGAAATCGTTATAAATCTTGCCATACATATTAAATATATAATCAGCCAAAACAATTTCATCTATAAAACCGTTTTGTGAAGAAGAAAGTAAAGCCAACATAGAATCGTTTACCAAAACGCTGTCGTTATAAAAAGCATCGTTATAAACAAAATTGTGATTGAGCATATTCAAAAAACGTGCTTCAAGTGCGCTATTAGCAGTATTTGTATTAGCAACGTTTACAACCGACTTTTCAGTAACTTTTGCTTCGCTTTGGGGAACTGCATCGGTTTTCACACACGCAAAAGACAGTACTACGACGCAAAGTGTCATAATAAGTGATAACACAATATTTTTACGCATAATACCGCCTCCTTTAATAGTATAGTTTAATTATACACGCCAAGTCACAAAAATACCAAAAACAATTCAGTTACAAATTATTTCACTGTTGTAATTTTTAAGGCAAAAATTACACATTAAAAATAACATTTTGTAATCTTTTGGTTACTGCTTTGAAATTTTCAATAAAATATAACCGTTCATTTACTGCAAATTCAACAAATTTATAACTTTTAAATAATTTTATTTTGAAAATTCGAAAAATTTTAGTTGTATTTACTAAAAAGATATGATATACTAATTTTTGTAAACATATTCACTTAAAGGAGTGCATCAAATTGAAAGATTATTCTCAAAATGCCGTTCGCAACGTAGCCATTTTAGGCCACGGCGGTTCGGGCAAAACCACATTGGCTGACGCTATTCTTTTTTACGGAAAGGCAACCGACCGTATAGGCAAAATTAGTGACAGTACTACCGTAATGGATTTTGATGCCGAAGAAAAGAAAAGAAAAACATCGGTTTCAACTTCGGTTTACTCGCTTGAAATAGCAGACAGTAGACTTAATATTATAGATGCTCCCGGTCTTTTTGACTTTGCTGGCGGCGTACACGAAGCATTGACTGCAGCCGATAGTGCAATTATTACCGTTTCAGGTAAATCAGGTCTTACCGTAGGTGCCAAGCAAGCCTTTGAAAAGGCTCGTGCTTTGGGCAAGAGTGTGGCGTTCTTTGTTGGTAAATTAGATTCTTCTCACGCTCATTTCTACCGTGTACTTTCTGCTTTGGCAGGTCAGTACGGTGCAGTTATATGCCCTGTTATCGTTCCTTATCTTGAAAACGAACAGGTTAAATGCTACATAAACCTTATAGAAAACAAGGCTTACGCCTGCAACGGTCTTGAAATTAAAGAAATGCGTCTTCCCGTTAGCGAAGAACTTGACAATATGAGAAGTATGCTTTTAGAGGCTATCGCTTCCACCGATGAAGAACTTATGGAAAAATATTTCGAGGGTGAAGAATTCACTACCGAAGAAATACTCACAGGTTTGGCTATCGGCGTCAAAAACGGTGATATTTGCCCTGTTTACAGCGGTGTTCAGCAAAACGGCGACGCAGTACCTATGATGGTAGACAATCTTCTTAAAATTTTACCCGCTACCGACACTTGTACTTATAAGAACGCCGACGGCGAAGAATGTGCGTTTGACGCATCGGGAAATGCTGCTTTATGCGTTTTCAAAACAATTGCCGACCCGTTTGTTGGTAAACTTTCTTACTTCAAGGTTTTATCGGGTGCTATCAAGAACGATATCCGCCTTATAAACAACCGCACAGGCGAAGAAGAACGCCTTTCTAAAATAATGTGGCTTAAAGCATCTAAACAGGAAGATGCTACCACCATCACCGCAGGTGACATTGGTGCAGTTGCAAAACTCGGCAACGTATTGACAGGTGATACACTTTCCGCTAAGGGCGACGTTGCAATCGCTAAAATCGACTTCCCTGCTCCAAACCTTTCTGTTGCAGTTTATCCCAAGGCAAAGGGTGACGAAGAAAAGATTGCAGGTGCTTTCAACCGTATGGCAGAAGAAGACCCCACAATTGCAGTTTTCAACGACAAAGAAACCAAAGAACTTATTTTGTCGGCTTTGGGTGAACAGCATATTGACGTTATTGTATCCCGTCTAAAATCAAAATTCGGTGCAGAAGCCGAACTTAAAAAGCCGAAAATCGCTTACCGTGAAACCATCCGCAAACCCGTTCAGGTACAAGGCAGACATAAGAAACAGTCAGGCGGTCACGGTCAGTTCGGTGACGTATGGATTAAGTTTGAGCCTTGCGACAGTGACGAATTAGTATTCTGCGAAGAAGTATTTGGCGGCGCAGTACCCAAGAATTTCTTCCCCGCAGTTGAAAAAGGTCTTCGTGATTCTTGTCAGAAAGGTGTACTTGCAGGTTACCCAATGGTAGGATTAAAGGCAACACTTTACGATGGTTCTTACCACCCTGTTGACTCTTCCGAAATGTCCTTCAAAATGGCGGCATCTATCGCTTATAAAGACGGTATACCGCAAGCAAACCCCGTATTGTTAGAGCCTATCGGCACACTTAAAGTTTTGGTTCCCGACGAAATGCTCGGTGATGTTATTGGTGATATTAACAAGCGCCGTGGCAGAATTATCGGTATGAACCCTGCTGAAAATAAAATGCAGGAAATCATAGGCGAAGTGCCTGTTGCCGAAATGTCTGATTTCTCGACCGCTATGCGCTCCATAACACAAGGCACTGCAACCTTTACTTTAACGTTTGAAAGATACGAAGACGTACCTGCACAAATCGCACAAAAGGTTATTGAAGCCGCAAAAGAATAAATAACAAAAAGGTGAGGTTTAAACCTCACCTTTTCTTTTGGTTGTACAAAAAGTGGAGACTCTAGCACACCACCTCTTTTAGAGAAAATCACTTCTATACAAGAGACCCTAATTCTTGCAATAGAACCGTTTTCTTGTATTCCCTAGTTTTTATTCACTTTTTTAATTTGTCCGAAATACTTGATTTATCACGGCGTTTATTGATAAGAATTGCAGTAATAACAAGCAAAGCAACATAGATAATCCAATATATTGTTATATCCGTGTCTCTCATGACAGAGTTTTTTTGATTACCCAACAGTGAAAGCAACTGCAAAATAGCACCTATAACATACCATACCCATACAGTCTTTCCTTTTGCAGTTATAATTGCAATAACCATAAAAATTATCATAATTAAAAAATAACCAATAACCTTCATCAAATCATATAAAAACAACATTTTACTTGTACTCCCTTTTATTTACTCCTTGCTCTTCTTCTATAATTTAATTATACTTTTCAATAGACGAATTGTCAATAATTTTAAATAAAAGGCTCACTGTATGAGTGGATATGCGAAAATAAAAACGCTTCTTTCTAAAAGAAAGAGAACAAAAAGAAAAGAAGCCGTTCACACGGCTTCTTTTCTTTTTAAGGGGAGAAAAAAATTTAAACCTTTAAGGGTTTATTACCCTCAGGGTGCGGCTCCCTTTTGGGTACAAGTATATGATAAATCAAATTTATTAAGATTTTATTAACAAATTAAAAAATTATTTTAAAGAATATAAAGTCACGCTTTCGTCAATAATAATTTCGAAAGGATTGATTTTATGAAATATTCGCAATACTCCGACAATAAAAAAGGGAGTTCCGCTTTTTATATCATTATTGCTGTTTGTCTTGTAATAATCGGTGTTGCCGCTTGGGTTGCATTCACAGACAGCGACAAAAAGCCCGATACCGCCACATCATCGCAAAATAAAACCGAAAGCAAAGAAAATGAATATAACAGCAGTAATGATTCATATATTAGTAGTGTACCGCAAACACCGTCAAGTGACGATTCTAACCCTGTTGACCAAGACGTAAAGGATGAAAAATATACATCCTCAAAGGTTACAACCAAAAAGCCTAAATCTTACACAATGCCCGTGAACGGTGATATTTTAAAAGATTTCAGCCTTAAAACATTGCAGTTTTCTGCCACATATAATGATATGCGCATACACGCGGCGGTGGATATTGCCTGTACGGAAGGTACTTTTGTTACAAGCGTGACCGACGGTAAAATTCAAAGTATAGAGCAAACAGCCGACTACGGCAAATGTGTGACCATCGACCACGGCGACGGTCTTGTTATTAAATATTGCGGACTTAAAAATATTGTAGTTGAAAAAGATACACCTATAAAAATGGGTGACCGCATTGGCGCCGTTACCACTATCCCCTGCGAATGTTCGGACCAAAGTCATATTCATATTGAAGTTTACGAAAACGGCAAAGCTGTTTCGCTTTTGAAGTTTTTTGAATAGGGTGACAGATTCAAGACTTGTCACCAAACCGGTGAGAGTGTTCATAACCAACCTCAAACGCGCGGTTGAAATTGCAAAAAAGAAGAACCTCAACTACGCAAATTGCGTGTCGGGGCTCTCGACTGCCCTCGGAAAATTCATCGTTTAGGGGCGACCGAAAAACCGTCTTTTTAAGACGGTTTTTTCTTTTGTTGACAAATTTAGACAAAAGATTTAAAATATAAATAGTATATTATAAAGGTGGGGTCACGTGAAATACGCTATTTTGTACAATCCTTATTCACACGGCGGTAAGGGACTTGGTATTGCCAAAGAAATAGAGCCGCTTTTGGGTGAACACGATTACACATATTTTGACCTTACAAATATAGACAATCTTAACGATTTTATATCTTCCGCTTCACCCGATACCGATATAATACTAACGGGTGGCGACGGCAGTCTTAACAGTTTTGTAAATAACGTAGATACCGATAAAAATATTTACTTTTTTGCATCGGGAAACGGTAACGATTTTGCACGTGATATCGGCTTTAAAAAACATACTAAGCCGATTCTTATAAACGATTACATAAAAAATCTACCCACCGCTAATATAAAAGGAAAAACTTATAAATTTTTAAACTGTATAGGCTCAGGTATGGACGGTTACTGTTGTGGTGAAGTTGAGCGTGTGCGTAAAGAACTTAACAAAAAAGGTAACTATCTGTTTGCTGCTATTAAGGCTTTGCTTTATGCATATAAGCCCTGCACCGCCACCGTTGTAGCCGACGGCACGGAATACGTTTTTAAAAACACCTGGCTGGTTCCCACTATGAACGGCAGGTTTTTCGGCGGTGGATTTATGGCGGCACCCGACCAAAACCGTCTGAATCCCGAAAGCAAAATCTCAATTGTAGCTATGCACAACCGTAATTTCTTTAAAATTGTTGTTGCCCTTTTATTGCTTATGAAAGGCAAACACACAAAACTCAAAAGTATGATTAAGGTTATAGAGGGTCACGAATTTTCGGTAAAGCTAGATAAAAGCGCAATGCTTCAAATAGATGGTGAAACCATTCCCGACGTTATAGAGTATACCGTTTCTTCGGCCAAAATAAAAGCAGTCAAATAAACCGACAGACATCGCAAAGATGTCTGTTTTTTTATCAAGAAAAGTAAGTTTACTATTGACATTTTAATAAATATAGGTATAATATAATTAAAAAGTGTCTTATATGAGACAGTTTTGGAGGTGTGGTTTGAATTATTGTGATTTATTCCTTTTCAAAGGACTTGACCAAAACCAAATAAGCAAACTGCATCTGAGCGGCATCACCCACTTTAAAAAAGGTGAGATAATTTTTTCCGATTCAAACTTTAATAATGCCATCGGTTTTATAATCAAAGGCAGTGCCGTAGCGGTTTCCAACAACCACAACGAAACTTTTTTGAAAACGTTCTCTGCTAATATGTGCTTCGGTGCGGCGGCAGTTTTCGGTGGTAACAACACCTATGTCAGCACAATAACCGCAAAAAGCGATTGCGATATTTTATTCATAACCGAAAACGAACTGCAAAGCATTTTTAAAAAATTTCCCCAAACCGCTATAAATTACATAACCTTTTTATCTGATAAGGTGCGGTTTTTAAATAATAAACTATGTGTAATTTCTTGTATAAGCGCCGAGGATACTGTTTTAACATATCTTTCAAGCGTAAAAGACGAGAATGGTTACGCTCAAATTCCTAAAAATATGACTTTATTTGCCAGGATGTTAGGTCTTAGCCGTGCAAGTCTTTACCGTGCGCTTGATATCCTGATGCAAAACGGCAATATTTTAAAGGAAAATAATAAATATAAGGTGATAAAAAATGAAAAAACTAATTAGCATCCTGCTCGCACTCGTATTACTTTTATCTCTTGCCGCTTGCGGTGTAGACGTTAAAGAAGTAAAAGCCAACGTTTACGGCATCGCAGGTCCTACCGGTGTAGGTCTTGCCAATCTTATAAAAGATGCCAAAGACGGCAACGGCAGTCTTGATTACAATATGCAATTAGCCGCTTCCAATGACGAAATTGTGGCTAAAATCACAAACAAGGAAGCAGATATTGCCGCAGTTGCCACAAACCTTGCATCTACTCTTTACAACAAAACAAATGGCGGTGTCACCGTACTTGCAGTAAACACATTAGGTGTTCTTAACGTAGTTGCCAAAGGTGTAACCGTGCCCACAATCGCAAGTCTTAAAGGCAAAACCGTTTACTCCACAGGTCAGGGCGCAAATCCTGAATATATCCTTAAAAACGTGCTTGAAAACAACGGTCTTAAAATGGGCGAAGACGTTAATGTAGAGTTTGTTTCGCAACCGCAGGAACTTTTAGCAAAGGTTGTGGCAAACGAACAGGCTATCGTTATAGCTCCCCAACCCGTTGCCACCGCTATCACAGTTAAAGATAAAGCGGCTAAAATTTTAATCAATTTAAACGACGAATGGGATAAATTCAACGATACAAAACTCGTAATGGGTTGCATTATCGCCCGTAAGGAATTTGTAGAACAAAACCCCGAAGCCATAGAAGCATTTTTGGCTGATTACAAGGCCTCTATTGAAAAGGCAAACAGCGATTTAAACGGTACTGCCGCATTGTGCGAAGAATTCGGCATTGTTACCCCCGCCGCTGTTGCTAAAAAAGCAATCCCCTTGTGCAATATAGTGTATGAAGACGGAAAAGATTTAAAGACCGACCTTTCGGCTTACCTTAAATTCTTGCATGGCCAAAATCCCCAAAGCATAGGCGGAAAATTACCTGCCGATGATTTTTACTATGGCAATTAAAATTTTCAAAAAATTATCCATATTCGCTTTTTGGATTTTGCTATGGCAATTAAGTTCTATGGCAGTAGCCCAAGAACTTTTAATTCCGTCAACACTCAGCACTCTGACAGCGCTTTATAATTTAGCACAGACAAAAGAATTTTATATGTCGGTATTGACATCACTCGCACGTATTTGTTTAGGCTTTGGTTTGGGTGTGGTTGCAGGTTTTTTGTTTGGTATATTATCGGCAAAAAGCACCCTTTTTAAAGATTTCACCTCACCCATCACTCAACTTACCAAGGCTGTGCCCGTAGCATCATTTATAATACTTGCATTTTTCTGGTTTGAAAGCAGTTATCTGCCCATATTTATAGCATTTCTTATGGTGTTGCCTATAATATGGTCTTCTACCGAAACCGCACTTTTAGGTGTTGATGAAAAATATATCGAAATGGGCAAAATCTTCCGCCTTTCAAACAGTGCTGTATTTTTTAAAATAAAACTACCGCTTATATTCCCCACCTTTATAAGTTCCTCTTTAACCGCATTGGGCTTTGCGTGGAAATCAGGTATTGCGGCGGAGGTTATATCTAAACCCGCTTCATCAATAGGCGATATGCTGGAACGTTCTAAAACACATTTGGAAATATCCGAGGTATTTGCGCTCACAGCCGTTGTCGCTTTACTTTCGCTTCTTTTGGAAGTAGTTCTAAAAAAAGTATTCAGGAGGTATAACTATGTTAAAAATAGATAATATCTCCTTTGCCTACGGTAAAAATACTGTTTTTGAAAATTTTTCACTAAACATCGGCAAAAACGAAAGAATATGGCTTTACGGTGAAAGCGGTTGCGGTAAAACCACCCTTTTAAAACTGATATTAGGGCTTTTAGAGGCGCAAAGCGGCAGTATTATAAACTTAAGCGGTGCCAAACCGTCGGTGGTATTTCAAGAAGACCGCCTACTCCCCTTTAAAACTGCTTTACAAAACGTTTTACTTGTAAATAGCGACAACGAAAAAGCAGTTGAAAATCTTCGGGCACTTGGGCTTTTGGAATATTTGCACACACCCGTAAGCCAACTTTCAGGCGGTATGTGCAGACGTGTTGCTATCGCACGTGCCTTAACTGCTGATTTCGATTTTTTGGTTCTGGACGAGCCGTTTACGGGACTTGACAAAGAAAACGTTGAAAAAGCTGTAAACAGGATTTTGAGAGTCGCACAGGATAAACCCATTATTTTGGTAACTCATTCGAAAGAAGAAGCCGAACTTTTAGGCGCTAAACAAATAAAATTATAATAAAAAGGTGGTGGTTATTAAAAACTGCCACCTTTTAAATTGTAGTTTATCGAGTGCCTCGACGGGCAGTCACGCCGTTACATTTTACTTGATTGCATCTTTTACCCCGACCGTATGGATATATTTCAAATTTTTATTTATCGGTTTGCAAAACCGATAAACTTATAGGGACAGGCCTCACGGACTGTCCGCTCGAATGTATGTAATTAAACGGGCAATCGAGACCGCCTGCCCCTACAATACTTAATTGACTATTTATAGGGGACGGCGATTTTCGACGTCCCGCCAGATTACTCGGTATGTCGCAAGCGCCATACCCTGCAATTGTTTACTTAACTCCCATATAAACTATAATTCTCTCCTTACCTTAATGTCATGGTATGGGGTGGTACTTTTGCGAAAAGTAATAGCGTAATTGCCCGACGAGGCACTCGACAAACTACAATTTCCCCCTAAATTATTGACAATAAACATTGTTTGTAATATAATTTTATATTATATATGGGAGATTTATTATGGAGATTCAAGAATTACGTGAAAAACTAATAGACCTTAAAGAACAAAAAACTACAATTTCATTGGATATTAAAAAATTAGAAGAAACACCAAAGGCAAAACTCAGCCCTGTTTGGATGACCCTTGTGTACATTATTGCAATAGCATCGGCTGGTGTGACCTTTTTTAATATGGAAAACTTTATCTGGGCAATGGCTTTACTCATTTTAACCGTTGCCGCAGGTGCTACACAACTTTTGATTGTTAAAAGCAAAAATAAACGTTTGGAACAAGCCATTCTCAAACTCAAAGTAGAAGAAAACCGGCTTATAACCGAGATTGGCGCTACCAACACAAAACTCGCCCGTCTTCGTGCCGAGCAATAAACCAACCAATAGGAGAAACTCAATGAAAATAGCAATTTTAGGTTACGGCAACTTAGGCCGTGGTGTAGAAGCCGCAATCAAACAAAATCCCGACACAGAACTTTTTGCGGTTTTTACACGCAGAAACCCCGATACCGTAAAAATACAAACAAAAACCGCCAGGGTTTTGCATATTGATAACATTTTAGATTACAAGACCGAAATCGACGTTCTTATAATCTGCGGCGGCTCAGCCACCGACCTTCCCGTACAAACCCCCGAATATGTTAAATACTTTAACGTTATAGACAGTTTTGATACCCACGCAAAAATCCCCGAACACTTTGAAAACGTCGATAAAAACGCTGCAAAAAGCGGTAAAATCGGCATTATATCGGTCGGTTGGGACCCGGGTATGTTTTCCCTAGCCCGTCTTTATTCCAATGCAATTTTGCCAAACGGCAAAGACTATACTTTTTGGGGCAAAGGCGTAAGCCAAGGCCATTCTGACGCTATCCGCCGTATAGAAGGTGTTATTGATGCACGTCAGTACACTATACCCGTACCATCAGCAATTGAATCTGTAAAAAACGGTGAAGCACCCACACTTACCACCCGCCAAAAGCACACACGTGAATGTTTTGTAGTAGTGGAAGACAGCGCCGATAAAGCAAAAATTGAAAACGAAATCAAAACTATGCCAAACTACTTTGCCGATTATGACACCACCGTTCATTTCATAACAATGGAAGAAATGAAACGTGACCACCAAGGTCTGCCACACGGCGGAACAGTAATCCGTAGCGGTAAAACAGGGTTTGATAACCAACATAATACTATAATTGAATATAACCTCAAGCTCGATTCCAACCCCGAATTTACTTCAAGTATACTTGTCGCTTATGCCCGTGCGGCATATAGACTAAACCTGAAAGGCGAAAAGGGTTGCAAAACCGTATTTGATATCCCCCCTGTTCTTTTATCGGCAGACACACCCGAAAATTTAAGAAAAAGTTTATTGTAAAATCATAACCACCGGTAAACCGGTGGTATGCACCACCCCTATAAGGGATGACTACTGGCTTAACCCCTAAAAGGGGCACTGAAAGTTTAGCAACGCATTACTTTTTCGGGCAGCCGCTCATGTGCGGCTGTCTTTTTTTGCCTTTTACTTCTTGTTACCCGTAAACGGGTCTACAAATTCTTTTATACTAATTTGTTCTGCTGCGTAATCTTCTTCTAACTGATTCCTTATGTATTCTTCTATAACTTTTTTATTTCGACCGAC